>JAPKFG010000104.1 GCA_028821675.1 Candidatus Poseidoniales archaeon
AAGGAGGGGGCGAGGGTGCCGCTAGTGGTTGAGAAGGAGGGGGCGAGGGTGCCGCAGGCGCTTCCTGTGCAACGAGAAGCCCACCTGCGAATGCGGCTTGCATGGGATCATTGGAACTCACTTCTGCCTGTAATCCAGGGTTGATAATTTCTTCATCTCCGAAGCTGTTCAGTGCTGAACCAAAGGCTGCTGCCATAGGGTCTGCAACGGTTGCAGCTACTTTCATCGATGATTCTACCTTTTCTTTAGAAATGCGTGCAGGTCGAGATGTTGTCGCGATTCGCAAATCATTTGCAAAGGGCCCTAGTTCAACGGTTCCTGCCCCGGAATCCGTATTGAATTCGATTTTGAACAACCAAGCACCCGTATCTGAAGGAACCCAGAATTTGAGTTCATCATTCTCCCCTGAACCAATTCGGTCGGGGAAACCACGTGAGTGCGCATGCGTACCATCCATGGCCCGAATGTCACCACTGATATCCCACAAATCCCAATTGGAATCATTGACTACATCAATGGTCACTTCAAGAATATCTTCGTCATCCTCATCTATTTCTTCAACGACAGCCCACAGCGTTGCTGTTACACCATTCGATGAGATGCTGCGCTGCGCCATGTTTCGTCGACACATCGCCGCTACTTGAATCCCGCTCCGTTCAGCGCAGACTGTGACGTTTCGCGGGAGGAAGAGAATTTGCGATGACAACAATACTGGCACAGGCGAGGTCGATGCTTGACTGATGTGTGTGCCTACGATGAATATGTCTCCCGTCTATGAACAAGAAAATCAAATTAAATACGGGTATGAGATAGCGCAATTTTGAGATTGCTCTCCGGCCACAATCCATTCGTTGTAGGGGCTCCCCGTCCTCACGAACGACAGCTAAACCGAACCATCGCTGTCCCAGTGAACGGCCCATTCCATGAACCGTGTACTTGTGGTAAAGATAGTTGAAACTTAGAATGAGAGCCCAATTGACCAAGACAAAGGTCCATTCTGAACTCAATAGTGCATCCAGATTCCATGCATAAGCGATCCAAGAACCAGTTGCGATGAGGAGTACACCCATGACAACAGTCGTGTCGAGAATGTAAGCGGAAATGCGTTTCCATAGGGGTGCGAGAATTGTTCCCTCTGGGACGGGCCAGTGCCCCTGCTCTGCCTGAACGGCAACTTTGGCCAGTGTCGGCCCTTTGCCATACGTCGAGATTGGATTTTCATGTCCCATTCTCTCGCCTCGATTTCTACCGCGTTAATCGCCCTTAATGTCACATGTGGAGGACGTGATACGCTTCAAGACCACGCTCCGAGGCCCAATCACACCATGAAGCCCAACTCGAATCGTTTCTCAGTGTGCGTGCATGTCCGAGTACAATCAAACCTCTCCGCGCTCGAGTGATGGCCACGTTCAATCTTCGTCGATCAGTGAGGAAACCCATTTCCCCTGCCTCGTTCGCACGGACTGCAGAGAGAACAATGACATCTTTCTCTCGCCCTTGATAACCATCTACGGTTTTGATTTCCAAGCCATGGTATGGTTCAT
Organism: Candidatus Poseidoniales archaeon; assembly: GCA_028821675.1. Taxonomy (GTDB): domain Archaea; phylum Thermoplasmatota; class Poseidoniia; order Poseidoniales; family Thalassarchaeaceae; genus MGIIb-P. The sequence continues at coordinate 1,545 of JAPKFG010000104.1, forward strand.
GTTGTTCTCTTCCCCCGGCGCTTTCAAACAAATCATTCAACAGTCGAACCTGTCCACTGTACGGGGTGACCACACCGATATCATGCGGCGTGATATCGCCTCCTGAGAGCAACATATCGACAACTCGAACAGCCAAACCCGCCTCATCCATATTATGCTTGGATGACCCATCGGGGCTGGTATCTTCCGCACCTTCAACTGGGATGAACGCCACCGGTGCGTTCCAATCAGGCCAGACGAAACCTGCTGGAGCGGTTCTTTCTTCAGCGGTGACCCCATCTTCCAATTCGCCACCATAGAATCGTTCACTTGGCCATTCTCTGATGACGGGATGCATTCGGTATTGTGTCGTGAGCATGGTCGATGGTGCTCCAAGTGCAACCAGACGTTCAAACAATGAACACGCAAGCCCCCCTTCTTCCGCTCGCCGAGAAATGACCGTAGGTGGCAACTGATGATGATCTCCGACCAGTACAACATGTCGTGCGCCCTTGGTCAATGGAATCAGCGAAGCGGGCTCTGTTGCCTGTGTTGCTTCATCGAGAAGAACAAGCGGGAACCGACGCGAATCTAACAAGAAATTCCCTGTGCCTACACAGGTTGCACAGATGACCTGGGCATGTTCTAGAATATCGTCACGCATTTGATTCTCAATGCGTCGAACTTCCTTCCACCCTTTTTTGATATCACGATGTGCCAATCCTTTCTCCTTACCTTTGAGGGCCGGCAATCTTCGCATAGCGTTTTCATTGAGTTCAATGATCGTATCAACATCTTCGCGAAGATGGTGTTCTTCCATCTGGGCCGCCATCGTCGCATCTCTCAATGATTCTCGAACCTTGACAGGTTGCCCAAGTCGAATCGCTTTGACACCCTGTTCCAACAGTCCTTCCACCAGATTGTCTACCGCCACGTTGGAGTCTGCAACAGCCAATATTGGACCAGCATCATTGCGTGCCCAAGCTGCTAGAATTCGTACGGCCGTGTGCGTCTTCCCTGTACCAGGGGGACCTTGAATCAGAGATAGGCGATATTCCATCGCATTCGCGAATGCTTTCGACTGAATTGGATTCAGATCGCCTGAGTGGTTGGCTTGCGCTATCAGACGTTTCTGAATACCACCCAAATTCGCCGGTCGAGAAGAACTACTTTCCATATCCCTAACTTGACCATAGATGAGTTCCCGGAGAAGGGTTGAACTCTCGTCACTGAACAGAGACTCAATTGCTGCTGCCATACGATCGTGAGCCACTCTATTCGCTCCTCGATCAAGTCGCCAAGTATCGGAACGAATTTTTGCCGGTTGTTCATTTACGACAATGCGAATGAATTTTCGAGAACGAGACAAAACGGTGCCTTCAATCACTTTCTCTTTGAGTGGATTCTTTCGAGAAAGAGTCACGATATCTCCATGCCGAAATCGGTGATGGGGAAGCGCTTCTCCTCGTGTATACAATTTGACGACTCGTTCCCCAAAGAGCCACCCATCATTTCGTCCTTCTAAATCATAGAGAGTGATTCCATTCTCGACCAATCGATTACGTCCCCATTTTCGAAGACGTTCCTCAACAGCAGCCATTTCGTCTTCCAATTCCCAATCGATGAGCCGATTGAATCGTTCAAAGTGATCTTGTGATCGTGGAAAAGAGATTCCATCGTCTTCTTCTCTTCCTTCTGAATGTGTGGATGAACCTGCTGGAGGTCCGCGTTTGATACGACGCACCTTCCCTTTCCGGTCTGCCATGGAGGTCCCTGATACTCGGCTGCCTTTGGACCCTCCCACAGCATTAATTGAACCTATTATCCTTCAAGCGGGGGGCAGCGAATCTTATACAGGAATTGAGAGCGCCCTCATTTTGGGTGGGACAATTTTCGGGCGAAAGCGGAAGAAACAGGTCGATGGCCAAATCTGTCCGCTTTGCCAATTGCTGAACGCTGAGGAGGCTGAATCGTGTTCACGTTGTTACTACGAATTTACAGTTGCAGCCCATCGTCAAACTGTATCAGAAATTACCGAAGAGGAAAGCGGTGATTTATTCGATGCGCTTCTCCAAGAAGAAGAGGAAGATGCCAATGACGAGCCCCTCGTCGATTGGACCGCTCATGCATTTTCGATGGATGATATGACGGTTGAAGTTTCTCAGTACGATGATGAGGGACTGGTTGAAGTTGATCAATCTGTTTCAATGGATCATCAATTCGATGCTCCTCAACAGGTTGCTCGCGTCAAGGGACAGGAGTCGGAAGAAGAAGAGTATGTTCTCACAGCAGCAGATGCACCGAAGAATGTCACGAAATTCGATGTCGGTGAAGGACCAGATCTCGCATTTGAGGAAGAGGAGTATAGTGCCCCTGTAGTCAAACTCGTCGAAATGACCGAGAGTGCAGATATCGAACCGGTGCAATCAGCCTCAGCAATTCCCGATGATATGGAAAATGGCGCTTTCGCCATCGACCCTTCTCCAGCCCCTTCGGTGGCTGAGCCCGAATTGCCTACACCGCCTGAACCGTCCCCTGTCTCAGCCATCCCGGAAGTTCCAGCAATACCTGTAATTCCTGAAGTT
>JAPKFG010000027.1 GCA_028821675.1 Candidatus Poseidoniales archaeon
ATTGCGAACCATGCGAGCAGGTTGAAGGTGAATCATCAGCAAGCGATGGCCTCTCCATGATTGCTTGGTCCGCCATCATCATCGGTATTATTGCCGTTCTAGTTCTCGGTGTTCTGTTCATGCGCCGCCCATCCGAAACTGAAGTCGGAACAACGTCTGGCGTCACACAAACATCTGTTCATGCACCTTGTACCACCTGTGGGGGACCCTCCCATGAAACAATCAACAACGGCAATCGCTGGACATGGTGCCCATCGTGCCGACAATGGCTAAACTATCTAGGAAAGGAATAGTCACGATGTTCCGCCACGGGAATACTCGTGATAATCGATTGAAGGTTGGAGCGTATCAATGGCTGCCTGAAGTTTCGCATTAGCCGCTTGCTCTCCCGCTTCAATTGACACAATCTGTCGATTCAATTCACGTTTTGATGCATCGAGTGCAACTGATGCTTTCGCAGGAAGAGCCAACTCTGGTTTTAGCCACCTAGATAGATTGAGAAGCAGTGATTCCAAGGGTTGTGCTTCAGTATTCTCAGGTTGCAATTGGAATGATTCCCCGATACGATTGACAGGGCCAACAGATGTCAATATCTTGGCCAGTGCAAGGCCGGCTTTGCCTGCACCTTTGAGGGTAGATTTGATGTTTTCATGGGCCTCTAAAGGCTGCCAATAGGCTTCTATGAGTCCCGGTTGAACCTTGCGCGCGCGCTTCCAATGAGACAGAGCAGCTCTGAGTGAACCCTCGTGCGCGCGTACGCGCCCGCGCTGCACTTCATCAGCAGCTTCGGCCTTGGCTGAGGCTTTCGCCTCTGTATGCATTCCATTTGCGTTGAGAAGTTTGACGTACCGCTTTCGTGCTTTGACAAGCATCGATGCAGCGGCCCGACTCTCTTTCCATTTGGTTCGAATCTCATAGATTTTAGAGAGATCTCGTAAGGCGGTGACGAGATGGCCTTGTTCATCGAGTGATTTTCCTTTTTTGTACAACAACAAATCACTGAGTTCTGAGGCCATGACCTCGCTGATTTCGAGGCGTCCATCTTGGACATAGCGACGATATTGGTCGATAACCGTCGCAGGATCTCCCATTCCGAACAGTAGACCACCCGGCCTTACTTCTTGCGCTTGATGGTCTTGCGCTTCTTGGGTGACTTGCGTTTGACAGTCTTCTTCTTGGGGCCGCTATCATCATCCCAATCGTCATCCTCGTCGTCGAAGTCGTCGTCATCCTCGTCGTCGTCGTCGTCGTCGTCGGAGTCCTCATCAACATCCTTCTTTTCACGACGCTTTAGATCGCGTCCTTCAGACTTGGCAAATGGATCTTCATCCTCAGCCAAAACTTCCGTCTTGGATAAATCTCTGACGGGAGCGGAATCTAAATCACCTCTGATATCAGCGGCGCCTCCAGCATCTGAATCTGAATCTGAATCACTTCCTCCGCCCATGAATTCTCGCATCCAGTCGTCTTCCTCGTCATCCTCACCCTTTTTCTTCTTACCATCGCCTGAAGACATCAGAACGCTCATCATCGTGAGTATCAGTAGAATAACATTGATTCCACCAAGGGCATATACCATCAGATAGATTCCCTCGTAGTAGCTTTCCTCAACAGGTTCTTCTTCTGCTTCTGGTTCAAAGACGTCCTGTCCTATACATGCGGTTTGGTAGTCAAGGATTGTACGAACACAATTGTCAACTGTGAATTGTGTATTCCATTCTCGCTCATTTCCAGATAAATCAGTGACGCGAATGAACACACGCTGGTTCTTTCCAAGATCATGGAATGTTGCTGCGGGTTCCCACCATTCGAATACAATTGTATTCTCATCGGTTGAATGGGTCGTTAAATCAATCATTGCCGTCCATTCGGTTTCGCGCATCAAGTTGTTCTGATAGTAACGGAATTTGACTTCAACAGCAGTCACCCCGACATCATCGGAGACTGCACCATAGACGTGGATTGATTCACCGTATAGGTAGAGACTGTTCTGGCTGGGTGCATAGACTTCGATGGTTGGCAATTGTGAATCGATTGACCAGCCCAATACATCGATGATCGCCTGATTTTGTGATGCGTCACGGATGGTAATCACTAGGTGAATATCAGCAGTCTCCATCTGACTGGTAATCTCAAAGGTATATCGATATGCATTTTCGACACTGCCTTGCAGAGGCTGTGCTCGAACGGTCGAGCCGCGTTCGGTGAAAAATTCGCCACTGAGAATGGTTCCGAATTCATCTACAGCGTAATCTGATGTCGTGATATCAAGAATCGGATACTCGCTCAAGGGCTCGTTTGAATAGATGCGTAATTGATACTCACCTGCACGGAGTGCATCGACAAGTTCCCCCGCATCATTTCTGACTTCAAGAGTGAGTTCTGGGGGGGTGGTATCTTCGATCACCGTGCGGGCATTCATCGACATTGAGAATTGGGTGTTTGCATTGCCGTATTGATCGGTCATTGTGACAGCATACCAAGTTTGTTTGTCGAGATTGACTTCAAGAGGAATGGCTCTGGTGAAATCGGGCATATTGTTGGAAAGTGCTACAATCGGATCAAGGACTGGAACCCAACCTTCATCCAAAATAACATCTCCATTCATCAGCGACGTATTACCCTGAAATGGGTCTGTCTCACTCATCCATATCTGGTACGTTTCACCAGATTCTGACATTGAATTGACCCAACGTAGTAGAGTGATTTTTTCACCACCTTGATCCGTCATGTACGCATCTTGTAGGAAGGCTAGATCTGGATTTCTTGTATCTTCATCGATGGGTCCCCAACAATTCTGCATGAAGCGCAGATCTTCGTAAGGTTGCGATGAAAGACTGTAACGAGCTAAACTCGATACACAGTAGTAACTTGGCTCATCGAGGTCATCGCCAATTTCGATGGTCGCTGTTTCCACTGAATCAGGGACAATGGTGACCAGTTCAGCCACCAATTCAAGGTTCGATAGAGATGTCAAACGAACGCTCGATCGCCAAACGTGATACTGTTCTCCCTCGACGCCGAGTTGGTCGGTCCAAGTCACGATGGTCTGTCCGCCACCAAGATATTCAGCAAAGACGTTGGTAGGTTCAGCAACCCATGGTGTGAAGGTATCTTCTTCCACAGCATCTTCGAATTGTAATGCGGCACTTTCAGTGACGATGTTATTGTGATTACCATATCCGTCGGAAGCCGTCACTGCATAGTAGGCAAGGCCCAGCATACCGCGTTCAACTTCGTGCATATAGACTCCATCTTCGTCAGAGGCGGTTCCAATCATCTCGACACCGTCCGATGTAGTATCGTTGATGGGCAATCCCGAGCGCCAGATGTGGTAAGTTTCGCCACTCTCAGATTCAATATCGGTCCATGTGATGGTTGTATTTCCGGTGCCTCCCGCGGGTTCAGCAGCGAAGGAAGCGGCCACATCTTGGATTGCACCGGGGGCTACATTGTCTTCATGAATGAAATTCTCCAGCGTATTCGTCCCCAAGAATCTAACATCCTCGTAGCCGAGGTAAAAGTAGGTCACAGTGTAGTAAGCGTCAATGTCAGTTTCCGCAGGCACTTGGTATCGATAGGAGGTATCACCCGCATCCAGTTGCGCAACTTGTTCCTTGAAGATCCCCATCCAGGTTTCTCTATTGGCAATCTGCAAATGTCGATACACAGAAATCTCGTACGCTGATTCTCCGATTTCAGGAAGACTGTCTGGAACGATGGTATTCAAATTCACCCAACTGATATCCGTCACCCCTAGGGATTCAACATAGTTTGCTTGAACGAAAAACGGTGCTGTAATTTCGTTGGTGAGTTCAATCACCCCTTCAGATAGATTGGCTTCATTATGGATGTAATTTCCAACATATTCGGGTGAATATGGTACTTGGTTGATGATGTAGGTGTAATCGTTTCCACTGTCGTTATCATTGTTGTTTTCAAAATATGTGACAATGGCGTAGTAGTAAGTACCGTTGGTTCCAGCAGGGAGTGGGTATGTCTCTTGAAAAGTTCCTTCCGAACAAGATCCAACCAAACCTGGACACATTGAAACATTGGCCCAAGGTTGCAGATTGGCGACCACAGATTCGTTCAGTGGCGCATTGTGGCGATAGACCAGATATCGAGATTGCTGCATCTGCAGCATTAGCGGGTAATCGCTTGTCGCAATATTGCTCCAGAACACAGTTGTAGATTCAGTCGTGCTGTCGAACATGGCAGTGATGCTCTGGGCTTGTAGTTCCTCATCTTCACTGGTTTCACCTGCTGCAGCAACCGGTGGGACCCAAGTCATCAGAGATCCTAGCATCAGGGCAATCAAAAACATCGGAACACGAGAATTCGTTTTACGCATGGCCTAGCCTCGACTTGGCCCTGCCCTTGTGGCACATTTGAGTCTGACGGCTTCAAACCCGCCTTAAGGCGGGTTGGATTAGTCCTCTTTATTTCCCATCGAGAAGTTGTTTACGAGATGAAGCTGCACGTGTCAGAAATGTCCAGATTCCTCCGGCCAATGAAATGACCAAAACAGCACTCAGTGCGTTGATTCCATCGAATCCGACAATATCTGCGATTACTTCCGGAATTTCAACGTCTAAGGTTCCTTGAAAGGCCATGATTGCACCTACAAATAGGCCGACAAAAGTCGTGACCAGTCGATCAGCCCGACTGAAGCCGCCATAATTGCGGCCCAAGCCCACAGATTGAGCCTGTGTCCCCATGTAAGAACCGAGTAAAGTCATGGTTGCTGCTGCCCATCCAAGCCAGTGTACCGTAATCCAGGCGGTGTTAATCCCAATTGCGATGAGCAGTGCCAAATCCACGATTCGGTCGATTGTATGATCCAACCAATCTCCATATTTTGAGACCTTGTTATAGGCTCTAGCGACCGCTCCATCCAAGGCGTCGAGTTCCGCTGCGACAAAAAGCAATGCAAACGCCCCGAGCAATCGCCAACCACCGTCAGAATCCCTACCTGCGGTCGTAATGAGATAGCAGCAGCCCGCTGCGAACAGCACACTAATCCAAGTCAGAGTCGCCGGGTCGACATTTGACATTCGATCGACAATGGGTTTCAACATCCGTGTGTGCCCATCTCTCGCTTTCTCGAATGCCATTCAATCATCTCCATGGATTTGTCCAATCCAGTCAATCCCTTCGTTTGGCCGTATGGGTTTGAACCCATCTGTTATCCAACGCTCTGCATTTGCAATCATAGCCTCAATTCCGATTACCGAATCCATTTCAAGACAGGGTCGTTCAAGGCATTCTGCTGAGATAACTCCAATCAATTCACACTCGACATTTTCTTCAACCTTTGATTCGGAATAGTCTCGTTGCGACAATCGTTGCTTCAAGAGCGATGGATGGCATCGAATGAGAATGATTGCATCGACGGGAAGTAGGTGTGATAGGTGCCCATCTATGAGGAGAGTTTCTCCTTCTGGCCAGATGATTGTATTCACCAATTTCTCAACATCAATTGGGGCCGCTCCATCATCCTCGACTTCACCTATACAATCATGAGTTGCAGCGATTTCTTCTACGGTTGTTGTCCGATGATTTGAGATGGAACAGAAAGTGGTTTTTCCAGTCCCAGGGGTTCCCGTGACTGCAATCCGAATCCCAGCCATCAACTCACCACTGAATTCTAACGCATTCGGTATGCGAGGATCTGCAGTCCTGTTCCCAGTGCACCGAGGAAGATGATGACTGGCCACGCCAAGGTCACCTTGACACTGTAATCCACATCGACACTGGATTCGGTTCCACCGAAGTCCTGCCCGTCAACGGGATAGTAGACATCACCACCAATGTCGTAAGTGAATGTCTTCGCATCTTTCGTACTGGGTCCACCAGCAGCGAAGTTCGTCGATGTAGGTCCACAAGTGGTTGAAATTCCATCACTGGGTGCGCATCGTTCGTATTCTTCCGCTGTAACCAAACCGACCCAGACATCCCCCTTCCAGGTGATTGTCAATTCGGGGCTGATGAATGCCGATGGAATGGCACTCTCTGTCAATGGTTCATCTGCGAACCCCACTGCAGTTCCGGTCATTGGAACGGGTACATTGTCGATTGAGTCCTCGAATGTGTAACCAATCATTCCACCAATCATCAGTAGTGCACAAAGACCACTTGCGATGAGTAGGAGTACGCGCTTCATGGGAATCATCACGCGTGTAGGAAGAATGCTGCTGCCATGATTGCATAGGTTCCAAGCAGCATCGCACCCTCAAGCCAGTTGCTCTTGCCATCAGATGCGATTGCGTTGGCAATCAACACGGACAAGAACACTGCAATCGTTTCGAAGAGACCGAATTCAAAGGATAGGTCAACGCCGACCAACCATGCCAAGAGAACCATTAGAGGAGCCACGAAGACTGCAATTTGCGTCGAGGATCCAACTGCAATTGCAAATGAAAGGTCCATTTTGTCTTTCTTCGCAACTGTCACGGCCGTGAAGTGTTCAGCGGCGTTGCCGAAGAATGGTATCAGGATGACGCCGATGAACAGGGGACTTAGACTGAGTGATTCTGCACCCTCTGCAATCGAGTGAACGAGAATTTCAGCCATCCATCCGAGAATGATTGTGGCACCCAAGAGTAGAGTAACCGCTTCCCTCTGTGACATTGTGGCCGATTCGTGCTCATGGGTGCCATCGGTCGCAAACAATTCTTGATGCGTTCTGAGTTGGAATAGTAGAAACAATCCATACAGTGCAATCAGAATGATTGCAGCAGCGTGTGACAGATTCATCACACCACCAACCGTTTGCTCATCCTCTGGCAAGAACCCGTAGGCAGTAGGCAATGTGAGAGTAATCACTGCGAGGAGAAGAAGAGAACCATTTGCGCCCACAGCAGCGGTTGAGAATGACTGTACTTTGTGGTGGATGCCCCCCCAAACGAATGCCAATCCCAGTACCAGCAACAGGTTGCCAAGAATCGAACCAATCAATGAAGCACGGACAACGTCTACCATAACCTCACTCGCCCCAAAATCGCCGTTTTTGTGGGCCTCAGCGGCGGCGAAGATGGCCATTCCTGCGATGATCATCTCAGCGGCATTGCCGAATGTTGCATTGAGCAAACCCCCAATCGATTCAGTGGTGCGTAATGCGATTTGTTCTGTGGCTTTTCCCATTAGGAAAGCGAGAGGCATGATGGCAACCATGGAAGCAATGAATGCCATAACTGGATTGTGTTCTACATATGCAGCATAGAGAGTGATGGGAATCGCCAGCAGCAGCACATTCAATTTGACTTTGACCGGATTGATGGCATCGAGCATTCCCCCCCAACCATCCAACGCGTCATCGTCAGCCGATACATCCTCAGACATCTCACTCACACTGGCGTGAACATAACTCGTCCATGAAGGCATCCCTTAGCCAATTGAGATTGGTGTATAGTTCCCCCACGGTTCGATGTCGCGCGTTGCGCAATGTTCGGGGGAGGTTTGTGGATTGCACATCACAGGCCCTTCAGGCAGCCAGATTGCGAAGTTTGCCACCAAATCGTTGCCGGGGAAATCCGTGGTGATGAAATTCGCTCCAGTTTCCAATGCTAGTTCCAATCTAGAATAGTTCACATCTTGGGCTTCGATGGTGGCTTCATCCGGTCGAGTGCGTACCATGAAACCCATGGCAGAAGCATCCCGCAGCCTGTCACCATGTGTATCCGGGTTGACAAAAGAGATGATGCTTGCCAGAGAATGATTTTCTTCGACGATTGCGAACATGGTTTGGTTCTCCAGAGTGGGATTCCTCTCAACATAGAGATCACGGATTTCGGTCTTGTCCAAGAGGACGAAGAGCGTCTTTCCGCGACTTTCCTCTAACGTCGGCCATCCGTTGCTGGTAATCGCCGTGCGAAGATTATCCGCATCTCCTTGTACATCTGCTGGTGTAATCGTTCTGTTCGCAGGCCATGTCGTTGCAATTTCTGTCTGAATCATCTCTAAGATGTCCAATTCTTGGACGACCGTCGGCAAATTCTTCGGTTCGATGAAGAGCCACAGAGGAGCGTGTTGTGGATTTTCAGTCGACCAATTGAGCAACACGCTCATGCAACCCGCGAATCCGTCACAATTGGTAGATGGATCCAATGTCGTATGATAAACGCGTAATCCCATGCCTGGGATGTAATGAACATCCAACTCAAACTGTCTAACTCCCAATCTATCCGCCTGCACGTCAAGATCTGCATGGGAGTAGTTGTTTTCTGGAACGAGTGTGGAAACGCCCGGCGTTTTGACGTGATACGAATTGTGCGACCCTTTCATTCGCAGGTGATTCAGCCGAATCTCTTCCAAAGGCGGGTCTTCCTTCATTTCTTCACCGAAGCATCCTGATAGACCGGTGAGAAGCAAAAGGGCAGCCAGACCCATTGCCGTACCCTTCATTGAATCACCTACACGTGCTGATAGTACGTTTGAACAGCCTCTTCGAGTTCATCGAATACTGCGCTTTCGTCGATTGTCAGGGTTTTCCCATCACGGCGCAACGGTCGCCCATCGACCCATAGATCGAGGCAATTCCCACTGCTGTAGATTAGATTCGCCAACAATCTCCGCCCATCACGCCCAATTGGTCGCATGCGAACATCATTGAGGTCCCAAGCGACCCAATCCTTTGAGTCTCGGACCCCCAATTCGTATGTCTGAATAGGGTCCAATATGGTTGCATCCCAGTGATCGTGACGCTGAATCAGACTGGCCGCTTTCATCTCAGCCCGCATATCGAGAGCATTGTTGCTGGCTGCGCCATCTGTCCCCAATCGAACATCGACACCAGCTTCCATCATCGCCGGATAGGACATTGTCCCCCCGGTGGCCAATTTTTGGTTGCTTACGGGGCAGTGAACAGCGTGGACTTGATGCTTCGCAAGAATTCGCATTTCACGTTTGGTTACCCAGCCACAATGGGCACAGATTGTCGCTTCTTGGAAGTATCCGATACTTTCGAGATATTCGATGGGGTACATGCCATGCGCAGCATGACAATCAGCGACCTCTTGACGTGTTTCAGAGGTGTGAATACTTAGGGCACACCCAGTTGCATTGGCCACATCTGCAGCTTTTTTTAGCAATTCTTCAGTACAGGAGTACACCGAATGGGTTGCGATTCCATATGCGACTCTTTCGGGTGTTGAGGAACCGCTTCGAATCAATCCTTCGACGTGTCTTAGAGCGTCACCGGAGCCCGCCTTAAAATTGGGTGTCAATCCGTCCGTAATTGGCCCACATACGAGTCCGCGGAGCCCACTTTCTGCGAGAACTTCGCCGACCACCTCCGGATGGTAGTACATATCACAGGCAAATGAGGTTCCAGTGGCAATCAATTCGGCGGCTGCGGCTTTGGTGCCGATTTCCACAAATTCAGGTGTCAATCCCTTTTCAGTGGGGAAGATACTCTCTTCCAACCAGCGCATCAATGGCAAACCTTCACCCATCGAGCGGTTGAGAACCATCGCCAGATGTGTGTGCCAATTCTGAAATGCTCGAGTTAGCAATCTGCCTCCACCATCGATTTGGAATTCAACATCTTCGTCGCCAATACTTCGCAGCCAATCTCCATCCGGTCGAAGGATGAAATCACCTTGATGTGGGCGTCCATCGACATCGATGAGCCAACTATCAGTATAGCGAACAAGGCCCGTAGTCTCGTCCGCCATGAAGGGTTGAGGAAGGCGGCCCTCCATCAGGGTTCTTGCCTCAACTTGAAATCAGTCCCTTCGATGGAGGGTCGATGTCGGACCCCTATCGCACACTTGGGGTTTCCAAAGATGCCCCTAATGCAGAGATTAAACGTGCCTTCCGAAAGTTGGCTCGCCAGTATCATCCTGATCGTAATCCTGACGATTCTGCTGCGGAAGAGCGTTTCAAGGCAGTGCAGAGCGCTTGGGAGAAGGTAGAGACTCCCGAAAAACGGCGCCAACATGACGAGGAACAACAGATGAAACAGGTCTTCGGTGGCATGGGAGGAACGCCCGGTGGCATGGGTGGAGTGGGTATTGATGATCTCTTTCGACAGTTCATGGGGGGGTCCGCTCGCCCCCAGCCTTCACCCTTTGCTGGACAACCTCGAACAGCCCCACCTCAGGCTGCAAAAGGTGCCGATATCTCAGCCCCACTGGACATCGAAATCGAACGCGCATTGGAGGGCGGAAAAGTTCAGTTTACACACAACAGATTGGTGCGATGTTCTGAGTGCAAAGCCAGAGGATGTGTTCATTGTACAAATCTTGGTGTTCGCCGAAAGAAAACTCGCCTGACCCTCAATGTTCCAAAAGGGGCCAAACATGGACAACAATTGAAGTTGCCAAAGATGGGTAATGAACATCCCACCGGTGACCCGGGAGATTTGACGGTCACACTTCGAATCGATGCTGAAGAGGGTCGTCGATGGGAGGGTGAACATCTCGTCCAAGAGGTCGCTGTTTCGTACTCGACTCTGATGCTTGGTGGCGAGGTTATCGTTTCGACTCCAGCTGGAAAAACGGTCTCCGTTAAAGTGGCCCCTGCGACGCGAATAGGCGATCGTAAACGATTACCAAAAATGGGCTTTGCAGGGGCGGATCTAGACATCGAATTTACGCTCGATGAGCCTGAATCTTTGACCCCCTCTCAGCGTGATGCTCTAGTGGCTCTCCGAGACGCAGGCATGTGATGGACACGCCCTTATACTCAACTCTCCGGCCTACGGCCGGCGAATAACATGAGGGACTTCTCTGGCGTTGCGAGTTTTGCCATTCGCAATCGCTTAAAATTTCATGTTGGCATCATTCTATTTTCCCTCATCATGGTACCAGGTTTGCAGCAAACTCTGACCCCAATCGATGTTGAATCATATGATATGGACAGCCCTGAAATGGAGGCTGAGAGAGTCATAAATGACGAATTTCAATCCAAAGAATTCACGCTAGGCTTCCTAGTTTCAATTCGCGACCCCTCTTTTGTCGAGAACGGCAACCAAGCACCCCATACAGATGCCGATGGGATCCCTGATAGATTGGCATTGCCAACACCGCAAGAAATCGCACCTTTCCAAGGGGATGGCGAAGGAATGTCCGGGGAAGGAATTCCTGAAGGTGGTGTCTTCAATCTGAGTTTCCTGCAAGAACTTGAACAGAAGATTATGATTGTACGCAACGATCCATTGTCAGCATATTATCGTCCAATCGTCAGTGAATTGACCGGAGAGAGCTCCAATGGTACCCTCTCGTTGTATGAGCAATTTGAATCATTCATGGCCAACCGTTCTTTGTTGACGCGTTCGGGATTCGATCCGTTTGGAAATGTGATTCCTCCACTGACCAACTGGTCTGACTGTGGAGTGTTGGAGTGCCTGAGATTCGATGATGAGAATGTGACACAAGCCCACATTGACCTTGCCGCCAATCGCATGATTCTCACCAATCCCAGCGTATTCATGCGTTGGACGACGACTGACCGTGCTTTTCTTCCCGTTCCCGATAGCCCTGTGATTGGCCCCGTGGGTGGCCAAGTTGGAGAGGATGGCACCTTCCAGAACGCGGTCTGGATGCCGGGAAGATGGTCAGCATCATCGACCTGGATTCTGATTCAATTGGACAAGGTGGATATGACCAATACGGGTTACACCTTTGTTTGGACTGACGCCCGTTCTGAAGACAATTCGATGACATGGCATGGCTTGACATTGTATACGACTCCACCCAATCTGACTCGAGAAGAGTGTCTTGAAAGTCAAGAATCAGGAGATGGGCCATGTTCTGCAGATTGGGCCTTGCTCAGCCTTGAACAGAAGATTAGAGTCTCAGATCAACTGTCTGTGTCAATCGTAGCACCACCGACCGGAATCAACATCGAAGTCAATCGTGAATTGCAACAATCTGTCACCCTTCTCGCGACGATGTTTGTGTTCATTTTGATTTTGCTCTGGGGCAGCCTTCGTCGGATTTCTGATGTCGCCATTGTGGCGATGACACTTGGTTTTAGTTTACTTTGGATGCAGGGTCTAATCGGATGGGGAATGATTGCTGGTAGCACATTTGACATTAAAATCATCAGTCGCAGTCAATTCAGTAATCTACTGCCGATTCTAATTTTGGCTCTCGGCATTGATGATAGTTTACACGCTCTTCACAGGTACAAGGAGGAGCGTAGCAAAGGTAAGACCACGGAGGAAGCAGTTCACACTAGTCTTTCTCGTGTTGGTCGCGCCATCATGCTGACCTCATTGACCACAATAGCAGCATTCTCCGCCAATTTCACATCTAGCATTCCTGCGCTACGTTCTTTCGGACTTGAAGCAGCACTGGGTGTTGCATCCGCGTTTGTTCTGACAGGCCTTTGGGCTCCGCTGATTCGTTACGATATCGACCTCTGGATGCAGAACCGCGGCCGTCTTGAAGAAGAAACTGGAAATCGTCTATATCTGGTTCCCAAGCATTGGTTGTCTCGCATCTCGGGCGGTTCGGCTTGGGCGGCTCCTGGTGTAATCATCATCACGCTCATTCTCACCGCCATTGCCATACCGATGATGTTGTCTCTGGAGGGCGATTTCAATGTCGATGATTTCCTAGATGAAGAATCTGATATTGCCCAGTCCGTCCTTCTCATCAATGACCGATTCAGTTCTGAGGGCGAACCCGGTGTCATCCTAATCGAAGGCGACATTCTAGATCCCAAGGTATTCGCCGCCATCAGTGAACTGCGCTTCAATATGAATCACGCCAGTCCCGAAGATCCGGGACGTTTCACTGCTCTGCCAACCGGCGTGATTGAGATGCATGCCATCGATGAATTGGTGAACTGGACTAAGGTCAGTCTCGCCGTAAATCCTGAGCCCTTCGCAAAGGCAGGGTGGAATGAATCACTATCTGGAAATGGTGTCAACTGTGAGACAATCAATGGTGTACCAGACACCCAATCTCGCGCTTGTCTACAATTTCTCTATGGATATCTGTCCATGTATGGGATTCCCGCTGTTGGAAACATTCCTGAGATTCCACCGAGCATTCCACAATTGTATGTCTCTCCTGAGTGTGAACTGAATCCGAATGCAACGCATCTCTGTACAGATGTATCCAACCCAGAATATGTTCGCATGACCATGCGTTGGGGGCTCATCCGACCCGAACAGTTCACGATTACTGCCCTAGCTCTCGATGAACTCGAACGAGACATGGCACCGTTCGCAAATTTATCTGCCACCCCCATGGATGTTCGTAGCAGTCTCACTTCGTCCTCTGAAGAATATCCAGTAACGTGGGCCATCCCAACCGGTTCTCCAGTCACCCGATATGTTGCCGCATCAAGCATGCAGAATGAGCTTCAGGGTTCACTAATCTTAGGTGTATATCTATGTCTCATCACCCTGTGGTGGGGCTTCAGACCAGCCGTCAATCAATCGACTGCGGCTTTGCGTAGAGGCAAGGAAGAAGTTGCGCTACTGGCTTCATGGGGTTTACTTGCAGGTTTCGCAATCGGTGCCGTGATGGCTCAAGTCTATGGCGGCACTGTCGGTGGAATTTGCGGCCTCGTCATATTCTTGCTGAACTTCTTCTGGGGGGAGCGTGCTCTCGCTCTTGCTGCAATCACTACCTTCCCGATTTTAATCGTCGTCGTTTGGTTGTATGGAATGATTGCAGCCGCAGGCTATGGTCTCAATATGGTCACTGTTGCGATTGCGGCGATGAGTCTTGGTGTCGGAATTGATTACGTCATTCATGTCGTTGAACGCTATCGAGAGGAGCGTGACAATGGTCGTTCCGTCCATTCATCTCTGGTCGCGATGGGTGGCGCTTCTGGCCTCGCTTTGGTCGGTTCTGCTGTCTCTGATGTCACTGGTTTTGCCATCATCTCATTCTCTCCGATGGGCTTCTTTTCTCTCTTCGGCCTGTTTTGTGCATTGATGATTGCCTTGAGTTTCATCGCTTCGATGATCATCGCCAGCAGTGTTCTTGGAATGATTGCCTGGGGTGAGGTTCGTCGTGAATCGCAGCGCGCAGGTGGTATCCGACAATTACAAATTGACGCCGAGCGAAGGCTGGGCATCCGAGGCGGTGTCACAGATGACTGAGGTTCCGAAATTACGTCAACTTGAGCGTCGAGAGATGGACATGATTCTGCGCTGGAAGGATGAAACTGAGCATACTGTAACGTACCTTGAATTACGATTTTGGTGCCCTTGTGCAAATTGCAAACCTCGGCGCGAAGTAGAGTCGAGAAGCGAGGCACTGCGAGATGAAGTAAGCCTTTTACAAAACGTGAAACCCAAGGCTGAAAATGTCGGTGGATATGGTATCAGATTCACTTTTTCTTCCGGCTGTAATTCGGGTATTTGGAGTACTGATCGCCTCCATGCAATCGCCACTGGTTCCCCAAATCCAGATTCAATTTGATGTGCGAAGTGTCTTAACCGACCCCTCGGTCGTTTGAATCAGCGAAGAGGTGGGTTGTCCCGCTTCCTCGCGCCGCGAAGGTGGATGGCATGGACCCCGATTCCGATGAGGATGATGATTGGACGAAGTATGCCGATACAGGCTATACTTCATCGTATGATCCTTGGGCAGACCTAGTTCCAGCCACTGAGCTTGAAGAAGAGGAATTTGATGACGAATTTGACGAATTCGGTGATGACGAATCGACTAGTCGTGATATCCCGCGCTGTCCTGCACCTTCAGGCATTGAACATGCCATTCGCATCGGAACCTGTAACCATTGCTTAGGCCGTGTTGCTGGAGTTCGAATTGCTGGAGACCCTCTCCCACTCGTTGGTGAACGCGTTCGCAAGCAGGCACTTGAGCGAGATTCTGACTTGAAGCCCGATGTGGGAATCGACTGTTGTCCGTTCTGTGAGGATTTGTTTCTTGAAATCGATTTGATTGCCGGTCGAATAGTAACGGCGGTTGCCGGTGTCGAGTTTTCCAAAGTGCAATTGGGTATTCATTTTTCCAAGGACCATGTTGCATCCGAGGAGGTTTTGCGTTCAACACTCGCAGGAACTGGTAGCCGTCCCCTGAAGGCGACTCTATCAGATGCAGTTCAGTCCGCCGTCGCGGAACGATTACCTGGAATTGTTTGGGTCAAGGAGCGCCCTGAAGTCATGCTCTTGTTTGACACGTTGACTCTTGGAGTGAATGCTGACATCCGCGCTCTTTTCCTGTATGGTCGCTATCGAAAATTAGAGCGCGGCATCCCTCAAACGCGTTGGCCTTGCCGAGCCTGTCGAGGTAGAGACGGCGGCTGTGAATCGTGCAATGGAACAGGACAACAGTATCCATACAGTATCCAAAGTTTGGTCTGTGAACCTATGGTTGAATCATCTGGTGCAATATCTGATTCATTCCATGGCATGGGGCGTGAGGATATCGATGTCCGATGTCTTGGCGAGGGCCGGCCATTTGTTGCTGAACTCAAATCCCCACTTCGTCGAACGCTTGATCTAGAGAAATTGATGAACAGTATCAACAAAGCAGCTGAAAATCAGATTGAGATTCACGGACTGCGTTTATCTAATCGGGCTGAAGTATCTCGTATCAAAGAAACCAAGGCAGAGAAATCCTACACAATTCGCTTCACCAGTGACCATGGGCTCACAGATGAGGAAGTCACTACCCGAATCCAATCGCTCTCAGGTCAAGTGCTTGAACAGCAGACACCTCAGCGTGTTGCCCACCGTCGTGCGGATAAGGTTCGAAATCGGAAAGTTGTGTCAATCGAGAATATTCTCATCACAGATGATGGGATTCAATTTGACGTTCGATGTGAGTCTGGAACATACGTTAAGGAATTGATTCACAGCGACGAAGGTCGTACAAATCCATCTGTAGCTGCTCTTCTGGAGACCGATTGTGAGGTCATTTTGTTGGACGTGAAGGACATCCACGCGGACTGATACATGTTTGCTTTACGGCGGTGCGCTTAATTAGGGGCGGCAGGTCGCCCGATTCCCCCTTAAGGGGGAAATGGAGGACTCGTATGCGCCGAAGTAAGGGAACCCGACAGGGCACACGAAATATTCTCAAGCGTTCCAAGGCCCAGCGAGGCCGATTGAACATCCGTCGAATCATGCACACCTATGAGATTGGTGATCGTGTTGCAATCGTTCTTGATGGTGGTCAGCAACGCGGAATGCCTCATCGTCGCTTCCAAGGCCGTACTGGCTTCATACAGGAGCAACAGGGCAATGCATACGTTGTGGCTGTCAAGGATGGCAATATGCAGAAAACCGTCATTGCCCGTCCCGAACACCTTCGATCATTGGAGTGAGAAATATGACTGAGCGAGAATACACTGACTATGCAAGCGTCCGAGACGCCTTGCTTGATGCCCAAAACCGCCGTGGCTTCTTGTCTTACGAGCAGAAGTTGGCCCTCCAGCACGCTGAGTGGGCTGCAAGTGATCAGCGCAACGGCCATAAAACCGATACTAAAGTGTACAAAGTATTGTACAATAGTTTGATGGAACTTGACAAGTTGGGAGCCCATTCAGATATCTGTGCAAAGATTGCAGAGATGATGCCAATGTCTGTTGAAGAGGTACGTTCGATTCTCGCGAGCAAGCGCGTACCCATGGATGGTGGCGAAATTGAGCACATCGTCGATATGGTTCGCAAGCAAATTCTGTGATACAACCTGTTCCGGTCCACTTTGACCGTTCTATTATTGAGGCACGACCTACTTCGGAGAACTGATTCCCATGCAACCTAGAGGCCCAGCAGCCCCCGCTGCCGAATCTGGACCCTTGGATGGGGAGACTCATGGGCGCGTTCTCGACCATCAACCCAGTGGCATGATTCAAGGCATATCTGAGAAGGGTCTCTATCTGCTTCGAATTCGCTCATCGGTTAGTAGCACTACACATTTACCAGGCACTATACTCGAACTTGAAAATGTCAACGTTCTCGGCATGACTCGTCATCGTGATCTTTCTGTCATGGCGCAATCTGAACTACAAGAGGTTGTCAAGGGTATTCTTTCCGACCACCCCGAAGTTTGCCTTTCGTTTTTCAATCGAGCCGGCAATTTGACTCTCAAAATGCATGCATTCCAACTATTGGATGGCATTGGGAAATCAAAGGCGCTTTCAATGGTTGAAACTCGCGGTCGTACTGGATGGGAAACCATCGCTTCCTTGGACGAAGTATGCCAGATCGATGCCGCCGATCTCCTTGCAAATCGTTTGTGTCAGGAAATTGCAGATCCACACATGACACCAAATCTTCTCGATTTGCTAATTCGTGCGTGAGGAATTGCAATGGAGCGCGATGCGCGCTTTTTGGTTGATTTACTACGTGACCGTCACCCGGTCGTTCACGAATTGGGCCAACACTACCTAGTCGATACTTCGGTGCTTAATGCCGCGATTGAATTGGCTGGAGACATTTCTAACCAACACATTCTGGAGATTGGCTGCGGCCCCGGTTCTCTCACCCATCATCTTCTTCACGCGGGTGCGCGCGTGAGCGCGATTGAAATCGATGAAGGATCGTTGGAACATATGCAACGTCACTTCAACGAAGAAATCGAGTCAGAGCAATTGACCCTATTCGCCGGGGATGCGTTGACAGTGAAATGGCCGGAAAATATCGATGCGATTGTCGCCAACATTCCTTATCAAATTTCTAGCCCGTTGCTTGAACGAATGCAACGTGAAGTCCGTGCGATTCCCGCAGTTCTCTTGGTTCAAGATGAGTTCGCAGATCGAATGGCGATGTCCATCCCACCTCTAGACCGAGGCCCACTCGGACTCTCTTTGTGGCTTGATTATGACATCGAGATAGGTCGTCGAGTTCCCCCCTCCTGTTTTTCACCACAACCTAGAGTCACCTCTCGCCTCATTCGATTGGAACCTATTAATCGCTTGATTTCATTGAACAGTAAGGTTGACCGTCGAATGTTTAGACAGGTCATATCTCAATGCTTTAGCGACCGCCGTCGAAAGTTACGCAATCTCCTGAAGAGAGCCCCACGACGCCTATCTCGAATTTCAGGCTGGCATCGTGATCGATGGCAAGGAGCGATTCACTCTCTACAGGACCATACATTGATGGATGAACGTCCGGATATGCTTGAACCCGAAGATTGGTTGATACTCTGTGCCCAAATCACTTCGTTTGAAACCTAAAAGGGACGTATACGACAACGACTTGATAGGGAACCCCCCTTTCGGCAGGACCGAGCGTGGCGCGCGCTGATGCAGGGCTTCTGGCCTGAATTCCGTGACTTCAAGTAGGTTGCAATGCACTCAAACTACTCACCGGGGGTAATGTAATGGCAAAGAAAGACACGTATCTGGCGCTGATGCGTCGAGGTGTCGACGAAACCACTGCTATGACCCTAGCCGATTCCGGGCTCAAAATTGGTGAAATCAAGAAACTCGACAAAGACCAACTTGTACAGAATTATGGCCTCAAGGCTGAGATTG
>JAPKFG010000028.1 GCA_028821675.1 Candidatus Poseidoniales archaeon
TTGGATGAGATGATGGGTGTTCATGCATTGGATGCTGAAGATGTAGTCCACCAGATACACATGGAACTAGTTGGCAGCCGCCTCATGCTCGCACCCGCGCTTCGTAACGAGATGCTCGATGCACTCGCAGATTGTGACGTATCGTTGCGCCGAACAATTCATTCTCGAATTCAAATCGAACATTTTCTCCATCAGGTTTCAAACGCAGGCCGTCGTCATGGTCTCGCCATGAGTTGAACGTGGCGGGCGCGGCAGGATTCGAACCCACGGAACCCGGCTTAGGAGGCCGGTGCACTATCCAGCTATGCGACGCGCCCATCCTTTCCTCTTGTTCGACATTCAAGGAGATTCCGGCAGCCCCCAGCGTCACCCTGATGACCTATTGCTGATTCACCTCTTCTGTTCGGATGCCAAGAGATGACGGTGGTGTAAATCTCCCTCGCCCCTATGGAGAGGGGTTTGAGTTTGATGACGGATTGGAAGATTTGATTGCGAACCGCCTTAATCGTATGGAAAATGGACGCCGATTTTGGGGACGATTGGCGAATACTTGGTCGTGGACACTCGTTCGGAATTTCATTCCAACAATTGCCATTTTCACGGCGGTTGCTGTAATGGCGATTCCAGATATCATCGATCCTTCATTGGCCGCACTCGTGTCAGCGGCGTTCATTTTTTGTTTCATAGGGCCGTCCGTAATTGCCAGTAATTATTCGCTCTGGGTAGGATTGGATCGCCTCGGAGCCCGAGGCCGTTCTAGAGGCGAAAGAGATAGCAGCATCGAGCGAATTCTTAACACACTCACAGAATCACGTCTACACGAATACATGAGATTCAGCAATCTCATGACATTCTCTTTCCTCGTTTGGCTTGCAGATCGGTTTCCAACCGGGGACGAGACTCGCGGCCTGTTGTTGGTAGCCAGTATCTTGGCAGCTAGCATTTCACTTGCCCATACGATTCTAGTCGAACGACGCACCCCAAAACATTCTGATGATCTCCCATTCCTTGTTCATCATGCACCCAGTCAACACAAGAGTACGTTACAAAATCCATTGACTGAGATTCTTCTCGCTCATCTTGATCCAGAAAGTGCCACTCGCTTTGCACGATGGCGAGAGAGCCTTGAAGCCAAATTCAAGAAGAGAACGAACTCAAATCATGCCATTGAACATGTCCTTCATTTGATACATCTACATGGACAGAATATGCTCTCACATCATCAACTCATTCAGGAATTTGAGAAACTTGTAGGCCCCAAGGAGGTCGAATCCACAATTCTTGAAAACCCCCACCTTGATCTCCCAACTCTTTCCAGATTAATGGGTCACACTAGGGCCTGGCAGAGTGATCTCTTCCGCCAGATGGACCGTCTGCAGTTTGGCCTCATGGATCACAATGAATCCATTGCCGGCCATTCATGGCGTTTGGATGCCAGCCTCCCCCTCCGTTGTGGTGAATCACGAGGAGATTTGTTCGTCATGGTCAACAATTTGGGTTCAAATTCAATTCCAATTGAACTCGAGGTACACGTGCCTGATGGACAACCATCACGTCAGAGTTTCAGATTGACCCCCATCCCCATGACCCCCCCAGATCACCCGTTGCCAATGTGGTCCAATGACGAAGAAGACGTTGTCACTTGGCTCAGTAATTTGGTCGGTGCAGCCCACGTTTTGTGGCTCGGCGTAGCATGGGCGGATGACATCGAAGGCCGTCGCCCAGTTCGTATCACGATTCGACACGTCGATGGGCAAACAATCAGTTCGGACACACTCTGGACAGAGGTACACCCTCGTTCAAGTGGTGGAGAATCATTGCGTCGTAGAATGGGTGTCGCTCGCACGGTCGCCCGACGGTGGCAGAATCAGGCAATCGCACATAGCGACCGCTCGAAGTTTGTCGCACCGTAGGTGCGAATACCAGCAAGGATGCATCATAGGGGGTGCGTTTATGATGCCCCTGCAGTTGGACAAGACCACTTGGTGATGTGATGCAGGCTTGGGATGTAGTCATCGTGGGCGGAAGTGTTGCGGGCCTGCGTGCTGCTATCGCAGTAGCGGACCAGGGGGCAACCGTTACTGTTCTGAGTTCTGGACCCCCCTCGTCATTCTCTGATGAAGCAATGAGTTGCGGTCTCGCCGCGGCCTCGGGCGAGGTCGACCCCTCAAATCATGCTGCGGATACAATACGCGTCGGCGCAGATTTGTGTGAGAGTGATGTTGTCATTGCCTCTACTAATTCCGCGGTGGATCACCTTGCGGAATTGGAACGTTGGGGGCTCAATCTCCGTCGCAATCGAAATGGCACACCTCATTTGGGCCAATTGCCTGGACAAACAAATCCCCGAACAGCAAGTACGGGTGATTCAACGCTCCGCGAAGTTCGTTCGATTCTTGAGGAACAATGCATCAAACGCAATATTCCTCGTCGGGGTGATGTCGAAATTCTAGAAATTGTCATGAATGATGGCCGAGCGAGCGGCCTGATTGCATTGGATGTTCAGACGGGCGAACTCTACGGAATCCAATCTAAATCTATTCTTTTGGCCGGTTCTGGTTTCCAAAGTGCTTGGAATGGCGATGGTGTTGCAATGGGCACCTCAGCCTATCTCACACTTCGCTCCGGCATACCTCTCGCTGACCTTGAATTCACATCCCTGCACCCCCTAACCGTCGCTGAAACAGGCCTTTGCCTCCCGCTTGATTTGCTTGGAGCAGGTGGCACCGTGGTTGGACCTGATGGCCAACCTATGGCTACCGACGGGGGACCGGATGCTCTGGCACAGACCATCATCTCGACAG
This sequence comes from Candidatus Poseidoniales archaeon, assembly GCA_028821675.1. Lineage (GTDB taxonomy): Archaea > Thermoplasmatota > Poseidoniia > Poseidoniales > Thalassarchaeaceae > MGIIb-P. The sequence continues at coordinate 2,805 of JAPKFG010000028.1, forward strand.
GTGGCGCATCCCTTGATTTAACTGGAATTTCCCGAACGGACTCACCTTGGTTCGCTGGAGTTGCAGCAGCATTGGCCTCTCGGTGTGGCGTTGATTGCACAAGGGAATCAATCCCTCTCATGCCAATTGCAGGACCCACCATTGGTGGCATCCCCACAGATGCATCCGGCAACGTCATCAATGGTTCATGGGACACCCTCCTATCCGGTCTTTTTGCTGCGGGAGATGCCGCTTGCTCCGGCTTACATGGAGCCGCTCTGAACAGTGGCGATCATCTTCTCGGTGCCCTTGCCAGTGGGTCTATGGCAGGGAAATCAGCTGCTGAACACGCTTCGCACTCAAAGCATTCAGCATCAAGCGCGATTTCAATCGCGTTGTCAGAAGCCTACCATCTCCATGATTCCATATTGACAGAGGCCGGCTCTGGTGGTGCCAATTTTGGCGCGATTCAATCGAGTTTGGCTAATACAATGCAATCACACATGGGTACAGAACGCAATGCAGTCGGCTTGTCCAGAGCCGCTGCGGCAATTGAGGAACTCCAGGGAACGAAATTGAGCATTACCGACACAAGTCCTGTGATGAATACAGAAATGGTCTCTATGTTGCGAACACAAGGTTTACTTTTTGTGGCTTCAGCAGCCGTTTCGGCTGCACAGGCCCGCAAAGAAAGTCGAGGCACCCATGTTCGAACCGATCATCCAGATACAGATTCAGATCAAGCCAAACACTCTCTGTCAGGAAGCGATGGAACAGTGACAACCCTCACTCTACGCAGTTGAATGGTTTACGAACGCAGCCAATGATAAGAGGCTAGAGCCTCTCCGTAGAATCCAATGCGTCAGTTGAAAGGCTTCTTCAATCTGACAGAGAGTAACGCACTACGCAATCTTGTGGGTTGTGTTTTTGTAATCATCCTCTTCGGATTGATGAATACACCTATGCACCCGGTTGTAGGTGAATATCGCTACGTACCCGATTTACCGATTCCAGATCATCCCCCCTGTCCGCCGGGCAGTGATTGTGCAATCGTTCACACATGTTCCCCCGGCCCTGACCTCGAGTTCACTACAAGTTGGACTGCAACAGGTTCCAATCGTATGATGTCATCACCCTATACCATTGAACTCACAGGCGACGGTATTCTCGACATTGTAGTCGGTACAGGAATCGAAGGAGATGTCACCGGGAGCATTCTTGCTTTGGATGGATCAAATGGTACCCCGCTTTGGGAAACTCCAGCCACAGGCGAGATGTTCGCATCAGCCCAGTTCGCTCACTTAGATGGCGACGATACAATGGATGTGATTCTAGGTGGCCGTAACCACCAGTTGCTTGCAGTGAGTGGATCGAATGGTAGCCTCATATGGCAATTTGATTCAGACAATGATGAACGTAATCAGTGGTATCAATTCTACACGGGACAATTCATCGACGATCAGAATCAGGACGGCGTACAGGAGTGGTTAACATCGAATGGAGGTGACCCCACAAAGGGCCCAAGTGCACCTCGAGACAATGGATATCTGATGATTATTTCAGGCGCTACTGGTGAGATTCTAGCCGTGGCGGACACACCCGATGGTCGAGAGACATACATGTCCCCGATTCTCTATCATCCTCATCCATTGATGGAATTCGAAGTCCTCTTTGGCACGGGTGGAGAGACATGGGATGGTGGTCTGTGGGCAACCTCGATTGATGCCATCATGACAGGTGACATTTCCGATGCTCAGAGGATAGTTGACCCCGTACCAGGTATTGCCAAGGGTGTGATGGCCCCCCCTTCGATTGCAGACATGAATCTCGATGGAATTCAAGATTTGATTGTCAGCACTTTTGATGGCCGCTTGATTACACTCGATGGCCGGAACTATTCCGAGATTTGGATCATCGATGTCAAAGAACACGCTTCAGATGAAACCGTCACAGATGCAGAGTCTTGGTCTTCTCCAGCCATTGGATATTTTACCGATGATGCCGTTCCTGATGTATTTGCACACTACGTATATGGCGCCTTTCCAGATTACATCGGTTCCACATCCTTGTTGACTGATGGGGCAACGGGAGAGATCCTTTGGATGGAAGAAACCAACCACACAAGTTTCACCAGTCCTTTGGCTGTAAATCTAGATGGAGATGGCCGTGATGAGGTTCTGATGATTAGAGGTGCAGGGGGGTTATTCTCTGAAACTGAAACCTATACATTTCACAACACAGCCTCGGTATTGAACACGTGTGGAATGAATCTGACCAATATTTACACTCGCGATTATATGAGTATCGGAACTCCAACTGTCGCCGATTTGGATTCTGATGGTAATCTTGAATTGATTACGACGACGACGACCGGTTATTCCCATTCATCTGCTACTTGGACAGTGACGCGAATGGATCTAAACGCCAGTACACCAGATTATCTCAGTTGGGCCGCTTACTTAGGAACAAATTACGATGGCGTCCATGAGTCGGGTTGATGATGCATAGCATCATCCGATGCACATGGACGAACCAACTCTCTTCACTAAAATCATCCGTGGCGAGATTCCATCCTCAAAGGTCGCAGAAGGCGATTTGTGGTACGCATTTCTCGACATATATCCACGTCGTGCTGGACACACATTGGTTGTTCCCAAAGAGCAGGCTCAGCGCATTTCTGATTTATCTTCAGAAAGTCGTCAAGCACTGATGGAAGGCGTTGTAGAAGTTCAAAGACGCCTTACAGCAGAATTTGGCACCCGGGATTTTTCCGTTGGAATCCACGACGGTCCAACCGCAGGTCAAGAGGTTCCTCACGTACACATCCATGTGTGCCCGAGAACGTTTGGAGATGGTGGCCTCACTCTGCTTGCCTGCTGGCCTGACTCCCCTTCGCCCGGGGGGGATCCTGATTTTGCATCACTGTCCACACTCTCTGAGCGCCTACAGTCTCATTGATACCACGAATTGAGTTCGGTGATTTTGATGGCAGCCAAGACCGTACAGTCCGGCGATGACGGCGCCGTGGATCACCACGGGGAGGTTCTTCCCCCCCTCTCCAAGAGCGCATCCCGTATCGATATTGAGAAAATCGAAAGAGCGCGACGACACTCTTCCAAGCCCGGTGAACACCCTGGCGTAGTCTGGTTCTATCGGATGATGAGGGGGCTGAGTAGGATGGCCATACGGCAAAATTTTCGAACCATTGAAGTCACAGGGCAGGAACACATCTCAAAAGAAGCAGGCATTCTCACAGTCGGTTGGCATACCAATGGACTCATTGATCCAGTTTCACTCGTCGTCACTCAACCGAAGATGTTTGTTTTCGGTGGACGTCATGACTTAATCACACGTCCAATTATTGGTCCGTTATCTTCTCTCGCGGGTGCTCAGCCCGTCATTCGTCAGGCAGAGCTGGCACGTGGCGGAACATCGAGTGAAGTTGCATCACGTATCAACTCCAAGACCATGTTAACCCTCGCAGAATGTATTGCGCATGGCCATGGGACGGCACTGTTCCCCGAAGGAACATCTCATGAAGATGCGAAAATGAGACGCCTTCGCACGGGTCCGATGCGTTCAGTTATCGCTGCAAATTCAATTGCTTATGAGAAAGGACTTCCTTCACCCCATCTCCTTCCAGTTGGCCTTCATTATCGAACGCAGTGGTATTTCAGAACTGATGCGTGGTTTGAGTACGGTGAGCCAATTTCTCTTGTTGATGCGATTCACCCTGAGGAAGATCGTGCCCGTCTGATGAATGGTGAATGGGTGGAAGCACCTGCAGACATTGTCAACAAATTACGCGACGAAGTTCGCAACCACCTCACCCCGATGACACCCGACGCCTCAACATGGGACGAGTATCGTGCTTGGCACGTCTTGGGACACCTTCGAACTATTTCTACGGGACAAAAATTGAATTCTTGGAGAGAAGAAGTACTTGCAGCCCGCTCCGTTCGAGATGATATCAGAAATGGAGACGGTGTATTGACACCATTGCAGCCAACCGCACAACGAATTGGTGAAACCCTTCATTCAGCAGGATTGGATGGAAGATCACTTGATTCACAGGGTCTGAGAACACCTAGTATGGCAGAATATCTAACATTCATTCCCGCATTGTTGCTGGCCCTTCTTTCAGCGCCATTGACATTGTATGGAAGCGGCCTGATGATATTGATTGCTAAGATTCTTGGAGACAACACCGATGAAGGACTCGATGCTCGTGCATCGTATCATTTTCTAGCATCCCAACTTGGTCCAATGATTGTTTGGCCCTTCCCGATTGGAATCTTTGTCATCGTAGCACTTGTGGGACCGTGGGGGTTGGCATCATTGCATATCGCCCTTATCGCCATATTGCTCCCAATTGCCTTTCATTTATCCAATAAGGTTGCAATTCTAGCATGGAATCTGTACGTAATGTTCCGTGACGCCCGTAGACTCAATCGCCTTCGCCATGATTCCGAATCATTGGTGATTGACAAAGACGTCACGGATTTGCTCGCTGCGCTGAAATAGGTCGGCGCCCGCCACATACTCATGGCGCCCGGCGACATCGAGCAGAATGTGCGGAAATGGTTGTCTGGTGAGGGCCTTGAAATTAAGGAACGCGACGACCCTCGTGCCGATTTTCATTTTCTTGTGAGATACCCTCCAACTAAACACGGCCATTTGTTCAATGTTTTGTCTCCAAAGAAGCGCAATCTGCTGGTGGTTTCCAGTGTCACTCAGGTTGATGCCGGTCAGCAAGAAGAGATGAGAAAGCATGCGGAAGATGACACTCAAGGGTGGGAAGAATGGCTCCATGAAACCCGCCTTCAACTCACCAGATCACACGTGGATTGGGTGTTACATGTCGGTCACGGAGAAGGGAAACCAGGTCCCCTTCAAGCGTTTAATCTCTCGCTGCCCACATGGTTTGATGGCGTTACACAGAATGAAGTGATGCAAACGCTTCGTCGATTGTGGCTCTCCAAGTTATCGGTGATTCATGATATCAAATTCTCTTATGGACCAGGCATCGGAAAACCGGGCCCAGTTGATGATTGGGCCAAAGGCGGTACTCGACCCGAGCCTGATACAGCACCTTCAACCAAAGAGGTCGAAACCGACGAAACCGGTGGTTTTGGGACTGGATTCGACCCCTCTGAATGGGTCTGATTTCCTCACGTGCGCGCTTACGCGAATCTGACCGCAGAGGGTTTCGGTTAAGTAGGAGAGAAATAGCGTTTCCAAAGCGCTGGAGACGTTCTCCGGGGGTCGAACAATATGAATAACAAACATGGCAGCGTCACGATGGTGATGATTTTCTTGATGAGCACGCTATTGATTGCATACACACCACCTGTCGCTCAAGGTGCAACTGTCGTTATTACCGACGCGGTGCAGCTTGTAGATGGTGGTGCAGTCAATGAGCGAATGGTAGCGATGACAAGTGACAGTGAAGGCAATATTCACGTCATATGGTCCCGCAATACACAGAACCTCTACTACACGATGCTTGATCCTCGTGCACAGACTGTAATCGATGTCACCCAGATTTCCAATGGTGGTGGACACCGCGCATGGCACCCAGATGTAGCCATTGATTCAGAAGACCGCGTCCACGTCACTTGGGCAAACAAGGGTAGCCAGCATGAAATCCTGTATACACTACTCGACCCAAGTTTGGATGATCAGGATGGCTCATCAGCAGATGATGGTGTTATTTCTATCATTGAAGACACAGAAGTTGTACGCCGTCAACAGAATCGTGATTGGCCAGCATTGGCAGTTGACAGTCAGGACAATGTACACATTGTTTGGGAGGATTCGTACGATCGACACGACAAGTACTTCCAACAGCCACAAATTTACTATAAATTCTTAGAGATTGATGAGGCATCCCGTGAAGCAATCACAGCTATTGACAGCACGCTATTGACTCCCATTATTGGTCACAAAGGCCACCCCGATATCGCAATCGATGCAGATGATTTCGTGCAGATTGCATGGGACGATACTCGTGGTGGAAAGGTGGAAATTGTTTCAGCAATCGATACATCAGGTTCCATGTATTCAGAATGGGCCGACATGTGTGTTGTTTTCTACGGAGGCACATGGTCCAATGGAGGTACATTCGCCGGAATCAAGCCCATGCTTGAAGAGGCGAATATATCGGTATTCGAAACATTGTATGCATTGGGTGGAACCTTCCCAAGTGCTGCAACAAGCGGTGCATGTTCTAGTCCACCTCACCACGAGAACCCACGCCCCAATCACCTTACGACACAAGATTCCTCAGGCGGCCTCATCAAACTACACTCAACCATCTACAATGGTGGCGCACAAAGTGGCGGTTACCAAGGTGAAGATTGGGGGCCAGGAAGTACTTGGGCATGTTTGTCTTGGGTAGATGCACAAGGCAATGTACCCGGCAACCCCCCAACAACTCACGACCACCACTGGAACCCGAATGCAACCAAGATTATCATTCCAATCAGTGACGAGGGGCCCAAGGGTGGAGATCCACCCCAACAATCTGATGACATTGCCAGTATCAACGAAGCTCACGACGCTTGCGTTGATGCAGGAGTAATCCCCGTTGGAATATATGGTTCATCATGGGGACAGAACAACCAAGTTGCAAGTCACATGAAAGATCTCGCACAATGTCCAAACGGACAAGTGAATATGAATCCAAGAATTTGCCCAGGTTCAACCACTAGAAACACAGATGCTGGTGGACAAGTGTATGCTTTCCCCGCATCTGGAGCCAACGCCATGGCTACATTGGTTGAGGCAATGGTTTTCCTAGCAACCAACAACAGTCGTGAAATCTACATGACCGTTCTTGATCCATATTCAAAGATTCAGAATCCCGAACCCGGTTGGGTTTACGGACAATCAGGAACCAATGAAGCCAACAATCGCTACACGGAAGATCTTGGCCCAAGTCAGGATTCAAATGGCTACGGTCACCTTGTTGTGGTCAATGATACGCGTGTAACTCTGGATGACGCATTCAGCCTACATCCATCGCTCGCGATTGACAACAGTGGCGATACACATCTCACATGGATGGATGGTCGCGACTATGGTTTTGACAAAGACGACAACTACGAAGTCTACTATTCTCGCCTCCGCCTCCGCGGTTCAGCAAATTGGGACGGCGTATCGGGTGGTTTGCCCGCTTACGGTATCAAGAAAATCGTCGATACCCGAATCTCATATGTCGAGGGAGCATCCAACGTCAACCCGAATGATTACTGGAGAGCCTCGTCGTACATGCCACAGGTTCTTGCTGACAATCAGAACAACATTCACATCTCATGGCTTGAGAATTCAAACACAACTCAAGGCGAGTCCATCATGTACACACGCTTGAATCATACCAACGATGTATCTGATTGGCCACTCAACAGTATCGCAGCGGCCGTTCTGGATCCATGGGAGCGCGTCGACGTGTCCGATTGGCACAGTGATAAGCTAGGCCCTAACAATGGTCGTGCGCCTGAACTGTCCCAACCACCTGCATTTGCAAACGATCTTGGAAGTGGTGCGCACATTGCTTGGTCAGATACGAACAAATGCGATGAGAATTCGAACAATGGCGCATACACGCTTTGTTATACCCACGTTCTTACTGGACAAGTTGATGTTGAATTAGCTGAAGATGAAACCTATTACCACGTCATTGAGCCGGGTGAACAGACGATTTTCAATCTGACAGTGAACAATTCAACACCAGGCCCAATCGATCTGGTATCTGACACATTTGCTGTGAATTTATCCGGGGTACCTGTGAATTGGACGGCGAATCTGTTCTTCTCAGACAACCACACAGCAATCTTCCCAGAAACTCCAATTTTCTTGCTGGGTGGCGAATCTGTTCGCGTTTATCTACGAGTCAGAGCACCGTCCATCTACCAAGCGAACCACGACGAACTAGCCGGAATCACCGTCTCAGCTGTCTCCTACAAGGATCCAGCGATTCGAAGTGACCGTCTGACACTTACTCTGATGGATGTGGTTCACGGCCTTCAAATGGAAACCAGTCACTATCAATCGGATGTAGAACAAGGTGAGACCGCAATTTTCTCGATTACGATTACCAATACGGGTAACGTATTCGATACGTTTGCATTCTATGACCCAACTACTCTGCAAGGTCAACAGGAATGGCTGTTGCCATGGGGTTGGCAAATTAACTTCCCATTGATGGTAAGTTTGGATCCCGGACAATCTGTGACCAAGAACCTTGAGATTTCTGTTCCCACGACACAAGATCCGGGTACGTTTGCGCTCTATCTCAAAGGATGGTCCATGGGTGAACCCGTCAAGAGTTTAGACAAAGGCACATACGACGTGTTGGAATTGTGGGTGAACGTTAGTATTCGTTCGACAGGCAACATCATCTTCGAGATATTTGATACATCGGAGTACGTAATGCCCGGTGATTGCCACACCTACACAATCGACGTCATCAAGAAGTTCGCTCCAGGGTACCTGATTTTCACCACACCAGGCTCCCCAGATCTAAAGCCAGATGGTATGCCAATGAATGAATGGCAGTATGACCACTGGACTGTGGATTTGGACTTCTCCAATGCACCTGGTGGCAATGAAGGAGAGATGAGTAAACCACGACATTGGTCCATCATCGATGTACCACGTGAAGTGGGCGTCATCGTCTGTGCCCCACTCAACGCAACCGCGGGGCTTGGTCCTGCAATTACGGTCAAGGCGCACCTACAGGGTGCTTCACGCGTATCTGATGCAGTCATTCTATCGACCAACGTCATTCACGTCTATGACTTGGAGATGGAAGCACCATCAACAACGTACGATGTGGATCCCGGTGAATCTCTGGTCATACCTATCACGACAATGAATGATGGCAATGGCCCAGATCGCTACGATATGCGCACTGCTTCGATTACCGATGGTAATGGTTCACAATTGCTGTGGGAGATCGAGATACCTCGCGCAACCCTCTCTGAGCTTGAGCGCGATGCTTCAGAAACTGTTGATGTTAAAATCAACATCCCTGGTCAGATTGTTGCCGGCAACTATCAAGTCATTCTGAAGGCATATAGTGAGGAATACTTCGATGGCACCGATGAACGTGATGTGATCCTCTTTGACATCTCTGTTAATCAATTCCATGATATGCAAATCTGGTTGGACAACACCGTAGAGAGTCAAATAAAGACCACTGCACCTGGGCGAACAGTTCGTTATTTGCTCAATGTAACCAACAATGGAAACGTCCCCGACATCCCCACGTTGCACAACCATACGAAGAGTGGCAATGATTGGAATGATCAGCCCAGCATGGGCTCACTCTCAAGTTGGAATGTTGAATATGCAATGGTCGAAGATTTCGACACAGAATTGCCACGTGAGATTCCATGCACTGCACTCGCAGTCGGTGAAGCAGCACCATTGTACGGTTGCGCTTACCATGCAGACGGCACTTGGAGTCTAGCAGAAATGCCAGCATACACAACGGTTCAGGTCATGGTAATTGTCGACATCAGCCCATCGGCAACACTGGCGAACAGAGAGATTGGAATCAAGGTCTTGTCCAATTACGGTGGTTCACCCAATGGTGACACCGATGAGACCGCATCATGGATGGACAGTTGCACAATCGATGCAGACAACGACGGAGTTGTTGACAACGTCTATCCGTGCGACACGAATGAGCAGGTTTTGCGAATTCGTCTACGTGCACCTGACCTTGAGATTCTTGATGTCTCACCTGTGCGAGTCTCAGCACCAGTAGGTGACATGATCCCAGTGAACGTCGAGATCATCAATCGCGGTAACGTTCACGCAACAGACATCAACATCGTTCTGTGTGAGGATGAGACTGAGGACAATATTCGCAATAACGTGTGTGAGGAAGAGAATGTCGCATATCGACAGGTGATTGGCGCACTGATGCCACCCGATGACAGTGGATCCGCTGAAGCAGTTGAAATCACACTTCTGTATCCGGTCACCGCTGGAAATCACGATGTATACGTGATTGTTGACCCAGGTAATCTCATTATTGAAGCGAATGAGGCGAACAACCGAAAGGACCTCGGACAACTTTCGAGCGAAAATGGTTGGATTGACGTCGCCTTTGAAGCGGCAGGCGAATGGTCGGTTCCGACGATGATTTTGCTGCTCACCATCGCCTTGATGATGGTTGCAGGCATGGTCATGGTCGCGCGTCGTCGTGAAGCCTTGGCTCGTGTCGATGCACAATCGAGCATCATAACCGTCGACGAAGATATCCGATTCTGATTGTAAACTCAGTTCGGATCTACCTTGGCTAACCACCAAGGCAGTAAGCGGTCGTCCTTGGCAGCGATGATTGTCCCTGATTCGGCACCTAATTGCCGCATCATGATTCCCCGCAACGCATCCATCATCTCTTCAGCGCGCTGAGGTTGTATTTGCATTCCAGCACAGAATTGGTCAAGATCAACGGGTCTACGCGGTGCTTCCAGCAATACGTGAGCAAGTTGCCTTTCTTCGTAGATATCGAATGTATCATCGACAACACGACTCGCCTTTTGTTTGATTTGTTGATGAAGTGCAATGAGCGCATCACGTTCCGCATCGAGTCGATCCAATTCATCGTTCAATTCTGAAAGCATGCTCAGCGCTTCAGCCATCGGCAAACGCCTTCGCGTGCCTACACGTTCAGCCACACCCATCGCATCCACTGGCAATCGACTGGACAGTCGAGTCGGACCGCCAGGTGGGAGTTGACGGTGTTCTGCACGGAAGAGATCAGGCCCCAAATCGAGTCGAAGTGAGAAGGATTGGGTGATTGCATAGATTCGCTTTGGCGGACCCCCTTTCTCACTGGGGACCTTTTCACTAACAACAAATCCAGCATTTTCGAGAACTTTCAGGTGTTTCATGATTGCTTGTTGCGAAACTTCGAGCAATTCAGCGAGTTGCAAAGGGTAGTGTGCTTCCCTTACCAGATGCTCCAGAATGGAGCGCCGCGTACGATTTTCAAGTATTGAAAGCGCGGTGTCGAAATCGGTGACCACTTCACAACCCGATGTTAACTAGCTGAGGGCCCCCTATGAATCCTCGTCTGGATTACCCTTCGTCCCACGTCTTCCAACTAAGTTCTGTGTTTTCGCCGTCATTTTCGCTCGAATCGGGCATCGAATCATCAACGGATTCTATTTCATCAACAACTCTGGTTAATTCACCTGTACGGTCAGGACGATCCGCGAATGGTGCTGGAATCCCATCTTCAGGCGGGGGTTCTTGTTGAACGGTCAAATCGATAATCTCGCCACCATGAACACTTCTCCACACTTCATCGGTTGTTGGTATGCGCTGTTGCATTGTACCATCAGTGGGCGCAATGGGCACCATCTTGCCATCATGAGCCTGCATGACCAAACCGGCCCGCTGGCCTTTCTTTCGACTCGAGTGCCATAGGAATAGAGAAATTGGAAGTAAACAACCCCCAAACACCAATCCGCAAGATCCGCCTTGGAAGAGATAGACTGAATCCGCATCTTCACCCAGATCATGCTCATCGACAACCCATAGCGAACCCTCACTTGTGTTTGCAGTATTTTCAATTGAATGCAACCCATCTGCATCCGGAATGAATGAACCCACTGCGTGATATTGACCATTTTCTCCATTTCGATCATAGAACCATGATGGATTTTCACTGGTGACCTCGGTGCCCGTGTGATTTTCGATGATTTGACAGTCTACGGGGGAGTCATTCAATCGAAAGATGAGATATGAGGTATTTTTACTGAGATTCACATCTTCAATTTGTCCTTCTTCTAATTCCAGAAGATGATTTTGACCAGGATCTAGTATCTTAGTCGTTTCATCATATGAGGACCACATGACAGCCATCGACAAAGCGAGCATAATCGCCCCGGTCAAAGCGAGCCTCTTGGGCCACTTGCTTGTATTCACGAAATCGCCTCTTCGTCAACGTTCATGTCTGTTATGTTCAAGGCGCAAGGCCAATTTCGGCTAATTTTTCTGGAAGATACGTGTCTGTTACGAAATCAAGACCATATTTTGCGAGAGACTGCTGTTCAGCCTTCTTGCCCAATGACAACATCATCTTAATTTGTTCTTGCCACCATCCATCGGCAAATCTTGGGTCACTCAGTTCAGCTTTTAGTGCCTCAACATCTTTGCTCGATAAATCATCGCTTGGCAGGTCATATGCCTCAATATCATCGGCTGTAATACCCAGATATTGGGCAGAGGGCGTGGCCAGATATTCTGAGATATGCGCTGTCTTGATTGCACCATAGGCAATGCTTGCAAAGATTCTGAACGACCATGGATCACCGTCGAGGAAGACGATAATAGGTAGATTCCATTCCTCATTCATTCGCTTGAGAATACGACGAGTCGAGCGCGCAGGCTGCCCCTTCAAATGCAGAAGTCCACATTGGAAATCTTCGTCAAAACCATTCTCAACCAATCGATCGAACATCCCACCGGTTTCAATCGCCATAATGAATTTGATATCGTGACTAATCAATCGGATTTTTTCGGTCTCAACATTGTAGGGTACGCCATAACCCGAATCCCCCACATCGTCTCTTGCATTGATTCTCATCCATTCACCTCGACGATTTAATTCGTCGAGTGTTAGATTCCCAATCATTCGAGATCCATCTTCTTCGGGGCGGAGTTTGAAATCTTCACGCAAACACTTGGTAACAATCTCAAGATCCTCTGCGAGATTGTTACTCTCATTCTGAGAACCAAATTTTCCATGCCCCCATCCTTCCGAGATGTAGTACATCTCACGCAGAGTCGACGATTTCTCACTGTCAATCATCTCTTCGATAAATTCGATAATGTGTAATGCACGTAGTAATTGTCTGGCACTCCCTAGGCTTTTAGCATCACGAATAGAACGCTTGCTACCATACTTGAATACACCCAATTTTTCGTCGAATCCAATATTGTTCTTGGTTCGTACTGGTAGCGTCATGGCCGGGGCTTCACCCTTGGCCATTCGCTTGTACATCTCTCTGGCAACACCGTGGAGATTCTTCACAACTTCTTCTCTTGTTTTTCTTTGAGTCGCACTCATTCTTCCTCACCTTTCCCTATGCCGAACCAACCTTGTTCAGGCTCGGCGGGTTGTCTGATTTCTTCACGAACGACAATATCAGGACTTACTTCTCCTGGCATTTCGTTAGGAACTTCGTTGGGGACTTCAACACGCACCTTGACTTCGTTTACTTCCATCGGAACAATCTCAATCACTTCTTCAGGTTCAATACTTGCCTCTTCTTCACGTAGCATCTCAGCGAGGATAGCTTCGTCGAGTTTGGTTGCCCCAATGATATCACCAGCTCCTCTGAAAAAGATGTCAATTTCGGTCCAATCCCCTTTCGCGAGTCCACCGACCGTGAATGTAAGCGTGGTCGAACAACCGGGATCCAAGGTTTCAAGTTTCCATACCCACAATCCTTTCGCTTCTCTACGTCCCCCGAGGGGATTGTCAACCATCATCACCCCTTCGCGTTCAGGCCATGTCGATAACAGTGAATATGCGCGCGGACGCGCGGTGTAATTGTACATCTCGATACTCACACGAGTCACCTTGGTTTCAGGCTCCCACTCGACCTTTTCTTCAAGGAAAACCGCATTCATGATTTTGGTGATGACAGGTTCAAGCGGCACCGGCTCTTCGTCCAGTATAGCAATCACTTTGTCATGAATCTCAGGCAATATGATGTTGACCAACTCGAATTTTTCTTTGGCTTTCTTCTTTTGCACACTCTTCTTGAGATGATTTCGTAATCCTCTACCAACTTCTTTCATTGCTTGTTCAAGTTCATGCATAACATCACTATTGTCAGCAAGTGCTTCTTTGGCTTCACTCGTGAATTGAACATTGGTACTAGCTAGATGAATCAGAATTGCAGCAGGACCTTTTGGGATTCCTCTTCCACCCGGGTGTTCAAGGCCATATTGTTTCCAGTTAACGGATTCGAGTGCTTTTGTTAGTAGACAACCACCCTGTTGATACATCAATGGAACGCGGTTTGCGAATCGAAGTACTTGGATGGGTTGATCTGCTGGCATATCGCCACCGAAAATCAACCCCACTTCAACTTGGAAGGGGTTGCCATTGGTCACCATTGGTGATCGAGTCACCGTCGAAACAAACCGCGAATCAATCGCTTTTGAGAGTCCCTTCTTGATCAACAAATCTTCGATTGGGGATAGACATTCAGTGTCGGGATTAGGCAATTTAGCTTCTTTCAACTCTGAAAGAAGTTTTTGCGCATCTTCAAATTTGAGTCTTTGAGGCTCACGATTGTAAAGGCCCGATGCTTGACTGATTTGTTTTGATTTGGATATTGAAATAGCGCTAAAATCCTTGTATAAGAAATACTGAAGATTTGTCATTCTCTGAATTTTAGGGTCTGCATTATCAGGTTTCTTCGATGGACTTCGCAGCATTCGCTGTAATATTGCGATTTCAAGTCCATGTGGATGTACTGCAACGGATTTTGCAATCTTTGGCGGCACATCTGTGCCACGCGGCCAACGATCCTCTTCCAAAACTTCGTTATTTTCATCAATTAATTTGAACGAAATGGATGCATGTGGATTGACAATACTCGTCATTTTCAAGTATTGACGCACAGATTGTTTTCCACGTTGATATTTCGCTTTGATTCGAGCCTCGATTCGAATTCCATGTTCCCCAATCCAATGGAGTCCCCTTGAACCATCACTCTCATCAAAAGAGAATCTCTTCTCACCACTGATGATGGCCTTGTTCTTCTTTGTATCAATACCAATATTGACGCTAACTGCTCCAGTTTCCTTGGCAATTTTCGAGATGACCTTGGTGGGCTTACCCGTTGTCAGTTGACTGTACATGACAACACCTGTAATCCCAATTCCTTGTTGGCCTCTCGATTGACGAATAGAATGGAACCGAGAACCAAATAGTAGAGATCCGAATGCTTTTCCAAGCGAGCTGTGTGGTATGCCGGGACCATTGTCCTGGCAGATCAGCATCAATTCGTCATTCTTTTTCGTTTTACGGATTTCAACAGAGATATCGGGTAAAATGCGTTTTTCTTCTGCCGCATCTAGCGCGTTATCTACTGCTTCTTTGACTGCTGTAATAATCGACCGTGGTAGCGTATCGAAGCCCAGAAAGTGTTTGTTCTTTTCAAAGAATTCACTTATGCTTGCCTGCTGCATTCCGGATGACTTTCGTGCCATGTGCCTCTCGCTCCACGGCTCCAGGTCCTCCCTACGCCCAATGCGGAGGGGCCAGCAGGCCGCAAAACGTTCGGGCAACGGGGCGGCATAAAAGCCTCAAGGTTAGAATTTGGATTTTTGCCCCAAAATCGAACATCGCTTAGGGTGCGGGTTCTATGGAGTAGTCGAGAACAAGAACCTCTACGTAATATTCCACTTCTTCACCATCATCTGTATGTGGGCAAGTGGGACCGCCACCAGTTCCCACATCAACAGTGATGTCAACCGAATGTATTCCAAAACCGGACCCTCCAGCATCGAGTTGTTCGTGAATTTCAGCTTCAGTAAGGTTGGATATAATTCCAGCAT
>JAPKFG010000105.1 GCA_028821675.1 Candidatus Poseidoniales archaeon
TCACCATAACACCCTCGCGCTCACAATTGCTGAATCAATGGGCTCGCAGTGGGCTTCCCGCCTCGCTACCCTCTCGATTAGGAGAAAGTGACGGTTGCTTCTAGGGTGACCTGCAATCTTGCATGGCTATCAGCGATTCCGGCACTTGCTGTGACCACTCGACTCGCTCCATCTCCTGTAACCGTGATGTCGGTCAAAATAATCTCAACACCCCGTGCCTCACCATGACGCATCAAATCATCGGCAATCGACTGCGCGGCTGCTGCTGAGGCCTCGGTCTCATTCGAGCCAGCATCATAGAGAGCTGCGGATCGGTTCTCCATCAGAGGTTGCCACACGACGAGAGTCTCTGCACTGGCATCCAGTACCGCATCCTCGTGCGCATCGTACGGCTCACCCAAACTCGCGGTCTTAACCGTGTTGAGAGACATGGTGAGAAGAGCGAACATCAGAATCAAGCCGGTCATCAAGAGCATCTGACCTGTTTCATCTCTGGAGAGTTCACGACGCATCAGGCTCCACCTCCAGTGTGCCAAACTTGGAGGCTGACCGTCCAAACGTGGCCACCTTCATGGACCAAGTGATGAATGGTCAAAGAACGCCCTTCGGGCAGAGAAGTGGCTCCATGCGGTTCCAATGGACCAGCATCCACAGCCAACCAACAATTGCCACGAATTGAGGCTGAATATGTGTCTAACATCGATTGACAAGTGGCATCTTCATCGCCAATTGCCAACATTTCTGCCAACCGTGAAGAATGGTTAGAATCGTCCAATGCAGAGGCTCCTGCAAGGCTGTCGTAGGCATCTTCGGCTGATAAATCAAGAATGCCGTCACTGGCAGGAGAAGTCGGATCTGGGACCTTCAGTTGGAGAATGAAAATGGCTGTCATGAAAAACAGCCAGAATAGAGTAATCATCTCAAGGATGTGGACTTGTGCTGATTCGTCAGCGCTTTCGCGTCGCGAAACCATACGTCATCCTCCAGTGATTGGAATAAAGCCGATATCTGGGCTCATGCCGACTGCTATAGGTACACCGATGAGACTGGGTTGGAATGCGGCCAGATTAAACAGAATCAAGCAAATAATCATCATATTGCCAGCGTGCTTCATGCCGGTAGAAAGACGACCAGTGGCCATGAGACCAGCCATTGCGCCATTGCCCATGGCTTGCGCAGTCACCCCGTAGAAGAAGACCACCAAGAAGAATAGGGGGTCTACAGCGTTGATTTGCATGTTACCAATGGTTTCGCTCTCGCCGCCGCTATTGCTGCTGGCAATCGCAGGAATAAACACGTTTGACAGGACAATAATCACGCCAATGAACACAATGAACGATACCCAGATGACAGCAATGTAAGAACCGATAGCGCGGGATCTTTCACCCTTCAAGAATTGAATCTCTCGGCTGTCATTGGCAGCGGTCACAAGAATATCGGAAATCTTTCCACCGGCCTTGTTGGCTTCGGACACCAGACTCACTGCTCTCTTCACCAACGGTGTGCCGACACGGTCCGCGAACATCTTGAGAACGTCTTCAAAAGCTATACCCCACGATAATTGATCTGACATTTTCTTGATTTCAGGATTTAACGCCCCGAACTCAGAATTAGCTAACGTTCTCACTGAAAGCGTCATGGAAAGACCACCTTTCCAGTATTCAGCCAAGTCTCGCAAGAAGTCAGGGAACTTGGCCTCGACCGCTTCAATCTTCTTCTGTTGGCGGTCAGAATAGATGGCAGCAGGATAGACCATGAAGAGGAAACCCAATCCAAAGAAATTGACAAACATGGCTGGATGTGTACTGATAGGACCGAGCGCGACTTCGGGGCCTAACCAGAGTGATTTATTGTTCATGTTCTCAGGAATACCGTCCCATGAATCGACGGATACGGTGAAATCAACCGAGTTCAACAATACCTCACTTCCACCATCTTCCGGCATCGGGAAAACCAACCAAATCTGATACTCTCCACCTGGCTCAACGTGAGGAGTGGACCCGGAACAAGGATTTGGGGAGTTGGCGATACATTGGACTGAAAGGATGTGCGATCTGTTGTTTGAACCATCAGCATAGTGATAGATAGCGACCTCAAAGAGATATGCCTCATAGGCAGCCGCAGACGCAGTCACCGTCATCGGCTGTAGCGGATGTTGTTGGACTTGTCCATTATCGATGAGTTGGGAGTCACTCATACCCGGAACATGGAATGATTTGGCCAAACCGGGCGGACGTACGCGCGGCCAAGTTTCGGTCCAAGTGTTTTCAGTAGGGCTCTCCTCGGTCAACCAACAGCTCTGATTTTGGAAATATGTAGGGCCAGTTGGGTCCATTGGATCAAAGGAATCTGGACATGCCAGATTGATGAACATCGGGTTTCCATTGACCGGTTTGAAAACGAGATCAGCATTTGTAACCCAGAAACCCAAGCAAGTAATGCCCATGAGCATGCCAATCAATAGGATGGCGAGGAAAGTCGTCTGTGTTGTGTCGTCCCTTGGAAGCTCCAGATTGACGCGAATCTTGTCTTTCTTACGTGCCATCATTTCACTTCCTGCTCACATCTTCATCTCTTCGCTCATCAACCAAATTAATCCTGAATAGGCGATGTGAATAAACGGCAAAAGGCCGAGTACAATGCCATAAACCATGCCCTCGCTAATCTGGCTGCCCGCCCCAGATACCCAGAACATGATGACGAGCATGACGATGAGGAAGAGCGGCATTGCAACAGCGACCACAACGTAGGATTCTGCCATCAGACCTAGGGTTTCAAGAAATACAGTCAATCGAATACGATTCTCACGGCCGTAGTGCTCTGCTCGGTTGAGGAAGTACAGTTTGAGGTTGCCACCACTCGATAGTGTGCCGACCATTCCTTGGAAGAACTCTGTTGCCCAAGGAGATGCAGCACGGTCAACTGCGTGCTTGATGGCTGTAATCAAGTCCATTCCAAGCAGTGTAATATCTCGATAAATCATGGCTGAATCGTAGGAAATCTCACCGTAGATATCTCCGTTGGCAGCAAGCGATTTGAAAATCTTCGTCGGGGTTGCATTGGCTGCAGCCATCGCTGCAGTATATGAGGCGGCGTAAGGCAGGAATTTCTCAAGGCGATCTCCGCGTGCCGTTTTCTCGCGTTCTGCGGTGTTTGCAAAATGTTTGAATGCGCCATATGGAACCAATAACCCAACAATGACGACAATCATAATCTGAGCGAACGACCCCAAGACTTTGGTGTCATAAAATGGACACCCACCATATTCAACGCCACTGACCGAATCAGACCACTTGAGGGTGTAATCGACGGCCTCCTTATTCTCAAAAGCCCAGATGATACAAGGGTCAACGCTCTCATCTGTTTGCTGATTCTCATAAAACGCGATGGCACCTGCACCGGGCATGAAGATGAGGAACAAGAGGCCAGCACAACCCAAGATTGTGACAATCGTCGACATTAGATTCGTGGCCTTGTAGACTTCCGGCATCACTCGAATATCAGCCTGTGAGAGAACTTTCATCAGGTCCTTATCAGCTCGAGCTTTCTTGCGAAACATACCACCAAAGGTTGAATTGGAAAATTTTTGCCAACCCGTCAGAACCATTCCCTCAAACAGAGGTCCCGTATCCTTCTTCTTCGCCATGTTATGCGCCCCTCAACAACCATCCATTCTCGTAATAGTTCAGCGTAGGCCATCCACCCGTGCAAGGACATCGTTGGGACGAACGTAGTATTCAGTGATGATTTGAGCCACTTGGTCCGACTTGCGAATGTCATTGAGTACCATCCAATCGAGGATGCGTTTTCGGGTTCGAAGTTCTTGTCTCATTTTATCTTGGCTGTAATTAATCTTCACCATGATCTTTTCAAGAACGTACGACTTTCCTGAGAAATCGAAGTCGTCACGAGCAGGGTCCCACTTGAAAACCTCATTCGTAATCACTTCTTGACTGTGTGGATCGACACCAACAATCTCGACGA
>JAPKFG010000106.1 GCA_028821675.1 Candidatus Poseidoniales archaeon
TCCCATGCAAGTTCTTCTTTGGCAGGGCGCATGAACAACAACACAGCCCCCGAGGAGAAGATGAGGAGGAGTGCAACGATTGCCGCAATGACGACATAAGTCATTGATGAATCACCCGAATTCGATTCCTGAGCGGCGCTGCCGGATGTATCGTCATCGGAAGAGTCGGTGACATTGGTCGGATTCTCGATAGGCAAGGGAGTCTGGTCACAACCATCAGGAATTCCATCTCCATCCTGATCCATTGTGTCATTGTAGCCCTCGCACAAATCATCACTGTCTGCAACTCCATCACCATCGGAATCAATTAACGAATCACATCCATCTGCAATACCATCGGAATCAACGTCTATTGCATCATCGTGTCCTTCGCAGGTGTCGTTGGCGTCGGAAATTTCGTCACCATCAGAATCGATGAGAGCATCGCAGCCGTCAGGTATTCCATCTGAATCTACATCGATGAAATCATCATGTCCGGGACAAGTATCCAAAACATCGGCGATTCCGTCTGCATCGCTATCGATCAAATCATCGCAGCCATCGGCGGTTCCATCCGCATCAACGTCAGTATTGTCGTCGAATCCCGGACAGGTGTCCTCCTCATCTGAAACTCCATCACCATCCGAATCCAACAAATCATCACAGTCGTCAGGGATGCCGTCCGCATCGACATCAATGGTGTCATCAAAGCCCGGACAGAGGTCCTCAGAATCAGCGACGCCGTCTTCATCTGAATCGACCAAATCATCACAGCCATCTGGAACCGAGTCACCATCGACATCGACATTGTCATCGAATCCGCGGCAAATGTCAGCATTGTCCTTGACGCCATCACCATCGGAATCATCGATGCAACCATCGCCATCTGAATCCCAAGGAATAGATTCCTCCTTGTTGCAGTTGTCCGTCCACGACTCGATGTAATCGCCGGGAGTCAAATCTTTGCCCACAAATCCGGGGAACGAACTGTTGTATCTGTGAGTCTTGAAGACCGTGTTTTGCTGGCTGTTTGCATTCTGTCCCTGGGGGATGGTGTCACCCTGATTCATTGGCCCATTCCCAACGACTGGATTGATGTATTTCCAAACAATCTCACCTTCGAGATTGACTTCGTAGAACGTACCACGGGGACCCCATGTGACCAAGGTGTTTCCATTCTCCAATCGCTCGACACCGGAGAGGGATGTCGCATACATATCGGTGCCCTGATCCCAGGACCAACTGGGTGATGCTGGGCCCCAAGGACTGCCGGATTGGATGACATATTCCCCATTGACTAGAGGCGGTGAAATGACATCGACTGAAGAATAACCACGGCCACCAGCTCCATTATTGAAAACAATCAGATTGCCTTCTCCCGGACGGCCTTCTTGAATCCACTGAATATCATGCTGTGCAAACAATTGCTGGTCATCGGAAGTCCCTGCACGGTAAGCCTCTGGGTTGCCCCAGCGATAGAGAATATCTCCCCCTTCCCCTGAGTTTCCACCCGTGTGTCCTGCAGCTTCCTCAGTAGTGGTGCTGTGGTCGATGATGTAAATCTCATTCGTGTTCTTACAAGATAGTGCAATCTGGTCTAGAATGGGATTGTAATCGATTCCATTGCAGTGCATCCAGTCACTCTTGTACTTGTTTGGCCCCACAGCATCCGCGAAGTTGACATCAAGCAACTCTGGATGATTAGCGACCACACCGTAGTTGTCCATGGTCGGATCGAAGTCCTGAATAAGATGATCCCAAATGTGCCACTCCCAGACGATGTTGGCTTGATCGGTGCCGACCGGTTCGACCTCAACAATGTGGTCAGGCCACAATTGATTCTGACTCATCTTATCGGGATCGCGGCCAGCCTGTTCAGCCTCCTCCGTACTCTTGGATTCCCATGCAATCATCAGAAAATTCCCGTTGGGCAATGGTTCGATGTCATGGTGGCTGCGCTTTGAATCTCCAACGTAATACCACTCCCATTCAACCTGACTATCCCAAGACAGACGCTCGATCTTGCCAGCGATACCACCGCCGCTGAACGAGCCACCGCCGCCGGTGCCGATGTTTGTGGTTCTGAGCAGGTCGCCGTCCTCAAGCATGTAGACAGAAAGCCCCGGACTCAAACCACTCGGCGATGTCCAAGAGTGAATCATTCGCCCGTGGGTATCGATGAGATAGGTGATGGCGGAGGACATCGGGGCGAAGATTGTGTAATCCTCATTCACTCTGTCATCACAATAGATGAGGCCGACCGTCCAAGTGTCATTTCGGTTGGCATTGCAGATAGGTTCAACAATTTCTCCGGGTTGGTCTGCTGAGGCCATTGGAGGGATGATGCATAGAAGAGAAGTCAGCATCAGCATCGAAAGTGACACTGAAACTAGTGGACGGCCCATGTTCAGACGGGAACGGCAGTCTTTTTCAATCAATCTTCATAGAAGATTGGAACCTCATCGAGGTGGAAATAGAGATTAACGACCCACCAAGAGATGAGATCGAACGACTCGCAGAGGTTGGCTTGACCGGTCGCATTGTCGGTTCCCATCCACTCGACCATGGTCTCCAATGTGTCACATGGCGCATGATAGCAATCGTAGCCCCCAGTGATGGCACCAAAATCCATCGAGACGACGCCGAGTTGGTCAGCGAATCGCTCGTAGTCGCTCCTTCCTCTCTGGGATTCGTGGACCGAGATGGTGTTTGGGTGTGTGTGGTCGTGGTCTTTCATCGCAGCATAACCTTCTGAGAAGTAGAGGTCTCGACCATTGCGCATGGTCTCGGCGATGTCATTGTTGTTTGAGCCAAGCCATTCGGTGAGGTGAATCATCGGCCACTGTTCTCCCAATTGATCATCGGTATCTGGGATGATGTCGATGACAAGGGTGTAATCTCCAGGAAAATTCACACCGGCACTGTCGATATTGAGGTAGTTCGTGATTAGCACACCACTCGGGATGTTGTCGATCCAACTATCAACACCGTTGTATCCATTCTCCTCATTGGACCAGAAGCAAACTACGAGGGTGCGACGGTGGTCGAACTGAGCCAGACCGCTGGCTGCCTCGAGAATCATTGCCACTCCAGCGCCGTTGTCATGCGCGCCGATGTGCGTGCCCCCGCCCGGACCGCTGCCAATCTCGGCGATGTCGAGATGAGCGCCAATCACCAGCCACTCATCCGGGTAAACGGTGCCTTCCTTGTATCCACAGACATTGACTGCGAAAGGTGACGATGAGCCCGCATAGCGGTGGATTTGAGGATCCAATCCCATCGATGACATCTGGTTGCGAAGGAAACCCAAGGCGCGTTCATATGCAGGTTCCCTCAACATGAATGGTCCCCAGCGTTCGTTGTATCCTGATTGTGAATCCGTGAACGCTTCCATCCATTCATAGACAGAATACCCATCAACCAAACCAGTACTGTGATTGGCACCTTCATCAGGAGATACGCCAGATTGTGGATTACGATAGACAGGATGCTCAAGATACTCGTAAGCCGAACCATACTCGGATGAGTTGAACCATTCCGCCCAACTCTGATTGGTCGTCCGCAGATTCCAACTCTCTTGGCCTACATCTCCAATCAGGAAGTGAGCTGAAGGCAGGTTTGAGGGAGTCAGCATCTGCAGAGTTTGACTTCCTTTGGCATTGAATTGAAGGGTGGTTCCATTGGTAACCAAGCCCGTATCTTCATCCATCACGAAGTATGGAATGTGGACACTCATAGCTCGTTTGGCTGTGAACTCAACGAACTGAAATTGTGCACCCGTCAGAATCTCCGGTACAATCAGAAGATCGGAAGCAGAAGGTTCAGGTTCACCGGAATCCATGCAACCTGCGAACGAAGGAAACATCAGCAGGGCGACGAAGAAGGTCATGCACTGCTGCCGCATTGCACTGACTAGAGGGTCACCTATCTTGAATTATAGTGGACGCTGGGGGATTTGAACCCCCGGCCT
>JAPKFG010000029.1 GCA_028821675.1 Candidatus Poseidoniales archaeon
GGTGCCGGTGGGGCATCAGGTGGAGTCGGGGGTTCCAAGCCGGGCGGTGCCGGCGGCATGTTTCCATCATCGTTTTCGTCACTCATTCCAATTCCTCCATCCCAACGCGTGGGATGGTACTGTGACGTTCTTGAAACGGGTATAACCATTGTTGCGCAGCAAATTGCTCGGTCCATAGGACCGTTGGACTGTCGGAGGGTTGATGAACCATAGCAGATGGCCGCCAAATGTGAGTGTAGGCGATAGCAGCACGCCCCCCGTTCTATTCGTGGTCGGTACGGCCGGAGCCGGAAAGAGTACTCTGGTGACCGCATTTCAACGATGGACACGTTTCCTTGAGGTCGAATGCCTCACGATCAACCTAGATCCTGGGGCCGAACGCGTTCATTATGACCCCGAATTTGACGTTCGTGATTTAATCTCACTTCACGAAGTCATGGACGAGTACGACCTCGGCCCGAACGGCGCCCAGATTCTAGCCGCCGACCTTGTTGCCGCTCAATCATATGATATCCAAGAGGAACTCGCCGGCCTCTCGGGTGACTTACTAGTGATTGATACCCCAGGGCAAGTTGAATTGTTTGCCTTCAGAGAAGCCAGTACGCACATGGTCGAGGTTCTCGGTCAAGGGCAGGCCGCTCTCATCTTCCTGTTCGATCCGATGCTGTCACAATCACCATCCGGTTTCGTTTCACAGATGCTGCTCTCTAACATCGTGCATTTCAGACTCGGACTACCTACAGCAAATTTCCTTTCCAAAGCCGATTTACTCACTCCCGAAGATCTTGATCGTGTTCTTGGATGGGGTGAAGATTTGGATCAACTCGAATCTGCACTGTTTGAAGAGGCGGGAGGTCAGCGAACAGAATTTGCCATCGGGCAACTCCGGATGATGAAGAATTCACAAATTCAACCAGGACTAATACCCCTATCCAGCGAACAAGAAGAGGGCCTCGCTGACATCCTATCATTCGCACAGAGTATTTTTGGTGGCATGGCCGATACCCGAGATGGTTTTGCGGGCGATATTGAAGGGGAGAGAAACTGAGGAATTTCCATGAGTGACATTCATCACCTTTTGTCAATCGATGACCTTGGAGACAATTTACGCAGCGTCCTCGAATGGGCAATTCATTTCAAACAAGACCCAGATACTGATTACGATTTCAAGCCATTGGATGAACTCAGTATTGGTTGCATCTATGAGAAACCCAGCACCCGCACACGAGTATCCTTTGAAGTCGGCATCCACAAATTGGGTGGGCAGGCATTGACACTGCTCAAAGGCGACATCCAAATGGGTAAGTCTGAGTCGGTTGCAGATACGGCAGCGGTACTCTCTAGATTCCTTGATGGAATCACCTATCGTTGTTATGGACATGACATGGTTACAACTCTATCTGATAATTCCACCGTCCCTGTCATCAATGCACTTTCAGACAAGCATCACCCATGCCAAGCTGCGGCTGATTTGATGACCATCATGGAGCGAAATCCAACACTGGAAGGAGAGCGTGTGGCATGGGTAGGGGATGGAAACAATGTCCTCCACGATTTGATGCTGGCTTGTGCGATGCTAGGTGTGGATTGCATGTGGGCTGTCCCTGCTGGGTATGAGCCTGATGACGATATTGTCGAAAGAGCCTCTGAAATAGCGAAAAAGACTGGGGCGAAGATGATTGAAACTAACAATCCCGTAGATGCATGCATGAATGCCACAATCATTTACACCGATGTATTCATCAGCATGGGTGAAGAACACCTTTCTGACAAATTGGCTGCTTTTGATGGATTCCAAGTGAATGAAGAACTTGTATCACATGCAAATGAAGACTACGGTTTCATGCATTGTTTACCTGCCCATCGGGGTGAAGAAGTGACTGATGCCGTCATCGATAGCCCCAACAGTATCGTTTTTGATCAAGCAGAAAATAGAATGTGGGCCCAGATGGCGATTCTCACATATCTGTGTAATCCAGCAGCATTCCATGCTTACGATGAGTTGTATTAGACTGTAATCAGTACGCTGGCCAAGAAACCTCCCAGTCCCAGCAGCATTGCCAAACGTAGTGTTCTTTGAGCAGCGTGATCTTCCCCTCTATAGAGGCGTGGCTTCACTGAAACCATCGCGATCATGGCGGGTGTTTGCGTAATCAATAGCCCCATTGGAAGCAACCCTCTTGCATAGGGTGCCACCAATGGTATTAGAGCAGTCAATACCAGTAATTGTGCAATAGCACGGGCACGTTGCGGCCCGATTTGTTTGGGCAATGTTTCACGATCCTCATCACCAATCTCATCTTCGATATCCTTGACGATTTCTCTTGCTGCATTGACCAGCATTGCAACCAAAGCCACAATCCACACAAGTGGTGTCAATACACCATTGACAGCAGCGGCTCCGAATATAATCACAATGCCCACAAGTAATGAAATTGCAATGTTACCTGAAAGACCCTTATGCTTCAGCATGAATGACGCAGGGATGACCATTTCGTAGTGAAACATCAATA
Organism: Candidatus Poseidoniales archaeon; assembly: GCA_028821675.1. GTDB lineage: Archaea > Thermoplasmatota > Poseidoniia > Poseidoniales > Thalassarchaeaceae > MGIIb-P. The sequence continues at coordinate 2,514 of JAPKFG010000029.1, forward strand.
AGAATGCCACGAACCAAATTCCGATACTGGGCAACCACGAAACCAGGTGATCAGAATACAGCGCTGCAACCGTCATTGCTCCAAGTAACGATATGATTGACAATAGAAATGCTGCACGGCCTACTGCCTTGGCTTGCATGAGCGTCAAAGCGCCACTGGGGATTGGTCTTCCAGGATGATTCAGTGCATCTGTTTCATGATCTTGAACATCATTGAATGCGTTCCATGCCGCCATGAATGTCGCAACACATAGGGCATGCAGTGATACGAGAACCAGTTCAATCTGAGTGAACGAAGTCTTGACCATTAGTGCTCCAACGATAACCGTAGAGGCGCCAACGAGTACGTTTCCGCCCCGGGTCAATTGCCAAATGGGGTGCACCATCACGCGCTCGCCGGTGTAGCCATCACTTGATGCCTACGCTGTGGCCTTTGACGGCCCAGAATCACCATGATCTCGTCCCGATAAGGACCACAAGCAAACACTGTAGCGGGCCCCTCTGAAGAAATCACGAACACTTCCGACTTTCTGAAAACGCTTATCTTTAGCCAATATGTTTCCAACTTGATTCATTGTCGCCCCCCAACTAAAGCGCTGATTGAGGTGATCAAACACCTCAACTGTATTTGCGCGCCCTCTTTCACCGAGGAATTTGTACACTTCTTCGCGCAGTCTCTTGGTTCTACTCACGCCACCACCTCTAGACTTCGTCGATGTATATGTGACCACACATTGGGCTGGACCAATGGTCGCCAATTTCCATTCTCCTGGTCACCACTGGCGTGAACTAGGGCACCCTCTTTCGGGCTTCTCGGTCTGCGTGTTGACACAAGTGTGGCAAACGAGACTGTCTCATTATGTTGCAACTTTTCGGTTTGCATGGAAGCGTCTAATGTGGGTCTGCCTATGAATAAAAGCAGGTGACTGAAACTGAATATGAAAGTGCAGAAGGGATTCAGTGCCCCGTTTTTCATATTCATTAATAGATGAAACTGAACACACCAGAGCATAGTCGTGGCGTTCCGTTGATATACGGGCTATCAATCGCCCGCCATACGCTCGTGTGGTGTAGCGGCCCATCATGGTGGACTCTCAATCCATCGACCCGGATTCGAATTCCGGCACGAGCACTGAATCATAATTTGCTTATCACGGGCAATTTTGATGAATGATGCACCGGTCGCGTGTGCATGGGCGACTGGCGCACATTCGACATTGCTAATCCAACAGAGGAGCATGCCATGATTCGTGAGATGGTTAGAAACTTCACCCGCGATGAGGTTGAGCCACAAGCACTGGAGCATGATCGTGATGAGAAGTTCAATCTAGATCTCTTCAAACAACTAGGTGAATATGGCCTGCTCGGCATCACCATATCCGAGGAATATGGGGGCGCTGGAATGGATACGACGGCTGCAGCTATTGTCAATGAAGAGTTGTCATATTCCGACCCTGGTTTCTGTCTAGCCTATCTCGCTCACGCGCAGTTGACTGCCAACAATCTAGCAGTAAATGGTTCAGATGAGCAGAAAGCACGCTTTCTACCCGGCTTGTGTTCAGGGGAACTGATTGGATGCATGGCGATGTCGGAGCCTGACTACGGAACAGATGCACTGGGTATGACGACGACAGCCATCCGTCAAGATGATGGAAATTGGTGTATCAATGGCCGAAAAATGTGGATTACCAACGGCGTGATTGATGATGCTGGTACACCTGCAGACATTGTTTGGCTGTATGCACGAACAGGTACGGACGATCGTGGCCGTCCCGAGATATCCACTTTTATCATCGAAAAAGGAATGAATGGATACAAGGCTGGACAAAAAATCATGGATAAACTTGGTATGCGTGCTTCAAATACGGCAGAACTTGTGTTTGAGGATTGTATTGTCCCACCAGAAAATATGGTCGGAGATCCGGGGAATTCAATACACCACATGATGCGCAATCTCGAGATTGAAAGAATCTCTCTGGCGGCACAAGCAGTTGGCATTGCTCGAAGATGCCTAGCTGACATGACGCGTTATGCTGGTGAACGGGAGGCCTTCGGTCACCCCATTCGTGAATTTGGGCAAATGCAACGCCACATTGGAGAATCTTGGTCTGAGTATCGGGCGATGAGGGCCTACCTGTACGATACCTGCCGAGTCACGAGTTTGGAATCCGGTGGGCAGCGCCTTGATTCTGATGGTGTCAAACTTTTCGCAACTACAGCAGCCAAGAATATCGCCGATCGGGCCATTCAGGTCATGGGTGGTTACGGCTATGTCGGAGAGTACGTGGTCGAACGTCTTTGGAGAGATGCAAAATTGCTTGAGATTGGCGGTGGGACACTTGAGAGTCATCAGAAGAATATCACTCGTGATTTGGCCAAGAATCCTGACCCAATAGAGGAATAGTGATGCCTTCGAAAGAGGCACTCAAAGAAGCCCTTGGTCTGAAAGATGTCATCCGGGCGGGATGGATTCGAGCTGGTGTTAAGAATCCTGAGTCAGTGGCTGCTCATTCATGGGGGATGGCTCTATTGGCGACGCAAATATGTCCTGATGATCTGAATATTCAACGGGTATTGGAATTGTGTATTCTTCATGATATCGCCGAGGTACATGTTGGTGATATTACACCCCATGACAATGTAACAGCCGAAGAGAAACACCGACGTGAATCAGAAGCGATTCAGCAGATGGGTGTCGAGGCGGCAGACGCCTTCGCTGAATACGAGGCCCAAGAATCTGCAGAATCACGATTTGTTCGATATCTTGACAAATTGGACATGGCATTGCAGGCAGAGATTTACGAAGGCCAAAATCTTGATCTCTCTGAATTCAAGAAGGCTGTTGATGATTGGTAGTCCCGGGAGGATTCGAACCTCCGTCCCCTGGACCAAAACCAGAGATGATGGACCGCTACACAACGGGACTACAGCCAACCGGGGGGGCCTATGATTATTGAACGGTACGACTGAGCAGGGACGCGAAAGGTCAAGCGGCGATGGCCTTCCTCGCGTCGCTATGCGCCGCGCAAACCTAGCGATAGGATTGGTAATTCTATTCATTTTGAGCAGTTTCGGCCCATTATTGCCGGTTTCGCAGCCTGTAGAACCAACACAGCAAGAACTCCCCTCAGCACCGTCTGAAATTCAGTATCCAACGCAGACAGCATTTTCCCCCAGCCTCGACTTCTGGACTCAGCAGGAGGTTGCTAAACCGATGGTGCTGACTCGGGATTTACAGGCCCTTCATCAATGGCAGTTGGAACACGAAATATTGCCAGAACAAGCGCCCGGCCAATTCGTATCCGTCACCCCATCGAGCGGAATCTTGGAGCATCGCCGTGTCACGATGCCCGGCCATCTCGTGCCGAAATTGGCTGGTGTCGAAGGTGTCTTCGCTGTGTATGACGACAGCAATGGTCCCGAACCCGTCGGCGCTCTTCCTGGAGGACCTAATTCAGTGAAGTCAGGCCAGATTCATGGTGCTACAGATGCATGGGAAAGAGGATACAATGGCTCTGGAGTTCGTGTCGCTGTGGCTGATTCTGGGATTGATTTCGCACATCCAGACCTCAACGGAACACAAGCCATCCTAGAGGATCCGGGTTCACCTTACGATGGATGGGGCATCATGCATGACCCAATTTCTCTTGTTCGCTGGCAGCGTGACGGCCTTGCCTACCCTAGTGCTGGTAATTCTTGGTGGGTTGAGACGACGAATATTGATGCTGATTCAAACAACGATTCGCTTCTGGACGCACAAGGATGGGATATCACGGGAATTTCCTCCTCGGTTTCGGGTGCCTATCATTTCGGATTACATTCAGATTCCAAGTTGATTCAACGTGCAGGTGGAGATGTCATCATCCTCGTTGTCGACACAAAAATTTCAGGTGTATACGACACCATTTACATCGACATTGATCGTGATGGGGAATTTGGTGATGAGAGTCCGGTCAATCAGGAGAATCCAACCTATGGTAGGGATACCAATCAAGATGGCCTTTGGGACCAAAGTGCAGGACTACTGTGGTGGATTTCGGATGGAATAAACGGTGTACCGTATGGCGATATATACGCTGCCAGAAATGGGTATCAGAATCGAATCGCAAATTCAGGTGACCTAATCTTGTTGATGCTGAATGATGCGTCCGAGGCCGGTGGAAATCACGGTACACTCTGTGCTTCTGCAGTAGCCGCCCAAGGGGTTGTCAACAATGGAGCTGTGTTGGGGATGGCCCCGGGGGCTGAACTTATCGCGGTGTCGAACCTCTATGCCGGCGGTTCATGGCTCGACTCTTTCCGCTTCATATCAGAAGGATATGATGGCAACGCCTCAACTTCTCACGACCAAGGACAGATTGGCTCCTTCTCATTTGGCAATTCTGCTGCTCATGATGATGGTGCCGATTATTGGTCTCTGTATCTCGATTGGCTGACACGTGTCCATTCCCCTGAAACGACATACTTCGTTGCGGTTGGAAACGGTGGGCACGGATATGGTACTACAGCATCTCCGGGCGGGGCTCACGGGGTCATGTCTGTGGGGGCTTTCTCCTCAAAGGGCAGCACATGGGGTGAATCCGCTTCGTGGTCCAATCGCGGCCCCAACTCAATCAGCCGCTTAGACCCCGACATAGTCGCAGTTGGTTGGTCCGCCACAGGTGATAAGACATTGAATGAGGTCACGAATGCCAACAGTGCTTACACTACTTGGGCTGGTACATCATTGGCTACACCAGTCGCTGCTGGGCTTGCAGCCCTCATCTATCAGGCATGGTTGAACAATACAGGGTCGTGGCCGGATTCGCAATCATTCAGAGACCTCGCCATGTCAACTGCTGATGACCGCGGTTATGATCCTCTTGTTCAAGGTGGAGGTTGGATGAATGCCAGTCGTGCTGTCGCCACACTTGATGGCGACGCCGGATCATTACTGGTGAGTCCTGCAGCATGGATGACTGGAGAGAACGAGGGAGCGCATCGTGATGGCAATCTCAACTACATCCTGCCTGGCCAGAATCAGACCATGCAACTAACCCTCTCTAACTCCGGCAACGAGCCTATGAATGTGACACTGACTCCTTCAGAACTGGCTCCCGTGGCCGGGTATCACATGGTATGGAACAGCACCGATACAGGAAATAACTCGACATGGGATGGCCACCAGAGTCACCCCGATTGGGCATTCCCTATGCACATAAACGGAGATGCAAATCTTTCCCTACCTCCTTCTACAACTCTTCTACGCGCGCGAGCCGTCATGGAAGGCGAAGCATTCGATGGAAATCAGAATCTCCAATCGGAAAACAGACTTCATCTCCGAATTTATCGTTGGACTGACAGTGATGGGGATGGCAATTGGACTTCCGATCTAGATAACGACAGTTATGTTGACGATGGAGAATGGACGGAATCAAACGAGTTGGCAATGATTACCGAGCATGTATACGAATCTGGCCAAGTAGAGGTGCGCGTAGGAAACCCACACGATTGGGGTGGAGATGGCCTCATTGTAGCACTTTGGCGGCAATTCGTCAGAGATCCTAACAAGGACCCAGTCCACATCGAATTTGATTGGACTGCATTCGGACCGACTAACGATTCTTGGATTTCTGCGCCTTCCAATCTGACGATACCTGCCCACCAGTCGACTAACGTCAATGTCACCATCGATGTTCCGGCAACTGAGAGGGGTGGATTGAAACAGCACGGAATACGCATCCATGCGGTCACCAACAACACGACACGCGATTGGTCATGGCCGGTGATTACCAATGTCGGATTCAATGGCCCATTCACACTCACACCTACGAATATCGACGGTAATGTCACCAATCAAACACTGTACGATGAGACCTGGTTGCAAGGAGCACAGCGATGGGGTTGGCGTGCGGAATCGGGTGACTGGAAATTCCTGACGATGGATTGGCCGACGTCATTGTCGGGCAATGGGTCAATCCTCGTCGATATCGATTGGCCGGACAATCCCTATACTGATGTCGATGTCCATTGGATGAGTGAAGCTGATCACCCATTCTTTGTTGATGATCCGGTAGCATATGGACCGAGGACCGTAGTCATGGAAACGGGTTCGGTCGGCCAGCATCAGGGAGGTGGGAAATATGCTCATTACACCAATGGTGGCGGCAGTCGCGAAATCATCGTCGCAGACGATACACCTGGTACCAAGCAGATGCTTCTGCACTCTGCAATGCATGGCGTCAACACCAACGACAATCCCCTGAACATCAGCGTAGGATACATCTCTCCACTAGATGCTGGGTTATCGACGACATTGGCCGATTGGACTCAGATGAGTGGGATTTCTTCCCATCGAATCGGTTCCACTGTCCCCATTGATGTTTCTAGCATCAATGCACACGGCTTCACGATTCCACAGTACCTCTCTAGTGAGACTGCCTATCAGGACGACCCAAGTGATGTAACGTCCTCTTCTTACATCAGAGAGTTCAATGCTGTAGCGAATGAATTGATAGAAGTTGAAATCGGTTGCCATCTGTCCGGCATCGATCTTGACATGTACCTCTACCGAGACAAAAACAACAACGGCGTTTTAGATTGGGGCAATGAACAGGTTGGTAGTTCAGGGAACTTCAACTGTGACGAATCTATTGCCTATGGCGGTGGGCAAGCAGATACTTACTGGGTTGTCGTCCATGGCTATGACCTTCGTGCTCCTTCCACACCTTTCTGGTTAAGATGGTCAGAGATTGGTGGCAACGATCTCGGAATTAGTGGGTTCTCAACATTCAATTCAACTCAGATTATTGCCAATTACACCAATGGCTCCAATGCTCTTGGCGGCGCCATTCCAGAGAGTGTCCTTGAACTCAATATCACTTGGGATCGCCCAAGTAGCGCCGGTATTTGGGGTGGTTTCGTTGATTTAACGCTGGCCAGTGGCGGCCTCATTCGTCTGCCATACAGTTTCATCCTCATCGACCCCGCTCCTGAGATTTCATTCTCTCTTCCGAATGGAACCAGAACCAATACCTCGATCGACATTTCGATGCATGCACTAGACCAAGGAACCGGCTTCAATATCAGTGGTTTGACATTCGATTTCGATGGGCAGATTGCCGGGTCCTTGCCCAATTCAACTACATTTGAAACTGTGTCGATTGATGATGAACACAGCAATGATACACTTGAATTGTGGCAGCATTGGAACGCCAATCGAATCTACAGTCAAGGTGAGCATTATGCTGTTGAGAACCAATCGTTATCTCTTGAAGCCGAATCGGCGATGAGAACAATTTCTGGCGAGGGTCCTGATTGGTTTATGGCGAGTACTGAAGTGAATTATTCTGGAACTGGATACATGACCTCATCGTCCGAGGGTTTCGATTCGGGCCTCGTTCCGACCGGTTCAAGACTTTCGTGGGATGTCGAATTTGATGCACCCGGTGTGTACTGGATTTGGGTTAGAATGCAGCAACACGGCGAATCCTCGAATTCCATCCACGTCGGAGTTGACGGTTCGCTTCAGCTTACTGCACGCGAATTATCAGGCACATTTTCCAACGAATGGTCGTGGGTAAATTCATTCATACACCAGTCAATGCCTGTGCGAGCTTATCTCAATATCACAACTGCAGGACACCACACAGTCGACGTTTGGGTCAAAGAATCAGGCGTCGACTTTGACCGATTAGAATTGACCACATCTCAGACATGGACACCCTCGAACGGGACTACCGCCAATTTCTCGACCCCCTCCCATCTATGGAACGATTTGCCGCTTCGAGCCGCTTGGCTCAATTGGAGTCTGCCCAGTGACAATCAATGGCATGATTACTCGAGTGAAGCCTTGGATCTTACACAAAGGTTGGATAACGCCTACCTCAGAATAGAACACGATGATATCGCTCCAACTATTGCCCTCCATAATTGGCGAATGTTCACCAATCAAGAACAAATCTCTGATACTTGGGTGATGACGGACCCAGAAGCAACATTCTGGGTGAACGGAACTCAATTACCAGTCAATAACGAAGGACGAGTCGATCTTAATCTAACCCTTCAACCCACTATATGGGGGCCGTGGCAGAATGGCCCTCTGGATGCAGATATGTGGGACACATCGACATGGAGGTGGTATGATTTGAATGAGTTTAACTTCACTTCTAGAGACCCCGCTGGAAACTGGAATTCAGTCAACGCGAGCATGGTGTATGACCCTTGGGCACCGGCTAATTCGGGACCGACCCCCCAGTTATCATTCGATTCAATAAAGGTGTCTGAATGGGGCGATTCATATGTTCCAGTAAACACCGATATGGCGTACAGTTTCAACGTCGGAGAGGTCTCCATCACTCGGCTATTCGACGGGAAAGAAATTTGTCTCACTGTCTTTTCCTCTCTTGATCTAGAAATGTATCATGAATGCCATATCGATCAATCACCACCATGGGAAGAAACTCATGGTTCAAACCGACCAATAATGGAAGAAAATCGCTTCACTCTGAACATGACAGATTGGGCTGATGATTTGTTCGAACTTCGTTTAGAGGTCACAGATTGGGCCAACAATACAGGTTCACACACAGCACAAATTCAGCTTGACCGAACCCCACCAAACATCGAAATTATCACCCCTTCAGAGTTTCAGATTCAACCCGAACATCATCTTGAGATTGAGTGGAATGTCAGCGAATCGAGTTATCAATGGGTCGAGATTAATGGCGACACCGTTTGGTCTTCAAGTGGATATCAGAATGGGAGTCAGGAATTACTCATAGAAATTAGTCGTACCGGCAATCATACGGTGTGTATCCATGCTTGGGACCAAACGGCAATCGATGGAATTGTAGGTCCAAACGTAGGAGAAAATTGTGTATTCACCATTTTGCCTGAGGAGACTTACTGGCCAACTCTGGATGCTCCATGGAATGATACCCATGTGAACACATCGAGAGTGTGGGCGGACTTGACGCTGGGTCCAGACCAGATGTTCTCGTGGTGGCATGATGGCGAGAATGGCACACTATACGCGATTGATGATGGGCAAGTCAATGTCCCTATCGACCTCCATATCGGTGAGAATATCTTTGTTTTCCACCTGGAAGCGCTGGAGAAGACTTTCGTTTATGAATTGGCCGTTATTCTAGATCAGACACCTCCATATTTGATTGTCAATAACCCGGGCGATGGGTATGCAACATATCGTTCTATAGCAAATGTTGCTGGCTCTTGTGAAGTTGGGTTAGCGGTGTATGTCAATGTCAGCGGCCTCATCAGTCAGGACGATTGTAACGAGGATGGAACCTTCGCGATTGTTGCGAATCTGCCGATCCAGGAAGGCGAATGGCAGATGGTCACTAATCAAACCGATTTGGCTGGAAATAGATTCATAGATTCACGCACAATCATAACAGACAAAACAGCACCGAGCGCCAATCTCATTTGGAATGAAACTAACTGCGCTCGTCAACCGACTGCGCCCGTATGGGGGGTACCAAAGGCAGCGGATTGCAATGTATCTCTCAAACTATCTATTCTGAGCGACGATGTCGTCGGTTGGTCCCTATTGATCCAAAATGGGGATATTGATGTATTCAGTCAATCTGGAAAAGGTTCTGATTTTGATGGTTTGAAACCTGAAACATTCGCAGCTGAAGGGGAGCCCGGCGTGTGGACGGCCACAGTTGAACTGATTGACGCAGCCGGCAACCGCCAACGGCTCCAGATTACAACGAATTTGAATGCACCAGAGGCGACGGTTGGAGAGCAATTGAAAACCCCAGGTTCCATTGAGAATCTCGTCGCAATCAGTATCATCGTAGCACTGCTCTATGTTTTGCAAATGATGAATTCTCGAAAGCCGGAAGACGGTGATCCTTGGGAGCCCGAAACTACACCCGAAATGTTGGATTCAGATTCGATGTTTGAAGACGACGTAGTCGTCTAGCGCAACAAGGCGACACTATCAAACGCTGAATGAGTGTGTGACGACTATGGGCCACAGTCGTAGACTGTCTCTATTCTTGACATTCCTGATGCTATCCTCATTGTTGATTTGGATTCCACCGGTATCTGCTGCAGACGGCGATAACGATGGATTTGATGACTCAATCGACGATTGTCCATTCGCAGCAGGCAACTCCACAATCACCAAACTAGGATGCCCAGATACTGATGGCGATGGAAACCCCGACATACTTCAAGGTACAGTGGCAGACTTCGTTGGGGCAAATTATGCCAGAACAGTCCCGACCTCAAGTTCCCGCAGTTCGATGGCCCGCACCCTCGCAGTCGCTCCAAACGGGATGCTTCTTGCCGGTGCAGATGCTTGCGACTGCGTCATTTTGTTCGATGCGGCAGGTAATGAAGTCAAGACCCTGCTAACCATTCAATCCAATCCCCGGGATATGTCTTTCACCCCCAGCGGAACAATGCTCGTTGTCTCGGCTTATGAGGCCAACAACAATGCTTCAGTGAATGTTTACACAATTGATTGGACAACGCAGTCAGCCACACATTTGATTGACCTGTCGGCAAATCATGCTGAGGATATGTATGCGGCGAACTTCAACCCAAATGGCACCCTACTCCATGTTGGCGGACAGGATCAGAAAGTCACTACATATTTCACCTCAAATTGGACTATTTCCAACATAATCAACGCCAGTATTGGGGATGTGTATACAATCAAAAATAGTCCCGATGGTCGCTTTGTCGCTTTCACACATGGCGAAGAATTGAGTGTTCACTGGACATCGAATGGGACTGAATTCTTCAATGTGCACAACCATTCAGGTTACACGCTTGGATTGGATTGGAGCCCAGATGGAAATTGGATTGTAACTGGAAGTTCGGACAATGACATCAACATCTATTACGCATCAAATGGGACTCTTATGACTACTATGGATTACGGTGCCGATGTCAATGAAATTGCGTTCAATCACGCAGGTACACACTTCGTCATTGCAACCAGCGACAATGATCCCACCTGGATTGTTCGAACCTCTGATTGGACCGTTGAGGCCAGTTTCGGTAGTTTCACTGGTGGCAGTGGTGGTGGTGGTTCTTCTGGGCGCCGTGGAGCACGCGACGTCGCTTGGTCACTAGATGAGACCAAGATTTACTTCGGTGCGAGATACTATGGCCGAGTATACACCTACTTTTCCTCGGATGCATACGCATGGCTGGGTGGCGATGTCACCGGCGAATTGATGGGCGAACGCTTCTTTGAATATGTCGACAATCACAGTGATTACATCCCGATGCACTTCAACAGCACAACGATTCAAACGACTAATTTCTTGTGTAACGGGGTCAATCCGAAGGGCGATGCCCCATTGATTGCAGCAGCATCGAGTACTGCTGCTGAGCGATATACAACTCCCTTGACCAATTATTCTGATAGTGGCATGCGTGATTGTGACACCACCGGCGCCCGCCTCATCGAAGTTCCCGTTGCACGAATGCCAGCTGTGATGATGGTGGATCCGAATACTTTGACACACCAATGTATGAATGCGACTGGTGGCTTATCGATGGGCCAGGTCCGATGGATTTTATCCAGTGCCTCAGAATCTACCCTCAGCTCCTCAAATCCTGTACATCCGGGCGTGAACTGGAATTCGATTGTTCCAAATGATGATGGAGACGGCAAACCTGAATGGAGTGATTTGGATTCATCATGCCCCAATGAACCGATTCATGTCATGCATCGATGGGAGAATCGTTCAGTATCTCAAATGATTTCGTCATTCATCTTCTGTGACCATTGCAACTTCGGTGAAGACTGGTTTGCTGGCGATGGAGTTGAACGTCTTCGCTTGGTCCAAGAGACACGGGAAGATATCATCAATGGCGCGGCAAACAACGAAGATGTGATTGGAATCACTGAATTGGTAGCGGGAGTTGCCAGCAATGAGGTGTATCATATCCCCATTTTCGATAATTGGACACATGGTGCAGCTGCCGCAAGTGCTGCTGGAAATACAGCAATTTTGCCCTCGTATAACAACAGTTCAACCGGAGTCTGGCCATTCCAAGATGACTATCGTCTTGTGATTAACGAAGATGATCTGGAGAATATTCGGCCATTCCTTGCGTGGATGTTGAGTGAAGAGGGGCAGGACAACTTCGATGAGATTGGCTTCGTTCGTCTAGACCCGATTTCCAGAGTACAAGCTGGTGACAGAATTGGCATCAATTTGCGGCATCTCTTGCCTGATGATGACGGTGATGGAATCTGGAATGGTGATGACCTTTGTCCGGACACGGAACCAGGACTTTCAGTCGATTTCACAGGTTGCGCACAGAATCAGCGAGACGATGATGGAGATGGCCTAATCAATACCGAAGACGATTGCCCGAATACGTTTGGAACCAGCACACAACCTACCGTAGGTTGCATTGATTCAGATGGTGACGGTTGGGCCGACACAGCAGACGCCTTCCCGACCGAGTCAACCCAGTGGAATGACACCGATGGTGATGGATTCGGTGATGAGTCCGATGGATTCCAAGCAGATTCATGCCCATCAGAATACGGCTTGTCGACCGAGGATCGATATGGGTGTCTGGACGGCGATGGTGATGGTTGGTCCGATTTGAATGATATGTTCCCAAGCAACCCTTCGCAATGGATTGATGCGGATGGTGATGGTGTAGGTGACAATTACACCTGGGGCAACGTAATCAATGATATCAGAGTCTCTGAATATGGGGATGCATTCCCCAACGACGCCACCCAACACAAAGATCGAGATGGTGATGGATATGGCGATAATCCTGATGGATTCCTACCAGACACCTGTCCTGACCAGTTCGGCACATCGACAATGGGTGGGAGAATTGGTTGCCTTGATTCTGATGGAGATGGTTGGGCTGATGTGGATGATGCATTCCCCAATGAGCCGACCCAACATAGTGATGAAGATGGTGATGGTTATGGCGACACACTCACAGGATTGATGGCAGACACTTGTCAAGGCACCCTCCCTGAGGAGATCACATTGGTCAACAATTATGGGTGTGCTCCCTCTCAACGAGATGGCGATTACGATGGAGTCACTGACGACGTCGACATCTGCCCCAATACCCCTGAGGCAGAGGTTTTGGATGTTGACGAAAATGGTTGCTCAGAAAGTGAACGTGATACCGATGGAGATGGTGCAATTGATTCTGTCGATGAGTATCCGTTTGATCCAACTCAAACCGTTGATACCGATGGCGATGGTTTCGGTAACAATCCTACTGGAAACAATGGTGATAATTGCCCGGACGAAGAGGGAACCTCTACCGGGAATCTACGTGGGTGTATCGACGGAGATGGAGATGGTTGGGCCAATATCGAGGATATCGTACCGAACATCGGCACACAATGGAATGATACTGATGGTGATGGTTACTACGACAACTACGCAAACATCCTTTGGAAAGATGACCAGATGCGTGTGAATCTATCCTGGCCCGGTCAACTGGTCCCAGGTGCCCGGGACCCTGATCGATGCCCTCTACATGCAAACTCATTCCAGAACTCACAAGGAAATCCAGGATGTCCTGATGATATGTACCCAGCAGGGGACGATTTGGGTGATAACCAGTCCAATCAGATTGTCACACGAGATTCAGACACAGGCCTCGGGGTAACAGCATGGATTATGATTGCTGCTTTGGTCATATTACTCATTGCAATTGGTGGTGGAACGACCATGCTGATGAAAAAGCCAAAGAAGAGGACAAAGAAGCGTTCTATAGTCCATTCAAATGATGATCAACCAATGGGGTCTGAGGCCGAACCCGGGGATGAATTGTCTGTGGAGGATGACCCCAATTACAAGGTCGATGAGAACGGATGTGAGTGGTGGTACGACGAGGGTGTCTGGTGGTATCGAAAGTCCGACATGGAAGAGTGGACTGAATACGACAGCTGAATACCCGAAGGGGTAATCAATCGCTGCTCGCTCGACCACATCATGAGCATTGAGAGGATTGCCGTACTTGGCGCTGGTCAAATGGGCAACGGCATCACACAGGTTGCCGCATGTGCTGGGTATGAAGTCACAATGATTGACATTCAACAGGACTATGTCGACAATGGCATGGTCAACATTCAGAAGTCACTGGAGAAACTCGTCTCTAAAGAGAGAATGACTCAGGAAGAAGCCAACTCCGCGCTTTCACGAATATCCGGCTCGGTCAACCGCAGTTCTGCTGTCGATGCGGACCTCGTCGTTGAAGCCATACCTGAGATCCCCGAATTGAAATTCTCTACATTTGCTGAACTCGATGAGATTTGTAAGCCTACCACAATTCTTGCAAGTAATACGAGCAGCATCAGCATCAATGACATTGCCGCAGCCACATCACGCCCTAACAAGGTCATCGGCATGCATTTCATGAATCCAGTACCTATCATGAAACTAGTGGAGATTATCAATGGTTCAGAAACCGACGAGTCAGTGACCTCGGCCGTCATTGCAGTCAGCGAAAAAATGGGGAAAACCGCACTATGTTGCAACGATTCCCCCGGATTCGTTTCAAATCGCATTCTTTGCCCAATGATCAATGAAGCCATCTTGACTCTTCAGGATGGTGTGGCTGAACCCGCTGCCATAGACGGAATCATGAAACTTGGAATGAACCACCCCATCGGGCCATTGGCACTGGCCGATCTGATTGGTAACGATACCGTATTACACATCATGAATGTGCTTCACGCAGGTCTTGGAGATGACAAATATGCACCTGCACCATTACTTGTTCAAATGGTTTCAGAAGGAAAACTTGGACGTAAATCTGGCCAAGGGTTCTATTCGTATTGATTTCAATGCTTCAGAATGTTGCATAGTTCGCGCAAGATTCTGACCTTGGGTTCCCGAACCCTGATAAGTCGTGACTGATGGAATCGTTTTGATACCCATGCCTGGCACATCTCGAGTCGAAGTTCGAACACTGAAAGTGGGCCGTTATGTCGCACTTGAAGAAAATGCGTACAAAATTCTCGGTATGACCAAACGCAAGCCTGGTAAGCACGGTGCAGCCAAAGCTCGAATTGAACTTGAAGATATTTTTACTAAACAAAAGAAGAGCCATGTGGCACCCGTTACCGACACCATCAACGTACCACTAATCGAAAAAGGTTCAGCTATTATTACACACATTGAAGGCATTGAAGTTCATGCTATGGACAACAAAACATACGAGACACTCATCCTTCCTCTGGAGCCCGGCATGATTCTCGAAGGTGGCTCTGAGATTCTTTGGATGGAAGCCATGGGTCGATACAAAATCATCCGAGATC
>JAPKFG010000030.1 GCA_028821675.1 Candidatus Poseidoniales archaeon
GGTGGTCCACCCGGGGGTCCTCCAGATAACCCGCTTGGAGGACCTGAAGGGGGTCCTCCGGTCACCTTTGCAAGCATCTCATCAGAGCCATCATCATCCTCAACAACCTCGTCGCTCATGTTCGCACCGAAACGGCGGAACAAGTACCGATTAAATACAGGTCCGTTGTCGCTTGCCCGTTCAGCCCCTGTAGTGTAGTGGCCTATCATCCTGGCTTGTCGAGCCAGGGACACGGATTCGAATTCCGTCGGGGGCGCCAAATAATAATGAATTACGCACCCTTGTGTGCTTCAAATTTACAGAGGTCCGCAGAGGCTGAATAAGAACGTCGGCTGTCAATAATAGCATCCGAACCGAGGGTGGCGCGGAGGTATTGTTGGGCTTCCTCAAAATCTGCATGTTCGATGATGGCCCATCCTCGAATTATTCCCCCCGAACGAACCAGAGGAAGAAGATCGGGGAGATGTTCGAGAGTATCGTGAGGGATGTTGACCAATAGTAGGTCGAACTTACCACACATTTCAGGGCGATCTTTGAGTGAGCGGGCATCCGTACATTCGATAGTTACTGAATGATGGTTGATGTTCTCTCGAAGAAAATCAACAGCGGCAGGATTCAGATCGCCGGCAAACAATTCGTCTACTAAATTTTGTGCGGAAATTAAGGGTAGCAACGAAGGTCCTACGCCAGCGTACGGATCGCAAACAATCAATGGTCGTTCTATTTCATCGCGCAGTTTCTTAGCACAAGCAAGAGTTCCTTCGCGCTCATGGGACAGTCTAGACGAATAATAGACAGTGGCGGGGTTAGTCCACAGATAATGCCCGTTCTCAATAATCTGTGTTCGTGTCGTCGGCTCTTTGCCATCACGAACCATCAACAATTCTAGGTCTCGGACGCGAAATGTTCCAATGACACCTCGATCTTCGAAAACCGCTCGAGTGCGCGGATGTTGGCGAAGCAATGCCTTGCCAATCGCGCCACTATACTGGCGTTGAACATCATTGAGCTTGATGAGAATCAAATCACCAACGAACTCGTGGCGTGTTGGCCACTCAATTGATGTAACTACATCGGGTGAAAGTAAGGCATCCAAGTGATCTCTGTAGGACCGTGCTGCGGGGGGTTGCACTTCGATGTCAACAACAAGGTAGTGTTCTACAATCGATGGTGGTTGATCACCTATAATTGGAATAAGGCGGTGTTCAGAATCGGTTGGGTCCGTTTGCACTCTCGCGCCCTCAGGCAATGCTGAAGCATCCTTGAGTTGCTGGAGAACACGCTCCGTTTCTTGGCTCGGCACTCTCAAATGACGCATGTCACTCGATGGGGTCGACGGGCCTGCCCCGCTTGACGCTGACGGAGGGAGACGATGGGTGAAAATGGTCTCTGGTTGATTGGGTTGGGGCCCGGGGATCTGCAACAGATGACAGTTGCAGCGTTGGATGCTGCGCGCAGCGCAGATTATCGCTACCTTGAGGGATATACGGCTCTTTTACCACCTGACGAATTGGTGAACATGGAGGGGTTGATCGGTCCTTGGGAATTGAGGATGAGGTCCTCTGTCGAAGAACCGCATGACCTACTATCATTGGCCCAAACCGCGAAAGTGGCTCTGCTGGTTGTCGGTGACCCCCTTCAGGCGACCACTCACGTTGACCTACAAATTCGATGTGAAGAAATGGGGTTGCCGTGCCATATCGAACATGGGGTATCCATCACCACAATCGTTACTGGCGCGGCCGGATTGCAATCGTATCGATTTGGAAGACAGTGTACCTTTGCTTATCCCTACGGGGAATATCTGCCCACTTCGCCTTTGGAAATCATTCTCGCTAATCGGGAACGTGACCTGCATACCCTAGCCTTACTCGACCTGGACCCAACCGGAATGGGGGAGGACGAACAAAGTCCCATGACACCCGAGATTGCTGTTGACGTTCTGCGTAAGATGGCTAAGAAATTGGATGTTGAGGTTGGGGATTGGACACTTGTTCTCTGCTCAGACATGGGTACAGAAGATGCCCGAATTTCAGTCGGTACGCCCGATGAAATCTCAGGGATTAAAGGAGGGCGCATTCATTGTCTTCTCGTGCCCGCGAATTTACACGATGTTGAAGCCACTGCGTTGGCGAGGTGGTGAATTGTTCGCCGGAGGCGTCAAGCCAAGTATGGATTTCGGACAGGGTGGGATGCAGTATGGCTGGACCTAGTAAAGTGGAATTCCCCGGCCAAAAGACGCAGCGTATGCGTGCGCGCGGAACGAAGCGCGCCTCGGCTGGTGTTCTCAAACGTCTAGAGAAGAATCTGTCAGATTTACTAGATGACCCACACGCATTAATGCCAATCGTTGCCTATACAGCGAAGCGCGCGCGAAAGGATCCTGTTCAGCGTTCATTGAAAGAATGTGCAAAGGTAATCGCGAAGAAGAATAATCGTAAATGGTTAGGCAAGCGTATGGTAAAGAAAAGAGGTGATGGGCCAGCCCGCGCGCTCGCAGGATCACTGCATGCAGCTCATGATGATGAGCGGAGCATGGTGGCTGTTTTTGATCATCCCTTCTTTGGCAATTCATCATTTGTACGACGCGGACTGGCCAAGCCCACGCAACTCGTTTCCTTCCAGAATCATGGGCACCCTCGGCAACGATTGTTGGTATGGGAAGACCATGCACGTTCAGGTTGGTGGTTCTTCTCCATGGAAGATGGAATTATCTGCACCGGAAACGAACCTACCCCACCCGAGGGATGGTTGGATGGAGGGCTTACCGATGCGCCCATGAAATTCACACAGAAGGATGGAATCTATTGTTCTCCATCGGCCGCTTCTGATCAGAACGAGGGCATCCACTTCAAGGTAGGTGATTCTCTTGTCATTCTTGATGAAAATGATTTATCTGGCGTCGCTGAAGGTGATTCCGTACCTCAATCTGTAGCCCTACGAATGATGCCACCTCGATTGAGTGATTTCGTAGAAATCGATTGGAATTGGCGACCCGAGGGGTGGCCTGAAGACAAGGAATTGCCAACCTCGGCGCAAGAGAAAGTAGACGAGGTCACCAAAGCATGGCTCAATCTTGCTGTCACTGATTCACAACTCGTCGGGACATTGCGCAAAGCGCTATGCCTCAATATGAGCGAAGGTTGCATCATCGGTGAACGTTGGTGGGCCATGGATGATAGAGAAGCGATGATTGAGGCCATTAACGGATCTCCTCCCGAAAAAGCGGCGTTGAAACTTATCTTATCCGAAGCGTTAGAGGAAGGTGGGCTCCATATCCGAAGTGACGGGTCATTCGAAGAACTCGAAGATAATGTGTTGAAACTTGAAGATACGTCTTGTCATGCAAATCTCATCGCTCTGTGGTCACAATGGGGCGACCTTGTCCTAGAGGAGATTTATGGCATCACTGGAGATGAGGCTGAGAAGATTGTCGAGAAGCAATCCAAGCGGAAACAAGGCTTTGGTGCGTTCCTCAAAAAGATGGATGCTGAGAGGGCGGAACACCTCATGCTGTCCCGATTCCCTTGGAATAAGGGGGACATGAATGGATTGTGTGGTCACGCCGATGAACTTGTGCGCAGAGCGCGAATCGATGGTGTCGGTAGTACAATCACGAAGGCCAAGAAAGGCAAGAATCCGACACAGGAAGCACTGGGGTGGGCTTGGATTAATGTCCATGAAAGGGCTGAATCTGAAGGTTGGCATTTCGGCTCTGATGCGCGAGACAAGGGCGGGGATTGGGTTCCTGCACTGAAGGCTTTGTACGAAGCCAGTGGTGTGCTTGCTGAAGGTGGATCTTCCGATGATTACGTCGAAGCGATGCGTGCGTTTGCCGCACGCAGCGGTGCGTCGGACTTTGTTGAAGTTTGATTGAATGTCCGGGCATTTGTTTATCGCTATTCTAGTGATGGCTCAATCAGCATGGATGATTTCTACTCGATGACCGTTGCTCAACTCAAAGAGCAATTGAAGGGGCGAGGGTTGCCCGTCTCAGGGAAGAAAGCAGAATTAATTGCTCGACTAAGAGAGGGAGGGGCGGAATCATTTGTTCCCGAAGAGAAATACGAAATTGGATGCTCTACATGCCAAACTACACTCAGGGTGCCTTCTGATTATTCTGGAGGGATTGCCTGTCCACAATGTAAGACGAAATCCCAAGTAACTAGTAAAATATCTACAGATAACGATTCAAATCTATCGGGAATTGTTTCTGATATTGAGCCAAGCATCAATTCTGATAATATGGACTCCGCCAATTACAATTTTGTCGAGGGGCCAGATGGGCAATTCTATGCTGTCAAGAAATCTAATTTCACTTGGGCTGATTGGTCGATCGGGTTCTTTGGAACTTTGGGATGTGGGTGGTTGATGCTGATGATGTTGTCGATCATCGACGGGGAAGCCTGTTGTTGGGCGGTTCCTTTTCCCGGAATTGGACTAGCTATCACTGGTGGGACCTATGGGAAACCGGGTATTACAACAGGGGCGCTGACTGCGATTGTGGGGATTCCACTAATCTTTTTTGTAGGTTGTTTCGTTCTCTTATTTTCGATGGATGGCGGTTACTGATGATGCGTCTAGATATTGGTTCATCGTGTACGAACAACTTGCCAATCATCAACTCCTGGCGCAGGATTGGTCCAATCGGGATCCCCTGGAAGTACTAGACCGTCGCCAATGGTGGCCAACTCCTTGGCCAATGAAGCATGCGTCTGCAACAGTTGTTCCCAATCCACCGCACCACTGCGAAGTTTGAAACCCAATCGGAGGGCGCGCCAAGAACGGCTAGCGCGGGCATACAATTTGAGATGAATTCGTGCGGATAGTGGCCACCAAAACAACACAATCAAAGCTGTCAATGGCCACGGAATCGATGCCAACATTGGCAAGATGATGCTTGGTAGATTGACATCATGAAGTGCTGAATCTGGTGACGAGATAAACCACCCGATGGGTAGGGAAATGAGGGCCCACCAGATTGGATACACCATCACTGATCCTAGTAATTTCATTGTGCCGAGACCCGCTTTGTTGGATTCAATTCTCGCCAATCGATTGGTCACCACTCTTGTGAACATATAGGGTGGAATTGAACCAAGGAGCGCGCCCCATGAGATAACGCCCAGCATCCAAGAAATAGACCAAAACCAGTACACCATATTCTTCGCAAGGGCACGTTTGGAAATGCGCTCTTCACGATTGGAAATCTCCCATGAACGGAAGCCCAATTTATTCATGTCATAGTGGTGCTCACGAAACTTTTCTTCAATATCTGCGGTTCGTTCGGCATCATTGAGGGATTGGTATTGCCATGCCGCCCGCACTCTGCGTGAGCCAAGCAATGCCTGATCATAGGGGAGTGGGCCTTTGGGAGCCATGTTAACTGAAGCGCGATGAACGTGAATCATTCTCCTTGCCCGCCAAACAAGTTCTCTGTCTTCCCATGTTTCCTGTGCTTGATTACATCGATCCATCTCCATTCTGAGGAGTTCTGTAATCGTGCCACACCATGCTCTTTCGTTGGCTTGCTCGCCAAATTCTGTAACCTCTTCTACAGTAGGTTCGGGGGCTCCATCTTCACCGGGCAAAGGAGGAATTGGCAACGGTTGGTTGACTTGGAGGCTGACACGTTCTCTGAATCGATGCTGGTCACTATAATGCAAACCGAGTGGGATGACATGGGGTTGTGGAAAACCCTCTTCTCTTGCTTGGGTAATGGCGTGAAGAAGAATTCGAGCTGCTCCCGTGCGAAGCCTGACCGGATGTGGTTTCAGATGGGTTACACCTTCAGGAAATATGGCTACTCGCCCTCCTGTTGCAACTGAATCACCTAAGGTTTCGATGAGTGCTGAATTTTTTGCTGAACGAGTACCACCCTCACTTTCTGTATTCTTGGAATCTTGGGCCCGGTGAACGGGTTTTGCCCCCGCCATTCTTACAATTCGGCCAAAGATTGGAATTTTGAACATTGTATGTTTTGCTGCGAATGTGAGGCTTCCGGGTAACGAAGCCATCATCAACATGGGATCAATCATACCTCCGGGGTGCCATGTGGTGAACAGAATACCCCCTTCAGTGGGCAAAGTGTCAATGTCGACCAGAGATATTTCTCGAAACCAAGTTTCCATGAGTGCACGGTTGATTCTACGAATCCGTTTGTATCCAGTGGTAATCTGGAAATCTTCAGGGTCCGTACCCCAGTCCATACCTTGTCGAATTACTACGAGGTTTTGATTCAATCCCCGGCCAATGTTGAATTCAGATATCGTTGAGGGCGCGGTTGATATCCTCCCACAAATCCTCTACATCTTCGATACCAAGGCTCACACGGACAAAACCTGGGACGACTCCTGCGGCCATTCGAACATCTTCGGGAATGGACATATGGCTCGTGTTGAATGGGCATTCAATCAGACTCTCTACCCCGCCCAGACTCGTGGCTTCGAAAATTATCTTCAATCCCCGCATGAAACGCAATGCTGCCACATCACCACCGTTGACAATGAATGCAAGCATACCTGTTCCTTTGGGCATGATGCGCTGACCGACCTCGTAATCTGGGTGGCTAGCCAATGATGGGTGAATTACACTGGAAATCTGCGGGTGGGTTTCCAACCGCTTGGCAATCTCAGCGGCATTGGCACAATGAATTGGCATGCGAGCACTCAAGGTACGCATGCCCCGCTCCAGCAAGTAACAGGCATGAGGGTCGGGTGATCCGCCGAAATGGACTTTCTTAGGGAACAGTTCAGCGATGAGATCCTTGCGTCCTACGATCGCGCCACCAACAATGTCTGAATGGCCACCCAGATACTTGGTGGTGGAATGGATGACGAGGTCGCATCCCAACTCAATGGGTTGGCAGCCCCACGGCGTGGTGAATGTGTTGTCAATGACCAGAAGGAGATCATGTGCACGAGCGATTGCGGCCATGGCTTCAATGTCACATATTTTCAGAACAGGGTTGGATAAACTCTCGATATAGAGAATTTTTGTCGAAGGGGTGATTGCTGCCTCATACGATTGAGGGTCGCGCACGTCAGCCATGCTAACATCGATGCCAAAGCGAGGTAGTTCCTGGGTCATCAAACCATATGTTCCACCATAGATATCGGGATTGGCCACGACGTGATCGCCCTTGGAAAGCAAACCCATCAGAACAGTCGAGATGGCTGCCATACCACTGGCGAATAATTCACCATCCTCAGCACCCTCAAGAGCACAAATCTTCTCGACACACGCCTCAGAGTTAACACTAGACAAACGAGAATAAATCAGCGTGTGTTGGGCTCCGTCTGCCCAGCCTGCATAGCGTTCGTCGGTCAGATAGTACGTGGATGATTGGAAGATTGGCGTATTCACAGCGCCCTCGATGTGTTGTGTACCCGAATGGACCGAACGGGTTGCGAACCGTTTGTCCGCGTGGTCGTCGGCCATGCTACAGGTGCGCCTTAACCAGCATTTCAATCAAGCGCTGTGGGCGTCTAGTCAGAATCAACCCAATCGGCGTAATCTTGGGTTGATTCTGCGGCCCAATGAATGATTTGTGGAACATCATATGGGTGAATTTCATTGAGTGCTGCCAACACCTTATCGAAGTGAGATTCAGAAACTTTCAACTGCAATCCCCATTCCGATGATGATTCAATAACACCCTTCCATTTGTATGTAGATTGAATGGATGAATGTTGGACACAAGCGGCACCGGCCTCCAACATCGACTGGGAGAAAGCGCCAACCTCGGCTTCAATCCAAGTGCCGGGTAGGGTCGTTTGGATGATGCGTATACCGGCGTTCATGATGACGGGATGGGGCTTCTATCCATGAAATCAACGCCCCAACGCTTGAAGACCGTGGGTACCAGCCTACGGCTGGGTGCGTTGATGGATTGGGATTTACCAATTGATTCGGGGCCCGTTCCTGTTTCTGAAACCGCATTCGATGCTATCGTCGTCGGAGGTGGGCCTGGTGGCAGCGGAGCTGCGGGATACATGGCAATGAAGGGGCTCAAGGTTCTGCTATTGGAGAAGGCGATCTGGCCACGGGACAAAACCTGTGGAGATGCGGTTGGAGGGAAGTCGCTGAAGCATGTCGAGGAGTTGGGAGTGAAAGTCGCCTTAGAGAAAACACCCCATTTTAGAGTCGATTCAATTATCTTCGGAGGGCCAAATGGAAGAGAAGTACGAATCCCTCTTCCTGAAGAGGAATTTGAAAAGCGAGAAGCTGGTTACAGTCTGCCTCGACGACAGTTCGACACACTGCTCTTTCGAAATGCCAACGAGAAGGTATTGGAATCTGGTGGTTCTGTAATCCAGAATTTTACTGTAAAAGAGGTTCACATTGAAGGCGACGCTGTGAAAGGGATCTCAGGGGTTCATGATGGAGAAAATCTGCACTATACCGCACCCCTCACCATCGGAGCAGGAGGATACAATTGTCCCGTGGCCCGAGTAATTACTGCTCACCACGATGAACCAATGGTCGATAAATCGCACTACTGTGCCGCATATCGTGAATACTGGACTGGGGTGAAAGGGTGCGGAGATTGGGCTGGCGCAATTGAGATTCACTTCATTGATGGAGTGCTTCCCGGTTATTTCTGGATATTTCCCGTGGGTGGTGGGGTGGTCAATGTGGGCATCGGAATGGTCATCGCTGAGATGGATAAGCAGAAAGTCAAACTTCGCGGCCTACAGGATTGGGTCATCTATGAATCTGATAAATTTAAGAAGCGATTTGCCAACGCGAAAATGGTTGAGAAATCAGGCAAGGGGTGGCAGTTACCGTTTGGCAGCCCACGCAAAAAGCCACCATCATTCCAGCCTCGGCGTATAGCGATGGCAGGAGCGATGTGCATAGGGGATGCCGCGTCACTGGTCGACCCATTTACTGGTGAAGGGATCGGCAACGCATTGCTATCAGCGAAGATGGCATCGGACATCTATGACATCGAAATCCACAAGGAAGGATTTACCTCTGAATCAGCAGTTGAATATCAGGAGAAGTTGTGGGAAGAACTCTCTCCGGAATTAACAAACTCATACAAACTACAGCGTTTAGTCAAAAGAAAGTGGTTGATGAATCTCTTCATCTCAAAGGCAGTCAAGAATGAGGAATTGCAACGTGCTCTTACCGACATGATTTCATCCAAGGAAGCTCAAGGCCAATTCCATACCAAATGGTGGATGCTTAAATCCCTATTATTCTGAGGTGCAAAAATGGATTCTTCATTGGTTGATATTGATGCTGTATTTCTCGATCTTGATGGCACCATGTATCTTGGTAGTCATTTGATTGATGGCGCCCTTGAATTCCTTGATCGCTGTGAATCTCGTGGTGTTCAGAGATTTTTCTTATCTAACAACAGCAGTCGTTCTGTCGAACAATATCTGCATAAATTGAGTGCTTTCGGTATTCCAGCAACAACAGATGATGTGCTTCTTTCAACGCATGATCTCATCTCCTGGCTTCATGGAGGCGGCTACAATCGTGTCTATCTGGTTGGCACTGAAGGGATGAAGAAGATGCTCAATAATGCAGGGCTTACAATGGATGCTGAGGCCCCTGAGATTGTTGTGTTGGGTTATGATACGGAAATCACATACGAAAAGATCGCAACCGCTTCTATTCACCTTCACAAAGGCGTTCCAATGGTAGTGAGTCATCCGGATGTTGTGTGCCCTACCCCTGATGGTGGACTTCCTGACACTGGGGCTTACATGGCGATGTTTGAGGCTGCGACTGGAGTCACGCCAATTCATGTCTGCGGAAAACCCGAGCCTGGAATGATTCAACACAGAATCAAGGAACTTGGTTTAGAACCAAATCGGTGCGCCATGGTTGGAGATCGCCTCTACACGGATATGGCAATGGCCACAAGAGCAGGCGTCAAAGGCATTCTCGTTTTATCGGGAGAAGCGACAATGGAAGATGTCGATTCGTTGCCTGAGGATGCAGAACAGCAACCCAATTTGATTGTTCAATCTGTAGACGACTTATTCCGTTGACGGCACAGAAAATAGTGTGTGTAAATCACCTTGGCCTGTATCTGAGTCAGGGTGGACTTCAAGTGCTCATTTGGAAACTCGCCGCGCGTGAGCGCGAATCCCCCCCTGTCTGGCGCGCCTTCTTGTGATGTGGGTGCACTACCTCTGGTGGAGGAATGGCCCCTCCTACCAAATCATGAGATGCATATGGGGCGTCTCGCTCAATTTGGTGTCATTGAA
The DNA here is from genome assembly GCA_028821675.1 of Candidatus Poseidoniales archaeon. GTDB lineage: Archaea > Thermoplasmatota > Poseidoniia > Poseidoniales > Thalassarchaeaceae > MGIIb-P. The sequence goes on from JAPKFG010000030.1 coordinate 10,230, forward strand.
TTGGAAGAAGTTCTAGACGCCATGCGGCAATGTCCTCGAGGCCCCCATGGATTGCCATTTCCTTTAGAGGAGGAAGTATCCAACCTCGATGCTTCTAGCCTCAGAATTCCGTGGTGGACGGGCGTCAATATGCACCATTCATTACTTCCAGGCCTCTTTGAAACCTGTCAGATTATGCAACTTCTACAACTTGAGAGGGGGGATAGTGTGTTGCTATTGGGTCCGCGTGGAAATTGGTGGACTGAATTGTTGATGTATATCGGCGCAGAGAGAATTGTTGTCCTTGAACCAGATGAAGTTCGAAGAGAAGTGTTGGCAGAACGTTGGCAAAAATTGCGACTCGATGTGGTCGCCAAGGCTTTTGATTGTGAAATTGATATCATTGGTGCTGATCAATTGGATGACTACACGCCCCAGATTGGGTTTGACCGGGTTCTCTCCACGGGAATGTTTCCCTCTCTCCCAATGAGCATCATGATGCGTGTACAAGACCATGGCTATGCTGTATTGCCTATCCAAAATGATGGGCGAAGTATGCTCCAACTCATCCAACACCATGGTAAAGGGGAATTGATGGCACAATGGGTGGCCTGTTGGGATGTGGATCCATGGCCAGAGGATGTTTTGATTGCCTTTGAAACTGGGGCCGCCATGAAACGAGGTTCTGAATATGGTGATGGGAGAATGGAGATTGAAAAGGCGTGGTGTGAATCTAATTACATGCCAACTCGCGATCGCTTCGGGCCGGCTAGAATGTTGGACATGGTGGAACGAGTATGGTATTCGATTGACCCGGTACACTCAGATGTTCCCGAAAGTGAATTCGTTGGACTCAGGGAACAAATCTCTGACGATTTGTTTCGCATGGGCCATGTCCTCTTGCAAATGGGAATCTTTGAACTTGCATCGGAGCATCAAGGCGAGGCTTTCCGTTTGGCACCAACAGCTGAATCTGCAACTTTCCTCGGTTGGGCTCTTTCCGAAATGGATGATTCTTGGGGTGCCCTTGGTTGGTGTCGAAAAGCGATTGAAGCCGATGAACGGTTGGGTAATCCTTGGAATGACATTGGGGCCATCTTGTTGCAGATGGAGCAACCGACTGCGGCTATTCCGTGGCTAGCAGCTGCAACGCGTTCCCAACGATATGATGCACCCGGACACCCATGGTCTAATCTTGCTCGCGCGCACGAAGCGCTTGGGAACAAAATGGCGGCGTTTGATGCTGCAAGAACTGCGCTTGAGCATTCACCAGATGATGAGAACTGTCTGAGGATCATCGATGATATCGGTGGATTCCTACTCTGATGGTTGGGGTGTGATTAGCACATTGCTGCCATCGCGATCGATTATAGGAAGTTCAAGTGTCGAAGAGGATGGTAAGACGTGGACTGTGCAGGCATTGCCACACGCAGGAGCGAGATAATCCTCACCTTGATCTGACATAATGAAAAGAAGGCCATGGCCAGCAGGAAGGATGGCATCAATCGCTTGGAATTCCATCATCATGGTAACAGCAACCCCTGGGATGACGGTCTGTGCATCGTATCCACCTGCGTGATACCGAATGTCCATGGTTGCATGACCGAGTCGAAGGCCTGTCTCGGCATCTTGCATTTCGATAAAGACTTGGCCCCCATCAAAGGTTGGAACGGCCTGCAAGTGAAGGGATACGAGACCTGCAATGTGGAGGTTCGTAGTACTCATGGCTGGACATTCTACTGTAACGACTTGGCCGCCACCAACAACAGGTGCGCCACCGCCAAGGAACGAACCATCGTTACTGCATTCACTCATGTCTAGTGACATTCGTTCGACATCCAATGGTGGCCACGTTTCTTCGATTCGCCATTGACCATCGTTTCGTTGCACCTGTGCGTGGAGTGCCGGTTGTGAGCCAATGTCCTTGAGATAATACTCCATCCATTCAAACAGGTCTTGAGCCCAATCCCATCGAGTCATGTTGTGGATTGCTTCGCCGCCGTAACCTGAATCCTGATTATTATGTTTGGTCCATTGATCTGGGTAATTGTGCTCCCATTGGCCAATCATTCCCGCAACCTCGTAACCGTTGTCGATGTACTCCTGATACCAGTTTGTACCCGGGGGGCCACCGAAGACCTGGTGTGGGTCAACGTTCCAGTCCTGTAATCCCTGAACCCAGTATATGCTACCGTTGTAGGTTCCGAGTGCCTTGTCAATGTGGCTACGCTCATCGTAGTAGTTGTCCATGTACGGATCAGCCTCACCCAAGCCATACCGCGTGGGTCCAGCCAAGAATCCTTCAATGACATCTGCACACATATTGTCGAGATCGTCATCGTCGTAATCGAGTATGCTGCCACCATAATTCGAATGCATCACCTGTGAACGGGCTTCTGCACTACCGTTCTTGTAGAGAAGGGGGCCAAGCGCAGTGGTCCCTGAAATAGGTACGATGGTCTTCAGGTGTGAACTGCCTTGGGCTGCGGCTTCCCATGCGGTTGCACCTTCGTAGGACTTGCCGTAAATAGCGACGTTGCCATTGCTCCACTCCTGATTGCCGAGCCACTCAACAGCGGTGTGAATACTCAGGCCCTCGCCATCTCCTCGATAATCAAAGCAGCCGGTGCTGTCCTCGGTGGCAAAAACAGCGACCTGTGCGAATGCGTATCCATGTGGAATGAAATTGTCGTAGATGAATTCGCCACGTCCACCTCCCACAACGTTGGTTGGGGATGATTCGTCGCCTGGTTGGCCATACGAAAAATAGGGACTAACAACTGCAATGATTGGGACCTCCTCGCCTTCTTGAGTATTGGAAGGCAGCCAATATGATAGATGAACGTCTGCTGAATTTGGGCCACCTTCCCAAACACCTGTGGTGTCTACTTGGATGGTGGTTTCTTGCACATCGAGTGCGTGGTGGGGGCCCGGATTTAGGAGGAAGCTGTGGGTATGGGAAACGTTCCAATCCAACGAGTGGCGATCCCAAATGCTTGGATAGATTTCTTCTGTGGCCTTGGTTGCTGAATCCTCGGCCCCAAAACATCCACTTAGACTCGCCATGAGCAATAGTGCGATGAGGCAGGATGCCGCCCGGCGAGAGGCCATGTGGCGTTCGAGTGCGTTTTACCCCATCAATCAGTCGCTAGGCTGTATTTCGGGCATTTATAGGACGAAGGGAACGTTCTTGACGGAAAGGGCTGCCCCCAAAGCGTCGGCTAGGGTCGTTAGGGTGGATGTATGCGAATCGAAGGTGCGCACGTATTGGTCACCGGTGGAACCGGTTCTATTGGTTCTGAAGTTGTTCGTCAATTGATGGACCGCAAACCAAAACACATCACAATCTTCTCCCGAGATGACTCCAAACATTTCTACTTCCAACAAGAATTGGTTGGTCAAAATGATATCACTTTCATCATTGGTGATGTGCGCGATCGTGAATCCCTTGCGCGCGCGTTCCAAACAGATGTGGACATTGTTATTCACGCAGCGGCACTGAAGCACGTACTCATCTGTGAACAGAATCCAATTGAGGCCGTGAAAACCAACATTCTCGGTACGCAGAACGTCGTTGATCTTGCAAAGGATGCGGGCGTTCAAATGATGCTCATGGTCTCTACAGACAAGGCGGTCTCACCCACTTCTACAATGGGTGCATCGAAGTATGTCGCTGAGAAGTTGACTCTCGATGGTAACTCAACGGGCGATATGTTGTGTGCTTGTGTTCGATTTGGCAATGTTCTGGGTTCACGTGGGTCCGTCATTCCTGCCATGGTCAAGGGAATCAAGGAGCGCGGCCAAGTTTGGATTAGTGACGAGGCAATCACTCGGTTTGCAATGCCAATTCCCGAAGCTGCAGCTCTGGTACTCGACGCTGTTGAGTTGACTGAGGGTGGCGAAATCTTCGTTCTCAAGATGAAGGGATTCAGTTTGGGTCAATTGCTCTCTGTGTTCAAAGGTATGAATCTACGGGAGGGTGGCTTCGAAGTTGATGTTCGTGGACTCATCCGTGCAGAGAAACTACACGAGGATTTGGTGACCTCGGATGAAATTGCGCGCCTGTATGAAACCGATACGCACTATGTGGTCGCACCACCTGTCGGTGATTGGTCGCCTGCCGCGAACATGCGGAAGGCGGATCTTTCCGAATACAACTCTTCTCACGCTGAAATGTTTGAGGATTCTGAACTGGTTGAGCACATCCGCCAATGTATTGTCATGCTTGGATTGGAGTGATGTCCATGATTGGCGTGACCGGTGCTTCCGGTTTCATTGGAGGGCATTTACTCACTCAACTAGGTGATGCCGGATTTGGAATCGATTTACGTTCTCTAGATACACCCGATGCTCTAGCCGCCTACTTACTAGAGAACGATTGTCAGGCAATCGTCCATTTGGCAGGATCCTTGCCTGGCGATTACGATGCAGATGGTGTTGCATTGAGGTTGGCACAGAGAGTCGTCGGCGCTGTGTCTATGTTGGATGAATGTCACATCATCTTCGCCAGTAGTATTCGGGTTCATTCGCGAGATGAAGGAGTGTTCAGTGTAGATTCTTCTGTGGCCCCCTTCGATTCATATGGGGCGGGGAAAGCAGCCGCAGAAATGGTCTTGTTGAGTAGTGCTGATGATGCGCGGCCTGTGACTGTTCTACGAATCTCCTCTGTACAGGGTGTAGGTGTGAATGGCCGCGCTCAGGGTTTGATCAGTGTATTTGCAAGGCAAGCTGCGTCTGGTGGGCCCATCACAATCATGGGCACCGGAGATTCGGTCAAGGATCTTGTCAATGTCGAAACGGTTCTCGATGTAATTGGTGAATGTATTCTACAACCACCCTCTGCTGCACCACATACAACAATCATACCAGTTGGTTCCGGTCGGTCGGTGACTGTGTCAGAAGTTGCTGATGCGGTACGCGATTGTTCGGGTGTTGACGTCGTTCACATCGATGCTGATCCAAATGATCTCTCAGGATATGTGGATTCTGAATCTACAAATGACGAATGGTTGGACATAGTCCAAACTGTTTGGGGGGCTGTGAAGACTGAAATGGGGGTGGCGTGATGGTTTCGCCGACCCCAATGGATGGCTTTACGGATTCTAATGTTGAGCATCTACTCGACGAAGCGTCTATGCGTTTTGAAAATGATAATTGCTGGGTGATTCGAGTTCCTGCGCGCCTATGTCTAGCCGCAGACCACACCGATTATTGGGAAGCGTTCACTCCTGAACTAGTGACATTTGCCAGCGATTCCGCTCTGATGAATGCGGTAATCTCGCCGAGGAGTGATTCGGTGATTCGAATGTTCAACGTAGGGGAATTCGAAGATTGTCAGTTCGATTTGAATGATGATACGCCGCCACGCGCAACGGGGTCGAACAGTTGGTTAGAATGGTTGGATGCTTGTGGCACACCCGCTCCTCATTGGTCGAATTATGTGCGTGGCTCTGTTCATCATGCACAAATGCATCATGATGTGAAAGTCGGATTTGATCTGTTGATTGATTCAAACATTCCGCCGGCTTCGGGTGCATCTTCTTCCTCGGCATTGGCAATATGCGCTTCAATTGCAATTAGGCTCGCCAATGGTTTGTCACTTGAACAGAGTGCGTTAGTCGAAGAAACGGCAGATGCTGAATGGTATGTAGGTACACGAGGTGGAATGATGGATCATGCCACAATGGTGTTTGCAAAAGCAGGGAAAATGTTGCGTCTAACCTTTCGACCATTCACGGCACGAACACTTGATTCATCGGCTCAGTTGGCGGATTATAGATTCGTAACCATATTCACACACCCTTCAGATAAGAGTAGGGCGGCGCAATTGGCATTCAATGCACGTGCCTTGGCAGCGCGCGATGTGATCCCACAGATGTTGGCTGATTCTACTGAAAAATTACCAGATGCCCTCAATGTTGCCGAAATTTCTGAGAATGTAATGAGAAAATATCCCGCCCTTCACGCCGCTGATGGTGTTAAATTGCGAATCAACGATTGGTTGGTATTTGCCCAGGGGGAATTGCAACGCTCTCAAGAGATTCAGGTGTTGCTGCACGCCAATGGAGAGGCTGCCACACTCGGTAGTTACATGGATCAAGCCTGGAAAGATGCGGGTGAATTGTATGGAATTCGGACGCCAGAAATGGATCTGGTTGCAAATGCTTGTCGGAATTGTGAAGGTGTGCTTGGAGTGAAGGTCATGGGGGCAGGTTTCGGTGGAAACCTATTGGCACTAGTTCGTGAAGATTGTCTTGATGGTATGCGAGATACCTTGGCAAAAAATCAAAATTTATTATCCCGCCCTGTGCGAGATTCGATTCTCGTTCACGGGCCGGGGCAAGGTGTTTCCATCATGACAGGGCCAGAAGGTGATATGAATTGGTCACCGTTGTGGCCAACCACAGAGGTGTGAATAATGGGTAATACGATTCTCTATCTCACCGACCATTGGCCATATCCCCCTGGTGAATCGTTTGTATCCAATGAGATTCGGGACCTTGCGCCGCATTTCGATAAAATTCTACTATTGCCTACGACCATGGATCCACTCGGTGAAATGACACGAGAAATACCCGAGAATTGTGAGGTGCTCACCGGTGTGCATGCGAGAATGTTGAGCCAATGGAATCGGAGAGGGTTTCTGGGCCGTTTGGGTGCGGGCATCAATGTGAAGGGTGTGATGAGAGAGGTGCTTGCCTCAAGACCGTTCGCGCCCAGAGAAGTGATTGGGGAGGCAGCACAAATTCAGGTTGCTTGTGATTCGATCGAGAGGGTGCTGGGTTCGCGATTCTCTGAAATCGATGGAGCTGTGTCATTCTGGCTAAATCGTGGAGCCAGTATCGCTGCTGAACTTTCTCGCCGTCACAAGAAAATCGTCTCATTCTCACGGGGGCATGGGGGCGATATCTATGCTGAAAGGGTTGGAAAGAAATACTTGCCAATGCAGGGATTCGCGCTAAGAGGACTGTATGCAATTCTACCCGATTCAGAAGCGGGGGTTGTACATCTTCGTGAAAAATATCCTAAGTTTGCCCATAAAGTGGAATTGGGACGCCTCGGTGTGGATGAGCATGAACCTGCGGCAGCGTCGAATGATGATCGTCTGCATGTGGTTTCAGTATCTTCCTTACTCCCAGTCAAGCGTGTACATCTGATTGCTGCAGCTCTCAAACACACTCAACGTAAGATCAAATGGACACACATCGGTGGTGGTGATACTCTGTCGACAGTGTTGGTTGAAACAGGAAAGGTTGGTGATAATGTTGAGGTTGATCTGATGGGTCAGGTCGCGCATGAAGATGTTCTAAAATGGTTCGAAGAGAATTCAGCAGATGTGTTCGTCAATGTCAGCAGCAGCGAAGGATTGCCCGTCTCGATCATGGAGGCGTTCTCGTATGGTATTCCGGCAAT
>JAPKFG010000107.1 GCA_028821675.1 Candidatus Poseidoniales archaeon
AAACAGCCTCGCTGCAGATCAGCCCGAAAGCGGTACACGCAACAGCTACACCGCTGACGACGCAGACGCAATGGCAACGACTGGTGGAGACATGGATGATGCTTTGATTAGCATGCGATGGAACCACGCTGAGGACGACCTTAACTGGGCGTTCGTAGTGATGAAGTTAAGCGTGGGTGACAACACCTACGATTGCTCCACAGGCGGAGACGAAGAATGCGCCATCAGTCAAGATGGGTCAGACAACGCAGTTTGGGAGACAGGCGAATTCCTGATCCTCTCAGAGAGCGGTACTGACATCGCAGAGTCGGGCTCAACAACCATCGACTTGTACGTCACATACCGTGGCAGTACTGTTGCTGGTACGAGCGACGTCCAAGTTGCTTGAGATTAATCTCAGTAACACCGATTAACTCGAAACCATAAACCAGGATTACACACTTGTCCCCCGGTGGCGCTTCGGCGCCCCCGGGGGGCTTTTTTTTGTTTCAGCGTCGACGCCTATTCGATTCGCTAGCATCCCATTGATGCAAACTGCGTCCGAACTGAAGGAGTATCATGCCTTGTACGAGGCGAAGGTTCTGTGTCAAAAAGGCAACGGCAGATGCGCATAGTGGGATTCGCAGCCCCGTGATTCCCAATCCAAGGCTTGCCAAAACCAACGCGTCAACCAACAACATGGCTCGATCCAAGAACATTGGTTCGCCACCAAACCATCCAATCAGAAACACCGTGCTTGCATGAGCGAATCCAGCAAGTATGCCAATCAGAACAAACCAGGGCGAGATCGAGTGCTGTAGACCATTCAGCCCCAATATGGTGCCCCAACGTCCATTTTTGAACCAATGAGACCGTTGCCGCCAAAAGTGGCGAGAAAGACCCTGGCCCCTTCTTACAGAGCGATCATGATACTCTCTATCATCGGTTATGGGGGACTCAGAAAAACGAATGGATTCATCCGAAATTGCACGCAATCCTTCATTTCGAACAGAAACCGCTAGTTGAGAGTCATCTGCATTGGCACCCGGTTCCACAGGATGTAGAGCACTTGCCCGGTATGCTGCGATTGAACCTTCAAAGATGGGGGTTGAATCCGCCCGGGATTCTCCCGAACGGAACCACCGATACCAGCCCCGATAGGTAGAGTCTCCTGTTGTGTCAGTCAGTGTTCCACAAACTGCTCCGATAGAGGGGTCCTTCATCCATCGACCAATCCGACGCAGTGCACCTTCTTCGAGTGTGGCCTCTGCATCTGTCATAACGAAAATTTCGTCTGATTCAGTCAGTTCCTGCATGGCCCGATTAATGGCGGCTGATTTACCTAATCTCGCAGGCATCTGTACAATTTCCAAGCCATGCCCATGGGTTTCATTCCACTTGGTAGCAATCAACACGGTTTGGTCTGTAGAAGCTGAATCAATCAACATGAGGCGACGCTTCGATTCAGGATATCGTTGGGCTACAAGGTCATCCAATTTCGATTCGATAACATTGGCTTCATTCCATGTTGGGATTACAATGCATAATTGGGGTAGATCTTCGTCCTTGCAAGCCTCGGGCGCGGATGGCTTTTGACGCATCCATCTACGATTCAACAACCAATGAATTCCCAAAGGAAGGATGACGGCAATCGTTGCACCGACCTGCACGGTGAGGAAGGCTAACCTCTCAATCATCGACCTCTCCAATGGGTCGCTTGACAGGGTCAACGATAAGCACACCGTCGAGAACTGTCACGGCGAGCCCTTCATTCGATAGATACGTTGTGAGCCAGACGAGGGGAAAGCGATGCGTACGGTGCTTCACGTCGGACCCTCGCAGACCAAAGGTGGAATGGGGGCCGTAATCCAACTCCTTGCTGCCAATCCACCCGATGGTTGGAAATCGGAAATTATGGCAAGTCATGCCGATGGGGGCATCATCCCAGTCTTGAAGGCCTGGTGGAGAGTTCGCAATGAATTAGACCAACGATTGATGAGAGGAGATGTCGATATCGTGCATATCCACACAGCGACTCGGTGGTCATGGAAGAGAAAGAAGGGGATCATCAAAATTGCACAAAGAGCCAACGTACCCATCGTTCTATCGCTCCATTCAGGTGATTTTGATCGCCATTGCAAAGAACGAGGGCCTGAGGTTCATCGTGTGTGCTCCATCCTTCACACCGTAGTTCTAACAGATGCTTGGCAAGAGCGTCTTTCTCCTTGGCTGGGTGAATCTAGTGTCATCCCAAATCCCGTACCCGATGTGTCAAAGTCATCGGAAAGAGATCGTACTCAGTTCCTCTTGATGGGGCGTGCAAATCCAATGAAAGGGCATGGAATTGCGATGGAAGCAACAAGAATGCTGAGAGCAACAGGTCTAGATGTAACTCTGCATATTACTGGAATCGAGCACAATGAGCTCGGAATCATCGGTCATGGATGGGTTGATGGTGAGGCTAAAGAAAGGCTCATGGATACATGTGGAACACTTTTGTCACCGTCAAAATGGGAGGGGCTCTCAATGTCGGTCATCGAAGCCATGGCCAGAGGAATGCCAGTATTGGCATCACAGGCCAGTCAAGGAGTCTTTGAGAAATCTGGAATGATTGTCGAATTAACAGCATCAGCATTTTCCGAAGCAATGCAGCAATTGATGGAGGGCACACAGTGGGAAAAAATGGCTGCTGCTGGACCCAAAGAAGCAAAGAAATACAGTTTGAAACAAGTAGTTCCATTGTGGGGAAATTTGTATGATGAGGTGGCACAATGAAACTCCTATGGATCACCCATCGTCGATTTTCAGAGATGTCTGCTACAACACAAAAAGGGATTGCTGCGGCTCTGAATAAACGCGGTTGGGAAATCGAATTTATGAGTCCTGATGGACAACATAGAGTGGAGCGGTCAACAATATTAGGTCGTGGACACCAGACGTTTAACCGAAGTATAGCTGAGAAATTGCGCTCAATTGAACTTGACGAATATTGTACAGCAATCGTTGAATGGACGGGCATTCAAGGCGCTTCAAGTGAATTGGCCCGTGTACAATTGCCTTGGGTCATCATGGACAGGAGTCCCCCAATCACCTCTGGAATCATCGGTTGGATGCAAAGAAAACAATACAACAAAGCATGGGCTATCGCGCGTAATCAGAGCGCAGGAAGAACGGTAAAAAGCGCCTATATGGAAGCCTCTCAGAGATGGCAAAAGCCCTCTGCGATTGTTCCTGCTGGCGTCGATATCGCGGCATTTGAGTGCGCAACTATGAATAGCGATCCGCTAGTTGTTTGCCATGGTTCTCTGGATCGTTCTCGGGAACTCGATCGATTGACAAAAATGGGAGTCAACCTCCTGCTCTTTGGTGAAGGCAATGATTCTCATCGATTGTCCAATATGACCAGAGTGGAAGGTCCTGGAGATGTCGCTTCCCGATTGGCAGGTACTGATGTCGGCGTGCTGCATTTACCGAAACGTGATGTTTGGAGGCATGCATCTCCACTCAAAGTCGCTGAGTATGCGGCTGCTGGCTTGCCAGTGGTCGCTTCAGAGGTCAGTGGCTTGGAGTGTTACCGTGATGCTGAATGGCTGAAATTGATTCCACTAGGTGATGATGAAGCCTGTAGAATAGCGTTGCACACATTGTGTGAACTCCCCATTAATGAGCGGAGGCGATTGGGGGCATTGGCTAGACAGGAGGCAGAACGTAGCATGACTTGGGAAAATTGCACCGAGGCATTTCACGAGATGCTGCTCGAGGTGAAGAGGTGACACGCAGTGTTCGACTTGAGCGGGATACGCTATGGCTTTCTGCCGCAGATTTGGCGGCACTTCTGGTCGGAAT
>JAPKFG010000031.1 GCA_028821675.1 Candidatus Poseidoniales archaeon
CTTCTTCGGTGAGATATGGTTCGATACCGAACCACAGTGTGCTACCACCTCCTTCTTCTTGCGTAGGTCGATAGACATGAGCGAATAGAGGTCCGCGAAGATGGTAAATCAGATTGAGTGGTTCCATTTTAGAAGCGGCGCGATCCAATGGGCCGTAATACATTGGACGGGTGCCGTGACGCGATTCAAAATCCTCAACCCATTCACGAACATGGTCGAACCGAGATAAGACGCCGTTGAGGTCCCCTCGGGCGAATTCGGGTTCTTCGATTTCCATGATTTATCCCTCAACTGACTGCTGTAATATCGACAATAAAGCCCATGCCTGGTTCAACCCGCCAACCAATTCTAGGTTGCACTGGACCTGCGGCACGTAGGAAGCGGTTAACCGCTAGAACTCGTGAAAGACTACCCCCGATCTCTGATGTTCGCATCTCGATGGAAACCTCAGCTGAGGATGATAGAGTTCGCATCATTTCAGATGAAATTTCATCTGGATCCAATAACAACATGAGGGAGCGTTCCTCAGAACAAAATGTTCGAAGACGACTCAGAAGTTGATCTGGTGTACCATCGTAATGCTGGAGAATTGCTGATGCACGATCAATAATGGAAATATCTGCATGCTGCAACGCTTCGGACTGCAATATGTCTTCGATATCCACGTTCTCTTCTACTTCTTCGGAGACGACTCCGAAGCGAGAAAGTAATGTGAATTTGCCTGAATTGGCTGCATCCTCTAATGGATAGCCCAAACTGTTCACCTGTTCCAACCAACCCCGTGTTGTCAATTCAGTTGTTACCGTGGTTGTACGAACATCATTCGAAACTAAGCCAAAGGCAAATCGCTGAGCAATCAAACTCTTTCCTGCCCCAATATGGCCAGTTACAATGTAGAGGGACCTACGGGGAAGGTACCGCCCTAAACTATCTGAAAGGCTATCAGTTTCCAATTCAAAGGAAAATCCAATATCATCAGACAAGGCGGACCACCTCACTGAATGAATACTGACCAGATATGCCTTTGTAGTGTTCACTTCGGACCAAGATTGTGACGATAATTTCCTGACCTGTTGACATCGTAATTCCCGCAGGGCAAATATACAATTCAGCCACCTCTCCTGCAATCCAAACAGAAGTATTGCTAAGTAATCGTGTTTGGTTGACTGTGGATGCTGTCCCATTGATGATTACGCCAAGTTCGACGGTGGTCAGCTCAAGGGTACCTGTATTTTGAATGTACAAAGTGAGGTGGCATGATGATTGGTTCCAGGAAACTTGCATTGGATCGCCGGCCAATGACGCTTTAGTTTTCGAATCGGCTTCTATTTGATTCTGGGCGGCGTCCATAGAATTTGCAAGCCCACCCCATGATGCGACGAGTAAGGTGGTGACGATGCCGGCGACCAATAAGCCGGTTATCAGCATAATCAATTCACTAGTACCGCCGTCCGCCATTGCCACACCTCATGAGAATGATACTCCAGATTGACCGCCCATGCTTGCGACAAAGATTCGCGAAGGAGATGTGATTCCTGTACCGTTCAACTGTATATGTTGAGTTTCTCCGGGAAAGAGAATTGTGTTCTGTGTATGGTAATCACTCGCTCTAATCGGTGATGCACCATCAATACTGAACCATGTTTGATTAAATGAAACAGTTTCATCTCCTGTATTGGTCATGTTAAGATGGATAACGCCTCCAACTTCAGAAGCATTGATGAGGCGAATTTCGGGCTCATCGGAGTTCTCTTCAAGAATTTCTGATGCTGTAATTGCAGTGTTATTGAGGGACAACGATGCTAAGGCAAAGATACCGAGAAACGCTGTCCCGACAATCAGAGCAGAGATACTCACTGAGCCACCCACATCTCAGGCCCCCTCGCTAGAGATTGTTCGAGAATTTCGCCAGGCATCCACCATTGCTCCAAACATCAGTAGTGTACGGTGTGGCAGGTGTTCATACCCATTATCATTAATCGCTGGATTTGCTAAACCGATGATGGAAATTAACTCGGTTGATTCGGTCTTAGAAATCATTCCGCTGGTTTTTGCTTTCTCGATGAAGGTCGTGGCGGATTCGGACGAAAGATGATCGAGTAATAATGCAGATATTTCACTCACGGTCACTGAAGGCCCCAGAGAGTGAGAATCAGGACGATGATTGAGGAATGGATTGAGATCTGTAACACTCCCTTCATACAAATCGAGCAAATTAACGGTCTCAACTGATGGTGATTCTATGTCATCGGCATCATCTGAAGATTCTGTTTCCTGTTCCGTGGCCTCTCCCTCATCGCCATCTGCAGTTACCAAAGTATCCGTCGGAAGGACGTGTGACAACATATCAGAGGCATGTAATTGGGTCAGCCGGGCATCGATGATGCTCATGGTCGCTTCGATGCGGTCGAATCGGTCATCCAATCGCTGTTCAATTGCTGTGGTGTCTATTGCTGCAGCTGCAGCGGCAGGCTTGTTCTCAGTATTTGCCAGTTCAAGGCCGCTGGCACCAACACGTGCCCTGACGGGAGATGGAGCGAGGGTCCAAGCATCCTCTTCGATGGGAATTGATTCCTCTGGAACCATGACGGCCTCTACAGCTTGTTCAGATAAGGCCTCTAAACGCTGCACTGAAGCGCTATCAATCGCGTCAATATCACCGTCTGCGCCAAATCCGAGAAATGCCAATAACCCCATCACAATCCCTCCATGATGTCCTCTGCCCCCCGTAGGGGGGCAGAGGGGTTATCATAGTATCATACGATGGTTTCGCCGTTATCTACACTGTTGTAGTGTAGTTGAGCGTAAGTTTCGCCACCGCCTGTGATGATTACGCGGAGTTCTTGGTCGTCACCAACACTCGGTGTGCAAAGGGCGGAGGTGTCAATAGGCAAGAGGAAAGTTTCGCCAGAATCGACTGATGAACCTGTAGCAATTGCAGATCCATCTAGTTCGGTTGCAATCGTGTCAAAGGTGCCTGTATTGACTTCTGCTGTACCGGCACCGCCATCACAAACGATGAACCAATCCATATCTGTAAGTAGAGTTGTGTCAGATCCTGCACTGAGTTGCAATATCAATGTAACTTCGTCTGCTGTAGCGGCACCGCCGCCCGTATCATCGCTGATAAATGCGCCAACCAGGGTGATTTTACCGCTGATTTCGTCACGGGTATCATCGCCGGTTGCTTCAGCTCTTTGTTGAAGTTCTTCAGCTGTTTTGATGATGATTGTTGATGCTACCGCAGCAACCAAAATCAGTGCGATGAAGATAATCATCGCGCCAATGCCGATGGCGCCGCTCTCATTCTCTTTCAGGTATCTATTATATCGGGACATTCGTTCACGTTCCAGTACTATTTTTTCTGCCGAGAAGGTATTTTATTCTACTCCACGTTTATACTCGGGCCCCCATGAGGTTATTTGGCCAAATCAAGATATATTGTAACGAATTCAATCTGATTCGGTTCTAGTTTATTGATGAATGGCCATGAGTTGGTTTTCCACCCAGGGGGGATCCATGGTGTCACCAAAACTTCAGTCATAGTCTCCCCCGTTTTGTTCTCAACTCGGCAATCGATTGTAAGTCCCTCCTGAGTCAAATTGTAGCCAGATTGGATTGCAAGGCGTTCCTGTAAACTTCCTGGTGCCCCTACCTCCCGAATGGCCGCCATTGCAGATGGTGTGATATTGAAAACAAGATCGCATGATTGACCTGGGTTGAGGGCCATGATTGCTTGAGATGGGGGTGATGAACGCCAATTCGGTGGGACCGGGGCTTTGACGTTGAAGCCCGGAAGAAGTCCGGAACTTGTATTCTCGACCCTGACGAAAAGTTGTCCGTGCTCAGAACTAACATCCCAACGCGCTTCTACGCCCATCCAAAATTCATAGAAAATGAATGGGTTCAAAGCAGCACTATTGATGAGTAAGTGTTCCACCAATCTTTCCAATTGTAGAGATGCTTCATCGAAAGCACCACGCAAGATGAGAGTCTCCGCAGTCTTCATTGTCAGTAACACATCAACCAGTTCAGTTTCAGATGTTGAACGCTCTCTGATGATGGTGTGTAACATACCAATGGAACGATGCATTCGGCCGACTTGGGCCTTGAGTTGATCGATGTCTTGGCGGGCTTGACGGATGCTTCTACGGGCGTCCCTTGCATGTTTGTCAGTCACCGATTCTTGAATTAATCGAAGGTGTTCGTCTAGAATAAGATTGAGCCGGGTGACTTGGGCTCTGTAGGAGCCTTGAGTTGAAATTGTGGTTACTTCAGACATTCGAATCCACCTCCACGCTTACATCGTGTGCCTCTCCCCATCTCTGCCCAATAGTGATTCTGCGCAAATCTGCTGATGGATTGCCCAGTTGAATTAACAATTCTTGCGATTCAATTTCCATAGCAGCCAACTGATTAAAGATAGTGAGCCAGATATTTCTAGTTCGAAGAGTCATGTATACGACGAGGAGTGTGCCGATGGTTGCGTACAAGATGATTGAACTGATGTTTGCAAGCGACCAAGAGATGTCATTTGGCATAACCATCGCGACTAGGATGAAACCCAATGGGGCGAAAGCTAATTTTATCGTGAGTTGCTTCAGAACTCGTTTCATTTCAGCCTCATGATCTTCAATAATTGATTCTGAGCCCCGTTGCATATTCTGTTGGTCAGAAAGTATCGCTGGTATCTCAAAAGCCGAGGAACGCGATGCGATGAAAACTACCCATAGCAACGCAGCGGCTGCCAAAGAGAAATTCACGTAAGAACCTAGGTTATATTGTGTGGCTAGGCCCAATAATGCTGAACCCGAATATGCGCACAACATGAGGGATCTTTCATCCTCTGATGCTCTACGCAACAGGCGACTCGACTGTGTCACTAAAGCGAGAGTGATTGGTATGAGGGCGAGGAGGGGGAGGGACCACGATTGAACATCAACCGATACTGATTTGATATCGTTCGATTCATTGTCCCCCGCCATTTCTGGTGAGTCGATTGTGACGGTACATGGGACTGTGTTCATCGAGACCCACCAATTAAGGGCATCAGACTCTATTTGCCACTCTAATTGTTTTGTCTCAAATGGTTGCATACTGATGATCGCTTGTGTCGCTTCACCTTGAATATCTATACCGGGGTCGCAATCCAATGTTGCTACAATTCCAAGGGCGGTGCCGGCATTTCCTGCATTTGTGATTTGGGCTACCAATGTTCCCGGGTTTGATTCAGTGAGATCAGAACCGCCATCAATCTCGATGGTGATGACAGAAGGGTCGGCCCACGCATCCACTCGAAAATCGATAATAATCTGAGTACTGGTCATTTCTTCGGGATGAGTCAGATAGAAAATCAGTGTCCATCCGTCTCCAGGAGGTATGCTAGTTGCAGGTGGCAATATTGCTTGAATTGTCATTGTTTTCAATTGCATTGGGGTTGCTGGGTCCAGCGTGAATGGAGAGTTATAAATTGAGGTGAATCCACTACCATAATCAATTTCAAGCGACCAATTGACATCTCCCGGATACAATGTTTCGTTGATGTAACGACTGGCGTTTACCAATTCTAATTCGTACGCTATCGCACGAGAATCGGCGGTTTGGCCGACCGCTTGTACATGCATCCAATCTACCTCGATATTGTGTATTGGCTCTCCGCCAGAGAGTTCTAGGGGGGCATCTGAATGCATTCGACTAATGCGTAACACCGTCGCAAGAAGAGCATCCCCTGAATGGTTGTCTTGAGGTGAGAATGTAAGACGTAAATCAGATTGTTCGAGATTGTAATGATCTGGTGCGATTCCTTCAACGCTAAAGGAAACTGTTCGCACTTCCCCACTGGGTAGGGTCAGGTTACTGGCGTCGCATTCAGATACATCCCATCGACTTGGGCTATTCACTTCACAATCAAGATCTAGAATGACATCTTGATTTCCATCATTTGAGATTACGATGTCGAATGTTCTCAATTCACCAGGCAATAGATCCACCACATCTGGGAAATCATCCGAGGACAGGACGAATACGGGTTCGACATTGAATTGTATCGAGGACGAACCTACTTGGATTGAATCGCTAACATTGTTTGCCAATACCATGAGATTGTGGATTGAACCTGGATTGAGGTCTGCATCATTTGACATAGGGGGTACTGTAACATCAATGATTAATGGCAAAATTTCAACACCTTCGCCATCAATTGTCATATTCAATGGTGTGACTGATGATTGCCAACCACTAGGGGCGATTGTTGTGAAATTGATGAACTCCTCAAGATTACCTACGTTGGTCACATTGACTGGGATGCTAAGGCTCATTCCAGGTACAACTGAATATTCACTGGTATGTTCAAATTCAATTTGATGATTGGCGATCATTTCCACATAAACATCGATTCGATCAAGTTCCACTCCATTGTGATACAATACCGCCTGAGCGCTGTGATTGTCATCGGCGCGTGCAAATTGTTCTGATGTTACTTCTATCTGAACGATGCTGATTTCCCCCGGTTCAATGGAAATTTCAGTATCTGAGGTCAATGTTAAGTTGATATCATCGAGTGATTCCTCGATTGAAATTGTAAATGTTTGCAGAGAATTTCCAGTATTGTTGGCTTCTAATGCAATGGATGAATTGCCGTTCACCGGGATGACGGCAACAGCATATTCTGGAGTAAGTGAGGCCCCTATAACTTCCTCTACGAGGAAGGGTATTGGGGTCACCGTCAAAATTTCCCCCGTGACGCTCGACACAGTGATATTGACATTGAAGGGGGTGTCCGCACGGGTGTTTTGAGGTGCTGTAACACTAAGTGATGTGGTTACATTATCCCCCCCAACAGAAGGCCATGCGTCTACGATTGAATGTAGGTCAGAAATTATTGTTGGGGATATAGATACAATCCAACCTTCTGGCCCGTCGATACTTAGTGTGAAATTTGTTTGATGGTTACCTGTATTCGACACGATGATGGGTGTTGTCGAAAGAATCTCGGGGGTCACAATTGTTGGAGTTGGGATTTCAACATCCACTAGAGTTAGTTCGGGGATGGTGATTGTGATGCTGATATTCGACTCGGGCGCCTGGATACCGCTCAATGCCCCAGATAGAGTGAGGTTTGCAACGACGTCTATCACGAGTGATCCTGCAAGTGGAAGCAGATCTGAAGGGCCTAGAATTGTAGCAACAAGAGATTCTGTTTCCCCCAAGTTCATACTAGTTTGATTTGGTGTGATTGAGCTATTCCATCGCATAATCTCATTTGGACCATTTGACGGTATTAAAGATGTGAATGTAATCGGTTCTGCCGATAATTGAATATCTACAGTGGTCGAAATACCTAGAATGAGATTATGTCGCAATTCCATTTCGATGTCAACGAATCGTGATATGGGTCCTATCGGTAATTCAGATGGGTCTACTAGGAATTCAGTTTGTTCCGCGAATAATTCTACCATGATTGTAGATTGGACCTCTAGTGTCGTCTGTTGCACATTGGGGCCACCGCCCAATGGTGTAATGGATGTCCACAGGGTCAACTGATTACCTTCTGCGAGTTTGGAGGTAGGATCAAATGGAAGTGAGAGGGCTGGTGGTTGAACAACAACATTGACGATGATCTCTTCTCCAACAGTCATGTATGGAGTAGTTGTTGGATATACTTCAACCGTCCACCCTGGCGCCGTTTGCCAAAATCCTGCAGCAAGATTGAAGATTGCTGGTGAGGTTCCGTTATTGCGTAAAGTGTACTGGATTGTTTCTTCGGTCCCGGGGATAATGGGTACGAACCAACTGCCATGACTCAGCTCACCCAATAGCAAATCCCCCGCCATAACCGCCGTGGAATCTGAAAGATTGTATTCGCCCCCTTCACTTTCGATTTCTACTGTGATTAAATCGGACAAAGAGCGGTCTGTGCCCATGGGAACAGCGACTGTAACGACAATGATTGTCGAGGAAGATGCATTAACGATTTGGGTTTGAGATGGATTAGAGGATGTGTCGGCCCAACCCTGGACATCGGTGATGGTGAAATTGTATCGATCGGGTGCTTCTCCGATGTTTTGTACTATGAAGGTCAGAGTCGTCGAATCGCCTGGTTCAATCGCTCGGTCACTCGGTGCAATCAAGGTGGTTCGGTAGGGGCTGAACGTAATTATACGGGGAGTTATGCCAACAGAATCAGAGAAGAGTGGGGTTGTAGAATTGAAGTATACATCACCCGACAATATGTAATTGCCTGACAGGCCTGTTGCATTGATGATGAGTGATGCAAGTTCCACCGATGGTGGGAAGGTAATGCTGCCAGCCAAAAGAGAGACTGATGTTCCAATGAACGTTACAGGTGCCCCACCAGCAGTAGATGTGAGGGTAATGATTGGTGTTGCCTCGGTGTCGATGTTTCCTACATTTCGAACACCGACTGAAACGACTTCGTTTTCTTGGGCTAGGCGTGATCCATCTGCGGGCAAGGTGTCGGAGTAAACTTCGCCTGCATTATCTGCGCTCACTTCGAAGTTTTGATTGAGGAGATTGTTGGTCAAATCTATGTCCGAAATCATTGCTGCATAGGTTTCAATCTGCTGCCCTATGCCGGATGTAGCTGTCCAACTGAACACATATTGGGATGCACCCCCTGGTGCCAGCGAAATTGATTGGCTGCCAATCGAAACTGGCCCCATGCCATCTCCACTATCAATGAACACAGTTAACGCGCCGGCCCCCGTAAGTAAGCCGTCATTCACAACAGTGATGCGGACTTCTTGAAATCCGGGAGCGAGCACGTCACTTACACATTGATTGCAATAATATGAGGGACCAATCCATTCAATTTGGGTTACGTTGATGTCGGTATTTGCGTCTCTTGAGGTAGTAGATTCAGCATTCGTGGCGTGGAGGTTGTTTGACAAATTAAATGCAAATGGCGTGAAACAATGTAGTAGCATTATTACGAAAACTATGATGGTTTTGTTACGCATTGGAAACGCTCCTAATTGTATTCAAATCTATGGTTCTACACCTACGGTGTAGTGGCCGGACTATGAACGTCTCCATCGAAGTGTCCTCTTTCAAAATTATCACACCTTCGCCATTGTGATGAATTGCAATTTGTTTGACGTGGACATCTGAGCGGAAAATTCAGATCGATCGCCTTTGTTTAGAATTTGAATTCTACATTCGGATAAATTTGTTTTCTTGAACAATTCGTGTTCTTTGTAGAAGTGTACATACACGTAATATGTGCCTTTGGGTACCTTTTTCTCTGGCCAATAAATATTCTCCACGGGGACTCGAGAACTGCCTTTTTGATTCATTTCAATATCTAAAATCCCTCCATCTTTGGATTCTCTATTTCGGGGATGAACTATTTCTCCACTCGGTGATATCGCGAGTAAATTGAAGTCATTCTTGTTATCCCACAGCAGAGAAATTTGAACGCCTCCAGAATTTGCGCCAGCTTGTTGGAGTCGTTCTTCAAAATCTTCCTTACGCCATTCATCGGCGCCCAATGGTTGGAGTCCTCCACGTTTGTATGCCTCATTGAGTGCAGCATGCAATCTGACCTGTTTGTCTTGCTCAATTTCAACACTATTTGCTGTATTTTGGATGACTTTGCGGCGAGCGATTCTGAGTTGTTGAAGCGTTTTTGCTTGGCGATCTTCAACGCCCTCGAAGACAATTGAGGAGAGTGTTGTCAAATCTTCTGATTCATTGATTTGGGTTCGGTAATTCTCAATTTGCTGTTGAGACTCAATTTGCTGTTGTTTCTTCAACCCGGCTTCGATTAATCTACGTCGCTTGACAATTGCCTTCTCGATATATTTCACGACGTCGCTTGATATCTGTGAATAACGTATTGCAGATAATTCATCAAGGTCTGTTGATTCATTAATTTCTGCCATGATTTGGTTATACTGAGTTTCTTGTTCTGCAATGTATTGCTTCCTTTGCGCCTCTTCAAGTTCGGATTCTCTTTTCTCCATCAATCTGTTTAGCATAACCCTGTGGACGGTTGAAATGTCGTCATCGATTGTGGGGAATTCCTCAACAGATTGGGCAGACATCACATCTGCTCGTTGGTGGCGATAAAGTTCGGCTTCTGATTGCGTTCGTTTCTCCATTGTTTCCGCATCGGGGACTTCGATAGATGCGATGAGTTTGAGATTGTCACCAAAACTAGTTTTTCCTGAATGTTGGAGATAATCTGCACCAACTTTACTTCGCAGAGTGAAAATGGTTGGATCTGATTTTCGCAATCTTTGGTGGCGTTTTCTATGCCAAATGAATACGTTGTAAATTCCAGGCGGAGGGGTGGTACCTTTTGGCCATACAATATTCTCCAAAGCGGATTTCATTTCGGGTTGAGAATTCATTTCGAGATCGAGATGGCCTCCACAAGATGATTTGCGCTTTCCCCTATGGATTATCTCTCCACTGGAGGTTCTCACAATGAGATCCAAATCATTCATGTTATCCCACATTAAGCTGAATCGTACATGGCCATCGCCAGCGTCTAGTGTCTTGATGCGGGTTCGGAATGCAGATTCTGGTTCGTAATCGAATTCGTCGGGAGTGGGCGCTTTCTTAGATTTTTTTTCCGCTTTCTCGACATGTGTTGTTATCATCTCATCTTCTACGAGAATCTCCCTTACTTCTTCCTTAATTTCAATCAATCGTGCTTCCTGCTCTTTGTTGACTTCTTCGATGTCGATTTTATCTAAAACGACTGAAGATTTGGCCGTTTCAAGTAAGCCCCGAAGAAGTTGGTATTGTTTGGCTTGCGCTTCTTCGACTCTTTGTTTCTCGATTTCTTCGAGATAATCAAAACGTGTAAGACGTAATTCTTCCAATTCTTGATGCTGCTTCTCGGTGATGTTCACAATGTCTACGGAAAGGAGTTTTTCAATATCTTCGATTCGGGGGATTGAGTCCAAATACCGAGTATACTGTTCAGTAAATTTCCGTTGACGGGCGATTTCGACCAATTCGATACGCCTCGCAGTTTTGAATTCCGTTAACAATTCAGATTGTTCATCTGTTACGCCCTCGATGTTGATGGCGTCCAGTTCAAGCACATATTCACAATCTAAAATTTTAGAGTTGAGTTCGTCACACACAAGATTCTCTCTAGTACGGGCAAGAAGTTCGTTCAATTCTTCTTGTTGGGTTGTATCCACTCCAGTAATTCGAATTCTATCGAGATCGGATGATGACTTTGCAGATTCGATTGCCAAACGTATCTCTTCGGCACGAGCAGCTTTCCTCTCTTTCTCATCTTTAGCATTCAGGGCTACAATGCGTTTGTTACGGCGTTCATTCAATTCAGTTAGCAGATGAGTTGGTAAATCTTCGAATTCCATTTCGTGTAATTCTTCTTGCTCTTCGCAATCATGGATTAAATCTGCGAAATGTCGGTATAGTTCTGCTTCGAATTGGAGGCGTTCTTTCTCACTCAATCGTGAATGGTAAAATTTGAAGTGGGCTTTGAGGCGAATTGAACCATCTTCATTCAATTTTGAAAAATCTAGTTTTTCTAGGAAACTTACTGTTTGTGCGGAACGGATTTCACGATACATTTCCTCTTCTCGCCTCAACTGCTCAAGTTGAGTGGAAAGTTCGCTCGTTTCGGTATCGACGAGTGCTTTAGTTATTTTTTCTTGGTTTTCTTGCAGGCCCAATTCTCTCTTTCGAATTTCCTGAATTGTATCTTCAAAAGTGAGTTGATACATTCGTTCGTATAATTCCAACAACGATGCCTGGCGTAATTCCAATTCGGCAAGAGTCGCCCCTTCGAGGGGTGCTTCAATGATATCTTGATTGACTTCGATATTGTATTCCCCACTCAGCCCGTGGATTAATTCGATGATTCCTTGGCATTCAGCCAGTTTTTCGGTGGTTCGATCAAGGATCGAATATCTTCCGATGTTGGTCTCCTGTAACTCACTAATTTCTTGTTTCATTGTTTGACGTTTATCCGTTTGCCGTTGCTTTGAATGGGTTGGAAACGGAGTCATGTCGGAGGCATAATCGATTCGGGGGCTGACGAGCGATTGTGACAAGGATGCACGTGATGGAGGGAGGGTGTCTCCAACTTCGATATCTGCCATTTTCAATGAACTCAAGAGTGACCCTGATTTTCTCCTACCCTGATTTAAGTGGGAAATTGCTTGCCATACCATGATTAAGACTGTGGAAGACACTATTGCATATCCAACCATAGTATCCATAGAATCACTCCTCTGGTTCTTCTTCTTCTTCTTCGATATCGGATGGGTTTGGCATTGAATGAATGTGAATGGGTCGACCTTGCTTTCGATATCGTGCAACCAGTGATGATAGAAGTGCATCGTGGGATTCTTCGGATATGCCTAATTTTCTACGTTCATCCCAAAGAAGAATTTGTTCAGTCCTTGTTAAAATCCCATCATCGAGATATACTTCGATGAGACGTCGATAGGTGTCGCGATTTGAAATTGCATAGACAAGTTGGCTGTTGTCAATTTGTTCCGCTCTAAGTTGGAGTTGATTACCCAATATGATTGCTTCAGTGTGAGTTATTTCCCGGCTATCATATTCAACTTGTACCTCGTTTGCGATCATTTGGAGTGAATCAATCGTTTTACTACGATTAATACGCCGTTGAAATTTTCGCGATTTTCTTGAAAGACGCATCTGATGTCCCCCTACTCAACTGTAAACACACACACCAAACGGGGTGGTTCGTCATTAGTAATTTCACCCCGGTACTCTTTGGGGCCATTACTATCATCCACCAGAACCCTGTAAGGGGTGAGATCTTCTTCAGCATGCTGTTCAAAGTGCTCAATTAAAACCTTGTATTCTCCATTGGGGGCTGCTCCTACAGGCCAGAAGATGTTCTCAACCGGTTGTTCGCTTGTGGGTGATTCGTTCATGTCGACATCCAATTGCCCGCCGCATGATGACAATTTGTGATCAAACGAAATTCGCTCACCAGATGGGCAAACTACGCTGAGATCGAGGTCGTTTTTATTGTCCCAAATTAGACTGACTTGTACTTGGCCAGATTGTGCCCCTTCTCTTTCGAGGCGGTTGTGGAAATCTGAAAGATCAGGATTTGAAACCTCTTCTCCGGTTTCGACATCAGGCTTGGCTGAATCGGGTTTCTTCCTGGGATTAATATCCCACTCGGCGCCGATTTCAGCAAGAAGTGCTTCGGACGGATCTAGTAAATCATCGGATGGTGGTGAATCTTCGACCCCTGTATACTCGGCTTCAATCTGCTCTTCGGAACCCTCATCTTCAGGTGTAGCATCTGATTGTGAATTCTCAGAATCGGTAGCTACTGTTAGTGTTGGTAATCGTTCCATATCTTCTTCCAAAGCAAATCGATTGGGCCGAGGTTCGGATACCCCAACAGGGGTTGCCCGTACATTGCCAAGACGAGTTGTGTGGGCAGGGTTCTCTTCGCCGTTGAGAATACGAAATACACCGTAAACAAACATGGCTGCCAAAATGCTAAAAAACGCATATGCTGCCCAAGGCATATCTCTATGAGATATGCCACAGTTTATGATTCATTGCAATAATCTTTACCAATCGCACTTCAATCTAGAATGTGTATTGCGGCTGGAGTAATGGTATATTCAACCCGATTTGCAGTGAAAATTCTCTCGATGAAACCCAGGGCCTGCATCCTACCCAGCACGCCACTCCTCATGTGGGGGATGACTGATTCACTCCAGTTCGATTTGGTGCCTGGTCCATACCTTCGCTGTATGCGAGAAAGCAATGACGAGGGGGTGTTGGATCCGATATGAATGCCATCAATAATGTGCCGCATGTACATCCATTCATTGCCCATATTGTTTCGAACTTGGGATACGATTAGTGCCCGTTCGGTTGGAGACAATGAAGGGCCGCCCTCAAGTGATTCGTCGATGATGGGGTTTGGTTCTCTAGCGAATCTTTTTCCTGAATCAGTAAATTGTACTCGACCGGAATCATCCACCCCAATCAATCCGAAATCATACAATGCACCAGATGGGTTGATTTCTCCGGCACGAGCTCTGCGAATCATGTAGTGATTCAAAAATCGATTTGTTGCTGCACGTTCCCCGTTCGGGAAGGAAGAATGGGTTCTAGATCCCCTTTCGCGGCCCTGATGTTCGTCAAGTTGTTTCAATAGCGTTCGGACGGGGGCCACACTAGCCCTAATTGCTGAACGGAAATCGTGTATAGTCGGCCCCGAACCTTGTTCATCTAACAGGGACCAAAGCATTCTGCACCCATACTTCAAAGGCAGCATACGATTGATGTGCCCAGATACTGCACCGCCCTCGAGTGAGTTGCCGATGATGGTCGAATTCAGCCTACTTTCGTCTAGGTTGATTAATTTCAAAGGGTCTAATATGGAAGGGTCCGCTGCTACGGTGTTATCTTCATCCTGTAGGTGATTTTCAAGGAGTAATTGACAATATTGGCTGATTGAAAGGTCCAGTTCGTTTGCACTGCTCATTAACCGTTCAACGAGCTGTGAAGGGAGCGTGACTGTGGCCTCCATGTAGTTCCCGGGTGTGAAGGGGATTAATGAATTAATTCATCAAAAATCTTTGTATTTGGTATTAATTGCAATATTAACTAGAATGGAGAGGGGGTTGTTTGGTTTTAGGCGATCTGTGATTGCCACGAGGATTTTGATGGAGCTGTTGGCCCTTACAGATAATTACCAACTACCTTGAATAAAAAATATGCTCAATTAATTGATAAACGCTGAAAAAAAACTAATTAATACGTTTTACGGGTAGTTTGAATTTCTTCTTCAAAATAATTGTAATGTGAAAAATATACACGAAGAAGGCCGTGGTTGGGGCGTACCTATGATCGCTCTTATTCGAGTGAATACACTTGATATGAGCCAATGCATATGGTCAAATTACCATCAAGTTGGTTAATGCCCTCACAGAAGGCCTGCAGAGAAGGCATCGATGACTTCCGGGTACAATTTGTGTTCGAGTGCCTTGACACGTTCTGACAAACTGTCCTCATCATCGTCAGGTAAAATCTCAATCTTTCGTTGCGCCAAGATTGACCCAGAGTCTACACCCTCATCGACCAAATGAACGGTACAGCCCGTCACAGTAGATCCATCTGCCAAGGCATCTCTGTGTGCATGTGCACCAGGATATTTCGGCAAAAGTGAAGGATGGATGTTGAGCAAGCGCCCTTCCCATGCACGAACGAATAATGGCGACAATATGCGCATGTATCCGGATAAAATAATTGCTTCAATTTCATGTTCATCCATTACTGTCATGATTTCTCTTTCGTGAGCTTCACGACGTTCGATGCTATCTGAAATTGACCTATCCAATTCGATTGTGGCGGTGTTAACATTGTGTGCTTCGGCTTTGTCCAAACCAGCGACTCCGGCAATGTTTGAAACCACAAGTGTGGTTTCGTGCAGACAAGATTTGGACCCCTGATGGTGAAGTAGGGCCTGCATGCCTGAACCAGAACCCGAGATGAAGACTGCGAGACGAAGGGGGGCTTCTATCGTCGCAACACGCACTGCTTCCACCCCACTCACCGGTTGGGCCAAATCGTGCCAACTGAAGAGTCTTGGCACGCACACGCGAAGGGTGATATGCGTGATGTTGGGGGACCAAACATGGGGGAGCGGCTTGAGACGATTGATGCCATTGTCGAACGGTATTGCGTTGCAAGTAGTTCAACAAAGAGTCGCTTGTACATAGCAATTGGATTGCTATTCGTTGTATTCGCAATCATCGGAATTTGGATCCCAGGGTGGCCCACAGTTTCATGGGCGGTTCCTGCAGCATTTCTCTTCTCATATTCCAGTGAAAGAATGTTCAGGTGGACTTTGACAAATCGATACTTTGGTTCAACCATGTTTGATTATTATGCAACTGGAAAGACTGTTTCCCAGCACGCGAAAAATGGAATCATGGGGATGATTGCTGTAATGACTATGTCCTCGGCCACTTTCGTTTGGTATGTATCAACTCTGGGCGATGGAATGGTGACTGACCCGTCCTCATGGAATGGGGCGGACCCAGGATATGGTGCTGCCACAATTATTCTTGTTGGATGCATTGGTGTTTGGTGGCTGTATACTCAGGTGGAAACTCGTAAATAACCATTTTTTGGCTGATTCGGTAATTTCAAAGCAGAATGCTTGGTCGGAGATTCATGAACGAGTTTCTAATCGCATTGGAAGACCGACCGGGAACACTTGCTGAATGCTGTGAAGCAATCGGTGAGGCAGGAATCAATATCATCGCTGGCGCAGGCATTGCCAGTTCGTCTGCCGCAGCTGCACTCGTCACAGATGATTCGGCAGGAACTGCGGCTGTGCTAGATGCAATCGGAGTCTCATACTCAACCAGAGATTTGCAGACTGTTGTCTTGCAAGATCAGCCCGGTGCTCTCGGTGACTTCACTCGGGGCCTTGCAGAAAATGGGGTGAACCTCACATCTCTTTACATCATGAAAACCGATGGTCAAGGCGTACATGTCGGATTTTCCACAAGTTAATTGTGGATATTACCGACGAGCATGCCCACGACGGGGTTTGTAGCTACGATTTGAGCGACGATCATCTTGACGTCGACTAGATTTGTTGTGGAATCTGGATCTTTTCGCGTCTCTCTTTGGCTTACGTGGCTTGTCCTTTCGACGGGGGGGTGGGATGTATTGTACATCATCGTACTTGGGCAAACTGTTGAAATCTGGTGGGCTAAATTTGACAAAAATGCCGACTTCTTTCTGAATAGAGTTGCACATTTTCCTCTGTGGATTTTGAACAAATGAAATGACGGTGCCTGATGAACCAGCTCTCGCGGTTCTACCACTACGATGTTTGTACGCCTTGCCATTTTCAGGTGGGTCATAATGAATGATGCAATTAATCCCCTCAACATCGATTCCACGTGCAGCAACATCGGTTGCAATGAGGGCCATACAACGCCCTTCGACGAATTTCGCCATCGCTCGGTCGCGTTTCCTTTGGTCGAGTCCGCCGTGTAGTGTTGCCACACTAATGCCCTCATCAACCAATTCATCGCCGACACGATCAACACCTCTGCGGGTACGACAAAACACGATTGTGCGACCACACTTGCGTATAGCTTCTGAAGCGATTCCTGGTTTCATTGAGCTCTTCATGAGCCAGAAGAAATGATCCATACTCTCCATACTGACCTCTTTGGGCCCAACCTCAATGGTCACTGGTTCGTGGAGATAGTTCTCAACCAAATCACCAACCTCATCGTCAAGTGTTGCACTAAACAAAACTGTCTGACGGTTTTTGGCGCATCGATCAAGAATATCGCAAACTGGTTCCATGAATCCCATGTCAGCCATTCGATCCGCTTCATCGAGAACAACCATGCCGACATCCTCGAGGCTCAGTGCCCCATTGTCGAGAAGATC
>JAPKFG010000032.1 GCA_028821675.1 Candidatus Poseidoniales archaeon
TATGGCAATTCGAAGATCTAAGCGCCCTTCCAACCCATCTCTAATCTGGTCTAATTCTGCAAGTCTTCTGGCCAATTCATCCTGTAACTTGGTGATGAGACTATTCTTCATTCGAACCCAACGTGGATCCGGCATTCTACCTTCAGAGCGAGCGTTCCAATCCGCGTCTGCGAGTTGGGCCATTTCACGCATAATCCTTCGATGCCATGCATGTTCAGCATTGTCGCGAAGTTCACCGATAAGCGGTAACAGACGAAGTTGTTCGCTCTCCAATAACGCAGCTTCAATCGGGTCTAGTAATGTTTGAAGGTCGCTCTCACCAACGACTTCACCCTCGCGCAAGAGTTGCAAAGGTTCTGCCCCATCATCCAGTACAGGCACACCTTCAGCATCGAGATACAGCCAGCGTCTGACGGTGGTTCTTGTTAGACTGTCAACAGTCCAATCGATACAGACACACCATGCTGCTTCTTCAGGTGTCGAATCTAGACGTTCAACTTGTAGAAACAGAGGTGAATCATCTTCATATTCCGTGAGCAATCGAACCAGTGGGTGATGCGGTGTTATGAAGATGTGCTGAGAATTGAGTCTAGCTATATCTCGCTCAAAGATGACATGGAACCAATGGGGGCCCGAACTATTTGCAGCAGTGGTTATGGTATCCTTCCAACCCACAGTATCTTGATCAATTCGTAGTGGATTCTCCGCCCGTTGAGCTAATTCATGGACCAAATTACCTTCCAGTCCAAGCATCCAAATTCCTGGCTGACTAGTGGGATGCAATTGAGCGTGTTCTCCGAATTGATACATCATCCAATCTTGCAACTGTTGGGCGTCTATACCAAGGTGATGACGATGAACTGAATTTCGAAGCGCGGAGATTCCAGGATCGGGACCGACCCATTCGCGTTCTTCATTGGCACGCTCTTCAAGCCACATCTCTCGTTTGTCCAGTAGTGTAAGAACATCATCAGCATCATCATCTTCACTCGAAGCTTCTGCAGCCGAAACCATTCGCAATCCAATAGGTCGGTCTAATTCGGTTCTCGCCACCATTCGCATGGCTTGCCCAAGCATCGGATCAAGCATACCGAGTGCATCTTCAAAGAGTCGGATTCGGTGATACAGACGATGCAGGATTGCTGCATCAATCGTTCCTTCAACAGCGAGATTGAGAATTTGTATCTCTTCTGCAGTTTGACCGAATCTATCCAGCCTGCCGATTCGTTGTTCAATGCGCATTGGATTCCATGGTAGGTCGTAATTGACCAATCTGTGGCAGTGTTGTTGATCCAAGCCCTCACTGCCCACTTCGCTTGATAGCAAAACATCGAACTCACCATTTCTGAATCGTTCTCTAATCACATCTCTGTCTTGCATTCTAGTTCGACCTGTGATGACCTCGCAACTGATTTCATCAGCAGTCAAACGGCGTTGAAGGTGCTGAAGGGTTGCATGGAAATGACTGAACAGCAGAATTCCACCCGTTTGGTCATCGTTCAGACTTTGTTCAACCCATGAGAGGAATGCATCATATTTTGAATCGGTTTCACCCAACGCTTCAGCGGCATCAATGAGTTCATTCAAGTTCCCAAGTCGACGAAGCATTCGAATCTCGACTTCTTCCAAATCGATGTCATCATCTTCATCCATATCGTCGAGAACCTCACGTGCCTGAGAATGCAATTGACGCACAACATGTCCTGCAAATGCAGGCAGGCATGAAGAAGCCATTCGCTCAGGTACAATCAATGCCCAATCGAAGACCTCACCATCAGGATGTCTCATTTGTATGAGAGTTCTAGCCCACGCTCGGGCAGCTTCGTAAAGTCGCCATTCTTCTGTTGTAAGCGTGATGTCTAGTGTAATCGCACATCGCCGAGCCATGTGCCAATCTAAATCTCGGCGTCTGGTTCGTACGAGAAGATCGTTCAAGGGTCGTAGGCGACGAATCAAATTCGCCAATCGTCGTCTTGAATTCTCTATTCTCTGTTCATTCCATGCATCCTCGTCCCGGACTAAGTTGATCGCCTCGACAAGCCGAGGATCACCTGCAAAACCAATTGTATGCTGAAGCGCTTGGAAGTGATCAATTGCCCTAGGTAGATTTGGAACCGGCCGTGAAATCCCATCCAATACATCGTTGAGCATTCGGGTTGGTCTCATTGTGCGAAAGAATTGCTCGATTGTTGGCCATCGGTCCGGCGCCAACAAACTGAGTTGTACCCACAGTTCCTCTTCTCGTAGATTGACCGGGGTTGCCGTCATCAGTACACTCTGACGTGAGCGCATGGTCAGCAATTGCGCCGCATCGTGCAAGCGACTTCGAGGGTTGCGACAATGGTGTGCTTCATCGATGATGGTCAACATTACTTCTGGCAATGTATCCATCAATTGCTCAAGAGTTGCTGATCGTCGTAGAATACCGTGACTGACGATGACAATTCTTGGTTCTCCGTTCGTCAATCTCTCGACTATTCTTAGCAGACGACGACCACTATCAGCTACCTCGGCTTCTAGGTCTCCTCGGTGGTGTAATTCTTGTTTCCATTTTGAACGTAGAGAGCCAGGGCAGGCAATGATGATGGCACCGGTTTCACCGATTGCGTGAAGTCTGCGAATGATTCGAATTGCAGAAATTGTTTTTCCAAGACCTACCTCGTCAGCAATCAGTAGCCCTTTCCAAGGGGATGTTGCCAAACGAGCCGCGGGTACATGTTGGTGTGGTTGATCCTCCCATCTACCAAAGGCGTGCATTGGTGCCGCATCACTTGCCGGATATTTCAGAAGAAGATTGGCCCATCGAAGGTTCGAAGGCAGATTATCGGCCGTTGCCGATTCCCCATCATCTCTTGTCCCGGAAACGGCCATAGACCCAACGGTCGAGTGGGCGTTCTTGAACCCTCGGACGGGGATTCCCTTTGTTAGGGAAGTTGAACACCATTTTGTTTGACGGTATTCAACACAACGTGCGTCACAGTTCGGATAATTCCTTCACTGGACAACACGGTTTTCGATAGGTCATCTAAGTGCGCGCGGTTGCGCACGCGAGCGAGCACCATCGAGTCAAATTCTCCTGTGACATCATAGATACCGAAGACACGAGAATCCTCGGCGATTTTTCGTTGAACTTCCATTAGCTGCCCTTTCTCGATGCGAAGACCGCAGAGTACAGTCATGGTCCAGCCCACCTTTTCAGCATCGATGTGAACGCCATATCCATGGATGACCCCCATTTCTTCCATTCGTTTGACACGATTTGACACAGTGCCGAGCGCCACACCCACTTCCTCTGCAATCGAACGCATCGAAGTTCGTGCATCGGCCAGTAGGACCGCAAGGATTCGTCGGTCGACGTCATCAATCATAATTCGCGGTATTCTCGACGGACCTTGAATCTATGTTGGTGGCTCTTTGTAGAGTGTTAGGTCGAGAACCCACCTACCCATTTCGTCAACTTCAATGCTCCACTCAGTTTCAATTGTAGCGGTGTCCACTTCGTTCAATCCTCGCTCTGGTTTGACTCGAATGACAATCGTTCTTTCAGTTCCAGCAGGCAGGTCAATCTCTTTAATTTCCTTTGCTAATCTCCATGGAGGCAACACGCGAACTTCTCGTAATTGCAGATCTCGCAGGCCAGCCTTCAAGTGAGCAATAGGCCGCCCTTCCGCATCTCTACTCCCCCGTAATCGTGGCAGCATAACCTCCCGTTTCCATTCCGAGCGAACGATGGCCGTCAGGCCTAATATGATGATTCCAAGGGCAAGAAGGCTGGAGGCCCGATGCCCAGAATCCTTCGGTCCATTGTCAGAGAGCGGGACATTAATTGCGAGCAAGGCATGGTTTTCTTCGGTCATCATATCTGAGAGGAGAATTACAAATCGAAGGCGTTCAGAATCATCACTGGTCAATCCGTTTCCCGGGGTGAGTTCACGTTGAATCGTTCCGTTCCCATCGGTAATGGGTGTTGGGTCGTATAGTCGAACAACAGCATGTTGCGAAGGTGTTCGCCCAAACATTTCAACCCCATCTTCAATCAAAATTAAACGCAGAATTCCATTTTCAATTTCCGATAGAATTTGGATATCGACAGTCACATTGAGAGTTTGTTCATCAGACCAACGAACTATTGCATGTAGTTCTGCATTCGCTGGCATTGATGCGTGATCGACCACTTGCAGTTCTCCAAGTTCGAGATAACGGTCGTTGGTTTTCAACGTCCCCAACTCACTGTCTTCGGGATGCCACGCGATTCGAAGCACCTCATCGAGTGGGACCTCATCATTTACATCCATAGGAAAGTGTTCGACAAAACGAGGAATGCCATCTTCCGAACTGCCTTCAAGTCCCTCTGCGTTCTCTGGGATTGTCCACAACCCCCACCCCGCCATCGTGAGTAGAACGCATGCGACACAGATGGGTGCCCAAGAACCAACCTTGTCCGCGTCCATGCACCATGCGGGTGGTTGATGGCGCATGAATGTCGTGACTACAGTCCCTGTTTCCATTTGAGGATGAATTGCTCGGATTTCGGCATCATGAGACTGAGCTTTCCGGCCAACCAAGCGGGGATATTTTCACCAGCATAGTTCAGCAATATTCCACCGTCGCGTCCACTCTGAAACGCATCGTCCAACGTCGAGCGTCCCGGTTCTTCTCCATTGAGCAGCCGTTTGAGTAACGCTTCATCAATTTCGAATCGATGATTCTGTACACGATCTGCTAGAGTGTGGAGTCCCGTCGAAACCAATCGATTGTGTTCCCCCCTCAACTTCCAAACTGGTTGACCTGCTTGTAGAACTCGCATAGGTTGCCAATGCCCACCTGGATAGAGCCGATTCTTGGCAGTCAACCGAGGAGCTGCCCACATCCAATCTTGAATTCCTTCTGTGCTGATGTGCGCAAAGTGTCCCCGTCTCCACATGGTTAGTCCTTGCGAATCAATATCCCATTCATCAAACAGCATCAGATCTTCTTGTTCTGCAATCCGTAAATCATTCTGCCCGGGAGATTTCGGTTCAATCGGTATTGGTTCTCTTCCTTCATCACGCGGGTGTGCGCGCGTGGCACGAGCCGAATCATGTTCAATTTCTGTTTGAGTGAAGATAGCAATGAAGAAACCAGAGCCGTCATTTTCATCGTTCCATACACGAATACATGATTTTGTTAATTCGGTCATTCCGTGGCGCGTTTTGAGTCCTGGAAACATTTCCTCACGATTCACTTCAGTTAGAGACAACCAAGGGAAGCGTTCGAGGACCATCTCGACCACTTGCTCATTCTCTTGTGGATCGATGGAGCAGGTCGAGTAAACCATACGCCCTCCGGGTCGAAGAAGCAGAGCACCTCTGGAGAGAATGCCCGCTTGAAGTCGCGACATATGTTCTCCATGCAGGGGTTTCCATTTTTTCCAGACATCGGTGTTCTTTCGAGTTGTTCCACTTCCTGTACAGGGCGCATCAACCAATATTCGATCAAAACCAGGTTGAGCAACGCGTGGAAAGTTGCGACCATCTTCACGAACAATAACCATGTTCAGGTGCCCTGAACGTTGTGTGTTTGAGACCAAATGATTGGCTCTTCCTGGATTGGGCTCATTAGCCACGACCAACCCTAGTCCGTTGAGCGATTCCGCGATTTGAGTGGCTTTTGATCCGGGGGCTGCACACAAATCAAGAACTCGATGATTTGGTTGTACATCTAAAGCCTGCACGGGCATCATCGATGCAGCCTCTTGTTGGGTAATCCGTCCGGTTGAGTGCAGAGCTTGTATCTTCAAACGCAGTTCTTCATTCGGACATTTCGCCTTCTCCCAAGGTAGGGTGAATGCACCACCAGTTCCAGTGAACCATTCAATCGGAGTTGCTCCCATCTGAAGCAATTCTGAACGTGTCCATTCCAAGTCTTGTCGACAAGGGTTCATGCGAACAGTTTCGGGCAGCCTCGGAGTTGCTGAATCGAGCCAGATATCGAGTTCACCGGGTCGAAGTTGTTCCACTAGTTTGGCCAACTCACTTTCTGCAGCATGGGCGCGCCAATCCGAAACCATCTCGCCCATATCTTCTGCGAAGTGATGCTGAACTTCAGCACATCGGCGCCGCCCAACCTTCAACGGCCGTGAATGAAAGGACACTCCATGGCGAATGCCACAACACTGGTTCTGACGGTTGCCTTGTTGCTCGTCCCAGTCCTTCTTCTTGCCAGAGATTGGATGCCAGCATGGTCACACAAGGTACCTTTCGCCATCATCTCATTGGTAGTCATCTTGCGGATTCACGCGTTCTGGACAATCAATCTGACCGATGCACAGGTGGTGGGGTATCTTCCAGATGATGTATCCGGAATGGCCGCAATTCTGCACATCTTCGATGGCCCATCCGGCCTCATGCTTGGATTGCTTCTCGGATTTTCCGGAGGTCTCGCCTTGGCTGAACCGAACCCGATTGAGCATCGTTGGGCGACCCTTTGTTGGATATTACTACTCGGTTGGGGTATGGATTCAGATGCATTTGCAGCTATTGCATCAACGCCCTTGACGAACCACCCTTCGATATTGAATTGGCATAGTGTCGTATATCCATTCCTTGGATTGGGATTATCTCTTCTTGTCATCCCCACTCTGGTTAACATAGACACCGCCTCCACACCGCGACTTGTAGCTGCAATTAGCCTGTGCATCATCTTCCTAGATATTTCATCCAATCCAGTGGCATGGATGCTGTTGGGACTCGTGGCACATCGACTGTCTTCGTTGCGAATACACACCAGCCGTGACATTGCATCACATCGTCGTTGGCTGGGCCTCATGACGACCTTTTTCCTTTCAGCAGGTTTGCTCACCATCGGTTTATCGTGGTCTTCGATGTTCGATGGAATCTGGATTTCTATATGGCCTTCACGTTTAGCAATCGGTTGGATTCTATTGTGCGGAATTGGCGGTGCCATGACTCCGATCATGGGTTTTGACGCAAACCCCCGTCCTGAGGCTTGGGGCTTTCATACGGGAATCATCCTAGCACCCGCGCTCATGCCTGGAATTGCATTGATTCAACAAGCGCAGCTTCCGATTCTTGTCATCGCAATCGTGATGCCAATCATCGCCACGCTTCCTGAATACCGACCTTCAATCGATTGGAAGCGACGTGGTTTGGAAGCCGTCCTCCTCATCTCAATTCTTCCGTTCTCACTCTTCTTATCAGATATAATTCCTGTTTCATTGATCGTTGTAATCGTCCTTATTCCTTTGCTCATAAAATTCGAGCATTCGGTAGGTGAAGAGGAGTGAAGAAACAGACATTTCTCGCATCGATTCATCCCTAACGGTTATACCTGCATCGTCGCCGATGATGGCTCTGTAACCATAGGTTGCAGGATGGGATCCACATGACAACACAGCGAAAGCCGGCTCGAAGGTATGCATCTGAGAGCGAGGTAAAGAGAACGAACGCAGTAGAGACCGCTGCGAAACTGACGCAATTGACCGACCGTGCTCGTCGCACTGGCGCTGCACAAGGACCACTGGTCCCAGTTGAAGCTCTCATGACCATTGAGTCGGATGCTTGGGTTTGGCAGACTGTGGATCGCAAAGTGCTCGAACAACTCAGCCATCGACTCGTACTTCAAACAGAGGACGGCCGTCGTCGTGAACTCTTCATGACCAACGGAATTGATTCAGCGATGGATGCCGCGAGTAGAATTGTTGAGTTCAACAACGGTGTGGTTCTAATCGAGACCCTAGACCCCTAAAAGGGGTCATTTTCCAATATTATTGGATTCGGCGTCTTGAAATACGAAAGGTGGGTCGGCGAACCGCATGGCTGTAAAGAAATCGAAGAAGAAGAAGGGCGGCCCCAACATCCAGCAGGCCGCAGGTCTCATTCGTTATTTCGATGAGGAGAGTGAAGATGCCATTCAGATTTCCAAGGGTGCTCTCTATTTCGCTTGTATCTCAGTGAGCATCGTCATCTACTTGCTCAACCATGGTGTCCTGCAGTGGGCATGGACCCAGTTGACCGGATTCTGATTACTCCTCTTCGGAGAGATCGACAAACGGAATATCATCCATTTGGATTGCTTCATGAGTTCTTACAGATTCTTCAGGTAACTCTTCAAGTTCCAGTATGCTATCTGAAAGGTCGATATCATCGGCTTCGATTGCAGCCATCTCCTCCAAGACATCACCCCCTTCGTGTTGAGCAAATACTTCGGTTCTGGGATCTGCTTCGATGATGTGTGCTTCTGCGCGCGATAGTGCCCGCTCAACCCCAGTTGCAGAACGATCATGCAGAGCATCGCTTGCAGCATCACACTCTCCAAAGGCTGCGCCGATTTCTTTGAGAGCAAAATCACTCGCCCACCCTTCCGGAGCTTCTTCCGCAAGCGTTGGCAATTCTTTCTCAAGTGCCTGAGCTTTTGAGCGAACCGCATCGATTGAATCGACCAAATCAGAATGTCCCCTTTCAATAAGTGCATCCCATACGTTTTTTTCATCGCTGGCTGAGACTCCCGTCGCTTTGGCAAATCGCCCCATCCATTTAGCTTCCCAAGGATTTCGTCCAAGTGCCGCGCACAAATCGAAAGTAAGCCTAGCACGACGATTGAGCGGACCCGTCATGTGAATTGAATTCAGAAAACAAGAGGCGAAGAGACCAAATCCCCAATAAGAACGACTCTCAATCGTCACTCTCATCTCAACATCTGAAACGACTATTTTCCATCGTTGTTGATCAAATCCGGGTATCTCGTTGACTCGTGGAGGTTCGTGAGCTCCAAAACAGCGAAGCAGAGAATCACCGATATCACCCAGAAATAGACTTCCTTCAGCACCGGGGTAATTGGCGTGACGAAGTCGACTTTCACCATCGATTTTCATCTCGGGGTATCCCGAATGAACCTGTGCATAAAGTTGGCTTTCTAGAGTATCAAGTTCGACTTGGCTGATGATATCCCCCCCTCAATTGGCCCACTCTTGACCATGCGAGAAGAAGAACAACTTCAATACGTCCTACGGTTTGTACGGTTCGGAGCGGGAATCATGGCGAAGAAGAAGGCCTCGGGCGATGAGAAAGCAATAGCGAATCTACAGGCGGTACCAGGTGTCGGGAAATCAACCGCTCAGAAGTTGCTGAATTCGGGTATTCGAACGTCCAATCAATTGGCTAAAGCGGGTATGAAGAAACTTCTCGCCGCAGGTTTAACATCCGGAATGGCAACGAAATTGGCTGCCGCTGCAGCCAAGAGTGCGGGCAAGAAAGTAGCCGCGAAGGCAAAGGCGGCCCCAAAGAAGGTCGTTGCGAAAGCGAAGGCGGCTCCAAAGAAGGTCGCAACTAAAGCAAAGACGATTGCAATGTCTGCCAAGACAGCCGCTGCCAAGGGTACGGCCAAGGCCAAGAAGGCTATTTCTGCCAAGAAGAAGGCCCCCGCCAAGAAAAAGGCAGCCATCAAAAAGAAGGATCCCAAGACGGTCGAAGTCCGAAGCAAGACAATTCCGACTCCAGATTGGAGAGACAGAATGAAAAAGTGGAAGAAGGACGGAAATTAATCCTCAGATCCTTCATCATTCTCTTGAGCCCGACTTGCCGCTTGTGCACGATGGTAAATTTCTCGTAGACTCTGGTCGCTGATTTCAAGATAGACTCGAGTTGTTGAGATATTTGCATGCCCGAGAAGTCGTTGAATGCTGACGAGATCCATTCCCCGTTCGAGGAGCCCAGTCGCGAAATTGTGTCGCAGTGTATGTGGGCTCAGTTTGGAGCGTGGGATATCGGCTGCATCTGCAAGTGTATCCATCAACTTCTGTACTGCACGTGGCGTCAACCGTCGGCCACGTCGGTTCAAAATCAACGCATCTCGATGATCATCGGAAGGCACATGTCGTGAGATGATGATTTTTCGAATATACCCATAGGCTTCAATCGCAGCCACTGTTGCCTCAGTGAACAAGACCAATCGATCTTTGTTTCCTTTGCCTTCACGTACTGTTGCCGACAGATCGTCAAAATCCATTGAAGAACGGTCGAGCGCACAAAGTTCAGAAACGCGGATTCCAGTGTCAAGGAAGAGGGTGATGACCACATTGGCGAATGGATTTTCACTCGTGGAAGCTGCTTCCTTCAATCGTTCAATCTCTCGATGTGTGAGCGTCTTTGGAAGACTTCGCCCCTTTTGTGGACGAGAAACCCATTCTGGAACTCGATGTCCCACCCAATTCAACAGATGGCTGACCGAAGCCAGTCTTGCGTTGATTGTTGATGCCGCCAGATGTGAGATCGATTGAACCCAGAGGTCGAGACGCCCATTGTTTGGGTCAACCCAACGTTCGAGGTCTTTGACCGAGATTCGCTGTAGAGCATCCCATGATGGTGGCAATTCACCAGGCATCACCGTCAACAGGAATTGTTTGGTTGCCGTTTGATAAGCACGAAGAGTGTGAGGACTTTTCTTCTCACTGGCCAATTGCATATCATAACAACCGTGCCAAGGCATTTCAGCCAATCTCACTATTCGACTTGGAAGCCCAAAAGGAACACCTAATGTTTGTTCTGAAAAGGGGGTCACAAAGTGACCCTTACTTGCTGGATCCGACCAGTCATTCTTTGTTGATTCTCTTATATTTTCATCCTGCATACTGCTAACGTCCTAGGGCCGAACGGCCCCTGCAATCCCATCCCCGAAGGGATGAGGCAGTCAGGGGGTGAGGGTATCAATGCTGCGTAGGTCGCTTCGGATTATCCGCCCTTATGAGGCGTGATTCAATCTTGCCGCGCGATTTAGCGACGTCGATATCGCCAATGGAATTCAGGTGTTTGGGCAGCCCAAGCAGCTTCATTCTCGGCGAAATCTTCTAGTTCCCACGGTTGTTGTTTTTCAGGTGCAGTGAATCGTGCATCAATCGTTTGCTGAATCAGTGGACGAATTCGTTGATGCAAGATATCGATTGCCCCATAGAAGATTAGTTCATCCGCTTCGCGAAGAACAAGATCTTCGGACGGATTCCAAATGTGGGCTCCAGCTCTTCCAATCGCAGCGATGGACCCATCATCATCGAAGGTCATCAAATCGCCCAATCGACGCCCCACAAGTTCAGGATAGCGCCGTACTTTCAGCGAGAGTGTACCATGCCCTTCTTTGTTGGAAAGTAATTGGTTCAAATCGACGGGTGTAAAGGCATGCGCCTCAACCACGTGAGACATAATGTGACCTGCTACATTGACACCACTCGCTTTCTCGATACCCTCTAAACCTGGGCTTGAGTTCACTTCTAGAAGTAATGGCCCTCGGGCAGATTCAAGCAAATCCACACCGGCGATGTCCAATCCGAGAAGACGAGCCGCCTTGCACGCGATACGTGCGTAATCATCGGGCAAGTCAATACTTTCAACAGTGCCTCCCAAATGGAAATTCGAACGGAATTCACGACCATGTGCACGTCGACGCATTGCCGCAACAACCTTTCCTCCGATCACGAGCACTCTAACGTCGCGACCATGACTTTCTCGAATGTATTCCTGAACGAGAACACCTTCCGGATTGTTTGCCAACACTTTCCAAGCGATTTCACTCGCTTCTCTCTCTGTGTGTGCAAGGAATACACCACCGCCTTGCGTCCCCTCAAGTTGTTTGATGATACATGGCACACCACCAACTTGCCGAATTGCTCGATCCACATCCCGCCAGTCACGAACGAGTACTGCAGTTGGAACTGGAATGTGATTTGAAGAGAGAATTTGGGCAGCGTGCAACTTATCTCGACTGTTCTTAATTCCATCACTGGTATTCGCTACATATGTCCCCATGAGTTCAAATTGGCGAACAATCGTTACACCGTGGTCGGTGATTGAATATCCGATTCTGGGAACTATTGCATCAACCTCGACGTTCCAACCTTCATGTAGGATGCGTCGTCCATCATTTCCAACACTGACAGATAACTTCGTTGGATCCAATACATCGACCGAGCAACCCAGAGCATTCGCCTCCTCTACCAGACGTCGTGTAGAGTACAGCCGGGGGCCGCGAGATAGGATGCCAATGCGTAGGGTCATCGGACTCTCGCGGAACAACTTCCGTTTTGAGTCCTACGTATGAAAACCCCGAGACCGCGCGCCCGCTCGTATGCCCGCTCGCGCGCGTGCGAGAAGCGAGGCTTTGAAGTGGCGTCGGGTAGTCGAGGATTCATGCAGCCGGACGCCGGGCCCTCTGGATCGCCTGTCGAAGGCACCTCTGGTGCCCCTGATGTAGCAGGTCCAAGTGGAGCCCCTAAAGCGGGGCCAAGCGGCCCTCCAAAAGACGTCAATCCGGCTCAATTTGATCCTCTAGCAGAGATTGAGGATGCCCGTGCTCGAAGACAAGATCGTGAAGAGCGCCTTGAAACACTTGAGAAAAAGCGCAATAGTGCTCGAATCAACGTTTACCTATTTCTCGCTATAACCGTGATTCTGGGGATATTCTCATTCTTCCCGGGCCCCATCCATGGGGATGTCTCAGACAATCCACAGGCACAGATGAGTCCGAACGAAGCCGAGACTTGGATTCGTGATGGTGGCGACGTCGATAATTATCGTGACAAAATTTGGGATGGTTCATCCAATGCCAGTTCCGCACACATGAACATCTACATTCCTCCTCCGTTGCCTGACATGGGTTCAACTTCCTCCATTCGGGTCGATGTCACCTTTGTCTCCTATCGCAACTCAGGTTCAACTCACTTCAAGACAGGAATGTTTGATGGAGATTGTGGTGTTCTACCTGCACACGAGACCTTGCATGCGGATTCATGGCATCTCAGTGAAGAGGATCTCGGCCCTGGTGAGAAAGTGGAATTCACTTTGTACACCCAACCAGGAAAGAAATGCATTCTAATTGAATGGGTCGAACCTGTAGGGAATCCCGGAACTCTCGCTACAATGGATGTGGAGGTTGCAATTTATTGGCCGCGCATGTTTACCGTACCTGTAGGCCTCATCACTTTCATGATGGCTGGCTTCGCTTTCATCGGCGCCCAGAAGACAGGCAAGACGTACAAGCAAATCAAGTACCCAGAAGGCCGACCTGAAAAGAAGCTCGAAGAAGAGGTTCTAGAAGCCGCTGAAGCAGAACAGCGTGGAGATCAATTGGGTGTCCCAGAAGTTGAGAAACCTGAAGATGCAGATGCTGCAGTTGTCGACGGCCCGTCATTGGCAGAGGCGGCCGCAAGTCCTCCTGAACAGGATGATACAGCCACTGTAACCGAAGAAATGCCTCCACAAGATTCACCCGTGGAAGTGGAGGCATCGGCCGATGAAGAAGAACCAGCAAAGGCCGAGAATTCAGCTGATGCTTGGACCGATGAACAATTGCTTGGAGCAGGTTGGTCGCAAGAGCAGATTGATGCGATGCGAAATGGTTGAAACCTCCTCAGAATGCAATATTGGTTCACACGTTGAGCGAAGAGGTTGAAAGCGACAGGCATTGCCATCCTCTCTGAGGATGGTTATGGACGAGAACGAACTCTTCGCCATGACCGTTGTCAAACTGAAGGAACGCCTCAAAAAATTGGGATTGCCAATTAGTGGGAAAAAAGCGGTACTCGTTGCTCGACTATTGGAGTCAGAGCCTGAAGAAGTAGAAGAAGAAGAAGTCGTTTTAATTCTCGATGACGATGATGATGATTCCACATACGCTGCAGAATTCGATATGGGTGAAGTTCTAGAAGCTGAAGTTTTTGAAGCTGAGATTCTTGAAGACGAAGATGAATCAGACATTGCGAATACCGTTCCAAGTTCAATCAAAATGAGCCCCGCTCCGTTTGCATCTCGTACAGTATGGTACAAGGATGGAACTACCATTGCGACTCTTCTCGTCATCCTGTTAATGGCTGGAGCAGGTGGTTGGTGGTATCTCAATGAAGATGCAGCCGTGTTCCAGACCGCGCCCTCTCGCTATGGCGATAATCTACAATTCACAGTGACCAATGGTTTGCTCTTGGCAGATGGTGAAGAAATGGTTGGGTATATTCGAGATGCTGCAGGAGGTGGCTTGGATCAAGTCTGTGGAGAACTTCGCATCGA
The DNA here is from genome assembly GCA_028821675.1 of Candidatus Poseidoniales archaeon. Classification (GTDB taxonomy): domain Archaea; phylum Thermoplasmatota; class Poseidoniia; order Poseidoniales; family Thalassarchaeaceae; genus MGIIb-P. The sequence goes on from JAPKFG010000032.1 coordinate 14,049, forward strand.
TTTCAGTGGAACCGGCTCAGCATCCATCACTGATGGTTCACTCACCGACCTCAAAGATCCAAGTGATACATACCTAGAGGGTGCAGTGATGGCCAATGGTGCCTATGGACGGACATGGAATGCTGTCGAATCTAATTTGGCCTATGATCTCAGCGCGGATCTTTCAGGATATACATGGTCTGCCATCGATCAAGATTCTTGTAGCACAAATACGGATTGGACAAAAAGAAACAATCAGTTGAACATCGAGATGACTCAGTGGAATGAAATTACAGAACGAAAATTGCTTCGTTCCGATACCGCAGTTGGTTTTGTCGATTCAGATGGCCAATCATCGAGTGCAACCGCTTCCACCTTTGGTGGCATAGTCGGTTCCGACACCATCTCAAACTTGATTGAGGATGCTCTGTTACCGATGCATCCAGTGAATCTGTACGATATTTTCCAATTGACAATCCTCACTGAAGGTCTAACCGGTGAACATGGAGATTGGGCTTGGGAAGTCGGTTCTACCAGTACAATCGGTGGCCAGGATGCGATTCAAATTTTCATGCATCACATCGATATAGGGAAATGTCTGGGTCGAGCCGAGATGGTCTTGTGGGCCATTCCTGGACAACCATTGCCTGCACGTCAGGTAGTCGAGATGTCCATTGACAAATCAGGAACACACTCCTCTTGTTCTATGACGATGTCTGAAGCAATCGAACTAACCTTCCCTGAAGGAACCTTCACGACCCGATACACGCTTGAGCAAACCTCGTTCAAACGAGGAACCGAACTTCTTGATTGGCAGCAACACTACGCAACCCGTCCACTAGCCGGTCAAGATGTTCCTTCCGATTGTCGGCAGAGCATTTCCACAGATGATTGTGTGGTTTGGGCCACCCACATGTGGGACAATTCCTCAACCCGTCCGTTCACCTTAGAGCAAGCGCTCATTTGCGTGACCACCGATAGTGATGCCTTTGGAGCAGCCCACACCGCCCTAAATAGCGACGGTTACGTCTTTGCTGCGTTAGATGATCGTACGGGAAATTCTCCGGTCTGGAATATTTCATGGGTCAGTTCGGTTGAGGCTGGCTGGGTTAGGGTGACTTGGCCTGGTGGCGAAAATTGCTTGAATTCAGGTGATGGCCCAATCAGTGGCGATGATAAACCCGAACACGCGCGAGAGCGAATTCCAACCACCCATAGAATCGCCGCACTAGAGAGTCGCATGGTTTCATCCATATTGTATCCTGATCTGTATCCTCAAGTCACGACATCTGGGATTCTCCGCGATGATGTTCAGATTGGATATGCATTGGTTGTTCCAGAGGATAACGCAGTTTCAGATTGGTTGGATGATCTCGACTTCCTTGAGGGTCAAGTCACAGTTTATCTTGAACGAATTTGGACCTCAGGGGATACCGACCATAGCCTTCGGGTTGGAATGGATGGAAAGACTGGGCGCATGGTGGGCTGGGCCCAGACTTCGACACCATCCTAATGTGCTAAAAAACCCCATTTCGGGCTTGATTTGTCCCGTCAGCCTCAAGAGCGCAGCAAGAGCGGAAGCAATTGGGATGCATCATGGATGAGGAAGATGTGCTACCGGAGGCGGTAGCCGCGCCCTTGGTGGTCGAATTCACTGAGGAAGAGATAGTAGGTCCTGTATCCGATCCATTGAGCTCTGCTGAACCTCGCCCAGAAATTGAACTTCCAAGAGGGAGGCCGACTCCTGCGAATCGCGGGCGTGTTGTGACCGTCATGAATCAGAAAGGTGGGGTTGGAAAGACGACCACAGTCATCAATGTTGCAACACATCTCGCTTTGCACGGCGTCCGTGTCCTTGTGGTTGATTGTGATCAACAAGGAAATTGTGCTACGGGCCTTGGAATCGACAAGAGCCGCGTCAAGCACACGACTCGTACTCTATTTACTGACCCAGAACAGGCTCCTTCGTGTCGACATGCAACTGCTATTCCCGGCCTTCACCTGATTGTGGGTGAGCGCTCATTGGTTGGACTTGAGCAAGAACTCTCCACCAGACTCGGTCGTGAGCGTTGTTTATCTGAAGGTCTTGAGTCTCTGTTGCCACACTACGATCTCATACTGCTTGATACCGCACCCAGTTTGGGATTGGTGACCATCAACGCTCTGGTTGCCAGTGATGGTGTTCTCGTTCCCGTACAGACTGAATTCTTCGCATTGGAGGGTGTTGCCATGCTGTCTTCGACAATTAGGGAGATTCGTCGCCGCCTCAACCCCGAACTTGGCTTCGATGGTGTCATGATGACGATGCACGCTCCAACCTTGTTGAATGGTCAGGTTCAGGGACAGTTGAAGGAAACATTCAACGATTTGATTGTCGAACCACCAATTCGCCGTAATATCAAACTCGCCGAAGCTCCAAGTGAGGGTATTCCAATTCACATTCACGCCCCAGAATCGAATGGAGGGAAGGATTATCGCGAACTTGCGAATAATCTTGCTCAACGGTGGAATCTCACCTTGGAGTGAATCTTATGGCCAAAAAGCGCGTTTTGGGGCGAGGCCTCGATGATTTGCTCGCTCAGCACGACCAAGATTTGCCTTTCCTAGATGCCTACGGTCCTTCGATTGGAGATTCCGAAGGCCTGCCCTTAGGTACCGGGGCAGACCCCGTCGACCAGTTGATGGAAGCCATCTCGCGCCTCTTGCAGGCCGAAGGTCACCAAGATTCAGAATTGATTACGCGTGAAGTGAAGGAAAATGGCGTTCATATTATTGTACAGAGTGGCGGAGAGAAATTACCACTCGTCCCCTCGGATTTGGGTGCACCTGGATTTGAAGAAGGAACCTTGACCACGGATAGAAGCGAAGCCTCCGTCACCATCGTTCAGTGGGGCATCCCCGCTCGTCGCTTGCTCGAACGGCTGTGCGAGCATTGGTCCGGGTGATTACTTGAGCATCCGTAGTGCTCTGGTGTCAACCTTCATTCTTCGACCAAACAAGATTTTTTGCCGATTGTTTCGTCCATCACCAAGCTTCATTCGTTTGATGGTTCATCCACAAACATGGTTCACAGCGAAGTTGTTCAGTCCGTTCGGAATCCGCACTGTGAATACTCATTTTGGTGATGTATCGGGCGTGACATTCACCCCGAAGAAGAATGTCCGACACAACACAATCTTCGTGTTTCTACATGGAGGTGGTTATTGCATCGGTTCTTCACGGAGTACCCATCGAATTGGATTGGCGAATCTGTCCAAGATAACATCTTGTGTCTGTCATTCGATCGACTATCGTTTGGCCCCCAAGAATCCATATCCCGCTGCTTTGGAGGATGCAGTGAAAGCATGGAAGGCGATTGTCGCTGACAATCCAGATTCCCAAATCATCCT
>JAPKFG010000108.1 GCA_028821675.1 Candidatus Poseidoniales archaeon
CACCCGATGGAGTCGTTTGGTCCCTCGAAAGATTTCGGGGTGGATTTTCAGTGTGGCAACCGCAAAGGGTTGGTGTGTTATTCGAACTATGGGCTTCAATACTAAAATATTATTTTAAAGTATTCCTATTAGACCTAGTTGTGTTGTGATCTTGCGCTCCAGCAGGACACGTGCAGTCGTCGAATGGTGCGACTGCACCGCATTCACAACGCTCAGTAATTATATCGATGCCAGGGACTGGATCATTGTTTTTTGGCACACCTAATGCACCACTTCCATTGTTGGGTTTTCCCATCATTGAGACGATGGCCGCACCACTCAGCAAAATGATAATGATTGCAGCGATGATTCCAACATTGATCAATTGGGATTCTGATTCAGCATTCTGTTCGGCCCCGTCGTCTCCAGAATCGGTCTGATCGGTTGATGTCAGTGTGATGGCTGCGCCACCCCAGTCCACACCCGTGTAGGACTTGTTCTGTTCATCATAGGAATGCAGTTCCAGAATTCGCTTAACTCCAGATGATTCGTATGAATATTGATTGTTCATAATGTCAATCGCGAGGCGCTTGTCTTCCACTCCATCAACGTTGATGATGATTTGATTCGCGGTGGCTACAACTGTCCAATCACCTTCGACATCTGCTAATTCACCAGTAATGGTGTAATCGCCTGGTGTGACCTTCAGATTCGTGGGCGGTTCAGGCTCTGGATCTGGGGTCGATGTTGGGCAAGAGCAATCCACTGGATCTCTGCTGGAACCGTCCCAGCACAAATCCTCAGGACAGGCGACAGGCTCAGGTGTGTAGTTTGAATCCTCGACAAAGGGCCGATTGGATTCAGCATCGTAATCGATGTCATAGTAGTCGTACAATTTGGACAAGTCCACATGCGCGTTCGCGTGCGTGGAACGATTGATGACATCGAAGTAGCGATCATCATTCATCGTGAAAATTGGGTCCAGTGTGAGGTTCTTCAGATGCGACACACCGTCGTTGTAATCACCATCGAAGGATGCATCCAGATGGTCTTGAACTTCTTCGTCGGTATTCAAATCAGAGACTTCAGACCAGTGCTCACGGATGTCGCCAACCTCGTTGCGCATGGCCATGGCCAGACCAGATTCGATGCTCTCCCAGGAATCTAGCCCATCGGTTTCTGAGACCGAGGTGACATCAATCGCCTTGGAGAATCCATTACCGTAGATGTATTCCCAATCATCACCCTGGAGACTGGTCATCAAGTCAACATCGCCAAACACAGCCTTGCCCTGAACAATGGTCAATCGAACATCGCGATCAATTGATTCGATGAGGTTGCGGTAGGGGTTTTCGTGGAATGTGTCGAGAACGACCAAGTCAGCATACATCCCGACCTTAATCTCGCCCACAAATGCATCCCAGTTGCTGATTTCAGCCGGATTGCTAGTGACCATTTCGGCCAACTCAAAATCGCTGAAATATCCGTCCATCACATCGCGGTTCCAAAGGTCAGCCACCTTCAGCTCATGCAGATTTGATTTGGATCCACTCGGCCCCCAATCGGGTGCCAGAGAAATGGTCACACCGGCATTGTCTGCGGCGCGAACATCGGTGGTGTTGCCATACAACAAGAGATTGGAGAGTGGTGACCAGACCAAGCCACCGCCTTTGTCAGCCATTTGGGAGAACTGGCTTCCCGTAAGTGCAGTCCCATGAATGGCCACGGTCTCGTCCATGATGAGGCCCTTCTCATACAACGAATCGAATTCCGCTCGGCTACTCGAATCCACACCTTCTGCGAGATGAACAAACCAAGCATTCAGTGAACCCGATGAGTTTTGCGAAATAAGATGACTACCGGTATAGTCGTCATCGGCCGCCCCACAAACGGCGCAAGTACTCATGCCATCTTGACCAAAGTTGTAGAGTTCGACGTTGCGCGAAAGCATGCTATCCCAAGCATCCGTACCGCTGCTAGGTGAGCCTTGAACTGCGGTCACACCACCGGCAACGGCTTGGACTTCTGCGTACTTCATCTGCTGAGTGGCCATGCCCCAGCGACTGTTGGACTGGATGTTGCCCTTCATCCAAGTGATACTCGGCCCGTAGTCCCAATTGTTGCCCCATTGGTATCGATTGGTGTATCCACCTTCATCGGATTGTTGTGCAGGGGAGAGGTGGACATCGAAATCCCACAATGGAATGTGGTTGTAATGCATATGATTGTGGAGATCAATCAAGCCGGGATAGATGGTGCCATCTGTTTCAGTGACAGCGATTCCAGAGTGTGCTGATGGAATGGTAGAGCCTGACCAAACAGATGTGATTTTTCCATCCTTGATGAGGACGCCCCCGTCAAAGAATGCGCCCTCGCTGGTCATGGTCACGATACGACCTGTCAGAATGTATTCGTCTGCCAACGGAGTATCTGATACTGTGAAGCAAGTGCCTCCTGCATTGGGGCCAGTCCAATTTGCTTGCTCATCCGTTCCTGGTGATGGGCCATCGAAATCCTTCCAGTAGGTTCCATCCTCAAGCAATGTGTATGAGATTCCATACCACGAATCTTCAGCCGGATACGACATTGAGTGGACTAGTGTTCCTTGGTCATCCTGTAGATTAACTGAGTCACCGTCATAGTAATCCAACTCAATGTCTGTGTTGTCACGGAAGAAGGCCATGCGAGCGCCTGGAGCCAATTCAGTATTCCAACCGATGGAACAGGCAGGGCTACCTCCGTTTACGTTATCGTCCAACACCCAATTGGAAATGTTGACAATTTGATTGGTCGGATTCCACAACTCGATGAATTGATCAGAATACTTGCCATAATCTCCATCTCCATTCCAATCCACTGCACCGTAAACGTTGTCTGATGTTTCATTGGTAACGAGATTGTTAGGGCTCACAAGAATCTCACTGATGACCACATGATCTGACCATGCGGGTGCTTCATCTGCGCTGACTTGCATCAACGGAGCCATGCTCAGCAGGAAAAGCGCACAGAGCAAGACTGGAAGTCGGCGCGCGCCCATTGTTCCATCCACTCACATCGGCCACATAAGACAAACCCACTCCCGCGAAGGGAAGAAATACACGCGCGCGTACGCGTGAGCATGAAGCGTCCGGGCCGCACTGCCATCATCGCGCTCATCGTGGTCAGCCAAATGCTGGCAGGATGCATGGGTGGCGATGAGAAGTCGGCCGAACCGATGCGCGACCCCATCTTCGATTCATTTGTCCTTATTGATGCAGCCCTACATGACGATCCACGGAACTTTTCATCCATCGATTTGGGAATCAATCAGTCTGCTGAGTTTGATTGGGCTGTCTTTGGCAACGAAGAAGGCGGCAACTGCTGCGAGCACTATCTCGCGACGACAAAGGAGGGTCTGATTCTCAACTTTGGTGGTGAATACCCAACTTGGTCTGAAGATCGAGGGCACACTTGGGATGAGTATCTTCCAAGCATCTTGGGTCAAGTGGGATGTAGAGAATGGAAGCCGACCGTGCCAGGTCAAGAGGGCCTTGGGGAAGGAAGCATTGTCCAAGCCACCAATGGTGACCTCATCTCCATGGGTTGGTTCCCATATCCAAGTACAAGTGGCGCAGATCAATTCTACGCTTTCTATCATCCCGCAGGCAACGACCCTGATGACTGGGAATGGTGCTTCAATCGCACACCTGAGCCCTTCTATGACCGCTCATGGCAGGTCGAAATTGTCGGCCCTATCAATGGTGGACTGTTTGGTAGCGGAGAATGGGGTAGCCTGGTCATCTCCAACTTCTGGCACCAAGTGCA
>JAPKFG010000109.1 GCA_028821675.1 Candidatus Poseidoniales archaeon
CCAGCAGTATGTGCAGGCGAGGTTGCAGGTGTCGACGTTGGGCGCCATCTGCATGCAGCCACTGCTCTTGATGCCGTAGAAGGTGCCCTTGTAGCAGTGACGATCATTTTTCAAATCCTCTTTGGTCCAGTGGCAAACCTTGACTCCACCGTGCTCGCCGACTAGGTGATATCGCTGCTTGGAGAGCTTGACCGCAATCTTAGGTTCAATCTTCGTAATTGGGCTCTGCATTAACGCGACCTCCGACAGCACATCCCACAGCGGGGCAGTGTTGGATGAATGGGCGACAGGCGTTTCAGTCTTGAATTCGCCGGCGACTGAGAATCGCAGTTCCAGCGAGCATCAGCAGTACCGAGGTGATGCTGAAACCCGGTGTGTAATCTCCGTATTCACTGTCATCATCCACGCCTTCATCCGGGGTTGCAGGCAACCCATCGTCTTGCGTATCAGGATCGACTGGCGGGTTGTCAACCGGGTCGAATCCTGGTTCGCTTCCATCTGCATTCAAACAGAGATAGACATCTTTCGTCGATGTGTACGCATCTTGATTTCCTTCGGTGTAGAAGGTGATTGTTTCCTGATAATCCTGTAGTTGGATTTGCGTGGTGGTCGACCAGAACTTCTGACAGTACTCGACCTTACGATCTCCGTAATCGTTTGGATAATCCTGACTGGAATGACCACCTGACCTACCATCAGGGTCGGTCATCCATGTTCCATTTTCGTTGTGCTGGTTGACCTTACCCGGCCACATCGAGATTCGTGGTGCGGTATTGACCGAACCATCATCCACTTCCTCTTCAGGTTCCTCGGTGTCCTCAATCACCGTGACATTACTGTAATTGACATCCATCATGTTCCCAATGACACTGTATCGGTCAGATTGCCATGATTTCCCATCCACTTCTTTCCACGATGATGGGCGGGTGTTGGTCAATAGAACTGTGATTACTGATTCCCCCGAATCCGTAACATCTCGCTTGAAACTCGTCGAAGATCCTGAGAACGCACCATTATGATTCCAAACTTCAGTATCAGTGGAAGCGATATACACACCTCGTCCATAGTAGCCCCCCATCGCTGGCGCACTCGGATTTCCAATAAAATACTCGAATGAATCGTTGAATGCAGATGATGTCAGCGTTCCATCGAGATTAGCGATGAACTTCGCATAGTCAGACGCGCTGGAGATCCAACCTCCTCCTCCATCCTTCTCTTCAATGACGAAGCCACCACAATACGGATCCTCTGCAGTCTCAAAGATAGGGTTGCCTTGATCATCCACATCCGAAGGGAAATGACATAGACTGGTATCATTTTCATAGTCGTAATAGAGAACCTCGCCAGCAGCTCTCTGGTTCGGCATCGTCATGCCAATCTGCATTGAAGTGATGCCCATCGGTGCTAGAACATGCTCCTGCGCGTAGGCTTCGTAACTCATACCCGACTTCTGCTCGATAATCTGACCGAGGATTTGGTAGCCGATATTCGAATACACATACTGAGTACCAGGCTCGTAGTTGAGTGGATGACGCAACCATTCTCTGAGCACCATTTCCATGGGCAAAGGTGCTGAATTCCCATGGTCGTAGTTCTGATTCAACCCATCCTTGTCGATGCAGGGATCATTTCGACTGTGCCAGGTATTCCAATGCCAGTAGGTTGGGTCTGAACTCACATCCCAACCCCCGCGGTGATTGAGAAGTTGAGAAATGGTGATGTTTTGAAGTGAATATTCCTCTGGATGGTTCGGATAATCACAACCCTCGATTGTATTGGGCATCAGGTGCTGTATGTGGTCGACCATCTTATCCTCAAGAGTCAGTGTTCCATCTTGGATGAGTGTCATGATTGATGCAGAGGTCACGGCCTTGGAAAGGCTGGCGATTCGAAATATGGAATGATTCTCGACGGGTGCGCTGGCCTCAACATCAGACATACCGTATCCTTGCCGGTAAACCAGTGAGCCATTGTGCATCACAGCGAGTTGTGCGCCGGGGATGTCCCATCGATCCAACAAGTCGATAATTTCCTGATTGAATTGCTCAAGATCTGATTCTTCAGGGTCCGGCAATCCTTCCTTTTCCGCACTGGAGAACGGCATCAACAACATCAATGCGACCAGAAGGAGAGCGCATCGCTTGGTGCGGTCCATGATGAGTCCAGTCGGGGTTGCAAGCATCAACCCTCGCCTCGCGAACTTCAAGAACAGGCCAACCTTAGGATGGCCATGGCCGAACGCGTGTGTATCGTCAGCGGAGGCAATTCGGGCATCGGCTTCGAGTTGTGCCGCGGCATGGCTGCTGCCGGCTTCCACGTGGTCATGGTCAGTCGCGGGGCAGAGCGTGGCCAGCCCGCTCTGGACAAGTTACAGGCTGAATTCGGCGATTCTGTGGAGATGATGCTGTGCGACATGAGCGACCTGTCCAATATCACGAAACTCCATGCAGAATTCACCGCGAAATTCGATCGCCTCGACATTCTGCTCAACAACGCTGGTGCTATGTGGGGCAAGCATGAGAAGACCACCCAAGGCCACGAGATGACCTTCGGAGTCAATCATCTGGGTTATTTCGTGATGACACAGACGTTCCTACCTCTACTCAAGTCCACAGAGAACAGCCGCATCGTCAACACAGCCTCTGAGGCGCACAAGATGGCGCGACTGAAAATGAATAATCTCAATCGAGAGAATAAACGCTACAGTCAATGGCGAACGTATGGAAATTCGAAGTTGTGCAACATTCTGTTCACTCGTGAGCTGGCACGCAAATTGAAGGGTACAGGAATCACCACCCACTGCTTCCACCCCGGGGTTGTAAGAACAAGATTTGGGGCTGGTTCAAGTGGCCCCATGCGTCTGTTTTGGCCGCTCTTTCGAGCATTCATGATCGGTTCAAAGCGTGGCGCTAGCACCGGCTTGCATCTCTCCTTGAGTGAGGATGCCGCAACAACGACGGGTGAATACTGGTCACGCTCAAAGCGCAACCGGGGCAACCGTCATGCCCGCAACGATGACAACGCAACGCGATTGTGGGACATCACTGAGGAGATGCTCAATGAGTGAGACTCTGGCCCAACCTGAATCGTGGCTTTGGCATCTGATTGGCTCCGTTCTACCCTGGGTGGTCGCTTAGCGTGCATCGCAAAAACTTCGGTCGCAACCGAGTGCTTCAGCCTTCGGCGGCCTATACCCCAGCAGACGAGCAGGAAGTCCTGGAAATCCTCAACCGGCACCGCGGCCAGAGCATCCGTGCTGTAGGTAGGTTGCATAGTTGGAGCGAGGCGGTCCTCGGCGACGGTGTGCAACTGGACCTGAGACGATTGAACGATGTCGTGCTCGAGCCTGACGGTGACCAGTTCGTTGCGACGGTTGGAGCCGGCTGCCAGATCAAACGCCTTCTCAAAGAACTGAATCGTGGCGGTGCCACCCTGCATTCGCTAGGTCTGATCACAGTACAGACGATTGCCGGGGCGATCTCTACCGGCACTCACGGTTCGGGACGCCACAGTATGTCGCACTACGTCGAAGAGGTGCGGCTGGCGCGATATGACGAATCCACCGGACAGGCGATCATCGATGAGTTGAGCGACGGAGAATCGCTGCTGGCAGCTCGTTGTTCACTGGGTTCTCTCGGAATCATTCTGTCGGTGAAAATTCGATGCCGCGCACAGTACAACGTGCAGGAGCATTTCACCGAGTCTCGACGACTGGAAGACGTT
>JAPKFG010000033.1 GCA_028821675.1 Candidatus Poseidoniales archaeon
CATTGCTTTCAGAGGGCTGAGTGCCCTACTTAGTGGGTCCTCGCAGTGACTACCCATTGGTTAGACGCGGCGTCGCAACTTCTCCATCAGGACATCCGCTTCGCCCAGTGAACTGAGAGTCTCTTGCAATCGACCTTCTGCGAATGTCGCCTTGGCATCTCCGACCGCTTTCTCACAGGCAGCGCGCTCACCATCGATCGCCTTGATGCCAGCAGCCTCCAACTTCTTGCGCAACCCGGACCATTCTTCCTGAACATAATTGACCAATTCTTCAGCATCCCCACTAGCTGCGTCCAAAACATCAAGATCTGAGGTTAATCTATCCAAGAGTGCGGCTGCGTGCGACCAAGACTTACGCTTGGACGCAGTGGTGACCTCCTTCAGGCGTTCATCCCAATCTTCGGTATCCAAGCGCCCCTTCCAGCGCTCTTTGATTTTCTTCTTCTGGCGCAATGCGCGCTGCACATCGCTCATCGCTTCGCGCTCCTTCCTCACCTCACGAATAATCCCATCAGACACACCTCGAGCAAGGCTGAATTCGCCTTTTTCGAGGTGCTTAGCCCCACTCTCCAACCGATCATTCCACAGTTTGAGGTCTAGCCCTTCGCTCTCCTCCATGATTTTCACAGCCTCTTCGTAGGCCCCCTCTGCCCCTTCACTGGCTTCACCCAAATTGGAGACATGGTCCGGAATAGTACTGGAAATCTCGAGTGCCAGCACACAATCTTCCTTGGCCAAGGCTTCCTTGGCTTGTATCAGCAATTCGTGAAGTTGCTGATACTGACTGCCTTCTAAACCTGCAATCAATTTGCTCGATTCGACAATCTGCTCCTCGGCAGCATTCCAGTGTTCGTTGATGTTCAAAGCAAGTTTCTTGGCACGCCGATACAACATCTCCGCTTCCCGTAGGCTACCGAGGTCACGCTCGCGGTCTCCAGCATCCATGCTGCGCTGTGGCTTCTTGGCTGTCGGGGCAATTTCAGATGCTTCAGCAACGGTTGCTACGCAGACATCGCGAATCTCAGAGATGTCCTCAGCAAGGGCCAAGGTTCGCTCAATGTCTTCTTCGGCTTCTTCGAGGATTCGGAATCCTAGTTCAGGATCCTTGTAACCGATTTCTGAGGCGTTGCGGCAGAGGCTAGAAGCCTGATCAAGACTCACCCCTCGGGCCTGAAGTTTTAGAATTCGAAGTTCAAGCGAATCGAGAGTTCGACCGAAGCGCTTGCGTTCCGTGCGGTCATCATCTCCACCGAACAGGTCTATTGCCGATGATAACAAGCCCAAGACCAAAATCGCACAAGCGACTACCATAGGCTCCTGTTCGAATTGAGATGATAGCATCAGAGCACCACCGATTGTAGTACCCCCCAAGGTCATAATGCCACGAAACCGCTGTGCATCTATACTCCCGCGTAGAAATTCTCGGGACTGAAGTAAACAAGCTCCTGCGACGATGAACATGAGGCCGTGTCCGATTTGAACCGTGCCGTTGGTGATCATGACTTCGACACCGAGAACTGCAAGTGCAGGCCAAGCAAGGCTGCTGACCGCGCCCAAGCGCCCGCGCGCGCGAGCGTCAGGCTCGGCAAGATCCTGAAGCAACAATGAGGCAGAGAGCAGCAATCCAACCGCACCTAGGCGATTGAACAGAACTGCATCGCCATCTAATGCTGGCCACATGTACCAAGCCGCACTCGCGATGGTGGCCAAAGCACAGGCTAATGCAAGACTGGTCACCCTTGCCTTCTGCTCGGCAATCTCAGTATCGATACGATCTGAGGGGTTCTCTAAGTTCTCCATCGCCTCCGGCGATGCAGCCCTACCCTAAGAGAGATACGCCTTCATGCGGCCTCATCTTCAGGTTGGCGCTTCAGACGCCACAACGCCACGAGGCCCGCAAGTGGTGGAAGGGCAAGCAGCATCCACATCAATGGCGTCATCTCAGCCTGCACTAGTAAACCGGTCTGATGTTCAGTAGTTGTATTGTCAGGGAATTCAATTCTTACAATGACTTCACCTGATGCCCATTCTGTAACAGTGATTCGATGAGTCATTTGACCGGGGCCATCTACACTCGCTTCAACCCCTGTCAATTCTGTCGTGCAATCTGTCAGGTAACACAAACGGAAATTCGATTCGCCCTGTCCATCATTCTCTAGCGTAACGTCCAATGCACCGGGATCTCCAGGACCGCCATCCCCGACCTTGACTACCTCAGTTATTCGATACAATGCACCGATGGGTGGATCTACAACAAACAGCATCGAATGTGTTCCAGTATTGCCTGATGAATCGGTGGCATTGACCACCAAGGTGTGCCGACCCGTGAGTAAATCTGGAAGAGAGAACGATTGAACATCGGCCCATGTTGTCCCCACATCAAGCGACTCGCCATTCAATTCCACAATCCAAGTGAGCTGGGTGATTGCATCAATGTCATCCCATGACTCATTCAAACTGACATCAATAGGAGATGCACCCTCGGCAGGGTGATTGAGATCACCGTAATGATTGCCATCTATACTGAGGGCCGGTCTTGGCCTTGGAGCGTTTCGGTCAGTGACGGTCACTTCCCATTCTTGCGTCTGAATATTCCCCGCAGCATCTGTGAGATTAAGTTGCAAACTGTAAACGGTCAGCGGTTTGGACTGATGGCGATCTTCGATACTCAAATGCTGTCCATTAATCTGAGCACCTTGGACAAAAATGTCGTTCCAGGCGTGGTTTCCAATTCCTAGATGAATCCAACCACTGCTCTTGTTACTGGTCCACTCGATGTCAACTGGAGGTGCTGAATCATCCCCGGCCTGCACAGCACCGGAAAGCACAGCTCCAGAGGGAATCGAAATGGTTAGATTGCCGTAATCGACATCAACAGGCGCACTGTCGTCAGGGTGAAGATACTGCATCTGCAAGGTGCGTGTAGGTAGAATTCCATCGATGTAAACCTCCATCGAATGATTGCCTACCAACCCTTGAGGGTCTGTGCATTCAAGGGTCAAGTTCAACCAAGTACTCGGTGAAATATTAAGGAACATCGAATCGATAATAATGGTGGATGTTTGCTCATCGAGCAAAGTTGTGTTTCCATCCTGTAGAATGAAGTGAGCAGTAGGTTCTGCAATTGAAGAATCCGAACAATCAGAAACAATCTGAGTGGGTGGACCGATTGACACCCAAGGCAATTCACCCTCGTCTGCGTAGAAATCCGTCACCGGGGCAACGTTCGTACCCATTGCAATCGTTGCATTTCCGGTCACAGCAATGTCACCACGGTTAATGACAAAGTCATCTGGAAGACCGCTGATGTACTCACTCTGAGGCGAATATCGAATCTCATGCGGAGAGGGGAGAGTAATTCGCAAATCTGTGCTGTCTACCAATTCACCGGTGATTGGAATCCAAAGAAGGCGAGTAGAACGACCATCCCCCTGACCGGTCAGATTCGCCTCAGTGATCCATCCCCATGATGCATTGTTGAAAAATACAGTCACGTTTGCGTTGCCGATCATGTCAATTTTGTCATAGGCGCAACAACCAATCTCAGATTGAGATATGACCCAGTCAATGAAGAGGCTGGAATTTCCTGCGAATTGATGAGTAATTTGGTGGGTGATGCCTAAGTGCGCATTGAGTAAATTGGGGTGGCCGAGGGTATTCGGAATTGAAATCGATGATGACCAAGTGGCATTCATCTCCACCAATCGTTCAATGGGGCCAAGTACATCCAAATGGGAACTTCCGGAAATGGCAAGAGGAGATTCAATGGTCTGATTGAGGAAGGAGGTCGCATTGGTATCTTCATTGAACGCAAAGGCATTGTCTTGTGGAATGCCATCAATGAGTCTGACCAGCGTCCAATTGCCTTCAGGGAGTTGCAAATCAATCGGTTGATCTGGATTTACCACAGTGAGATTTCCAGAATCATCCCACAACAAAACCGAACCTGGGGCGTGCTCGCTCCACAGATGAATGGTTTCGCCCTCAGCACCCACAAAGGGCAACGGAGCCAACAACAGAATTGTGACGATGAGAACCGCCTTTCGCATTTGAACACCTCACAAGCGAGAACCATCATCAAAGATGATGATGGACCCAGAAGAATCCATGACGAGAGGAAGAACCTTGTGAGTTCTTTCCACCTTATTACGAATCTCCGATGAGCCTTGGAACAGGAAGAAGCCTCCTCCGCCTGCGCCAAGCAATTTGCCTCCAGAGGCACCCAATTTGATGACGCTGGCATACAGTTCGTCCAGAGCCGTTCCAGTGATGCCATCGACGAGATTGCGCTTTATCTGCCACGAGGAGGCGAGTAATTGTCCGACGGTTGCATGGTCACCTGATTCCAAGGCGCTTCGAACGGCAATCGCTTGTTGACGCAGAGTGTCGAGTTCGGCCCGTTTATTGTCAGTCGATGCCGATTGTTTGGCCAATATGTCAGTGGCTTTTCGGGTGATTCCGGTGTAAGCGAGGAAATAATTGGATGCAAGAGTTTCTTCATCGAGTTCAATCGGTGTAACGATGACCGTGTCACCGGAATGGAATGCAATCTGATTCGAGCCACCAAAAGCTGCGGCGTACTGGTCTTGACGACCGATGGGTTGCCCGAGAATTTCAATCTCGATTCGACATGCTTCCTCAGCCAATTGAGCCGCGTCAGGGGTGTGTCCAGCATAGGTGTGAAGGGCATGCAACAATCCAACCGTCAGAGCAGAGGAGGAACCGAGGCCGGTTCCACGAGAAGGAATATCTGCAATCGTGGTAATCTCGACACTATGGGTCACACCGGTCAATCGCATGGCTTCACGGACCAATTCGTGCTCAATATCTTCAAAGTCATCGACAATTTCAGTTTGGGAGTAGCCGACTCGTACGCTGTTGTCAAATCTCTTGTTCACTGTGACATGGATGTGTTTAGCCAACGCAAGTGAGGTGACAAGTCCACCATTTTCACTGCCTTCATAGTAAGCAGGAAGATCCGTTCCCCCACCACAAAACGAGACTCGAACCGGAGTCCGACTGATAATCATCGGTCCGCGGACCCAGCATTCACCCTTCAAGCCCTCGGCTTCCGATTCCTATGGAATCGACCTTGTTTATGCACCCCAATGAATAAGGCCGAGAGGCGACCGAGGAGTTCCGGCGGGTAGGATGGACGACGACCTCATCACCATGGATGACATGACAAATGAGGAGATTGTTTCCCTGCTCAAAGATGCCGAACGTCTGCTTCCTGTCGCACACGGTTTGGAGTATCTCCCACTGCTACAAGGCAAATTATTGGCGAACATGTTCTTCGAGCCTAGCACACGCACTCGAATGTCATTTGAGACAGCCATGAAGCGATTAGGAGGAGATGTTGTCAATCTCGGGGACGTGAATTCATCTTCAGCGGTCAAGGGTGAGACATTGTATGACACCATGCGCATGGTCGATGGTTACTGTGACATTGCGGCACTTCGACATCCACGACAAGGGGCGGCGCAATACGCTGCAGATGCGTGTGCTATTCCAATCATGAACGGTGGCGACGGGGCGGGTCATCATCCAACACAGACACTCCTCGATTTGTTTACTATTCAGCAGGCTCACGGACACCTTGAAGGATTGACTGTGGCCTTGATTGGTGATCTACGATATGGACGAACGGTCCATAGTTTGTCACACGCTCTGGCTAGATTCGACTGTAATCTCATCTTCATCTCTCCAGCTCAACTCGCTATGCCGGTAGATATTGTGTCAGACCTGATCGCAGCAGGAGCCAATATTACAGAGACAGAAGATCTCTACGGTTCTGTTCCAGATGCAGACGTCATCTACATGACGCGGATTCAGAAGGAACGATTCCCTGATGAGGATGAATATATGAAAGTTGCAGGCATCTACAAATTGACTGCAGCAGATCTCTCCGGAGCCAAGGGTGAGATGATTGTCATGCATCCATTACCAAGATTGAATGAAATCTCATCCGATGTGGATGAGACGCGACACGCTCGGTACTTTGAGCAGGCCTTCAACGGAGTAGTGGCTCGAATGGCCCTGATGTGTCGCCTTCTCGGTGTTGCAATACCCAGTGGTGATGTCTGATGTCTGCTGGTGAGATGCGGCGGGTAACGGCCATCAACAATGGCACTGTAATCGATCATGTTCCTGCCGGCTCCGCCCTTACAGTGCTACGAATGCTGGGTATTAGTGGAGATCGTTCATCACCCATCAGTTTGGTCATGAACGTACCCTCTTCAAAGCATGGACGCAAGGATATCATCAAGGTAGAGGATCGTGAACTCACACAAGATGAACTCGACCGTCTTGCCTTGATTGCGCCCAAAGCCAGTGTTGCGATAATCCGTTCATATTCTGTTGCGGAGAAGCGTGAGGTGAGCATTGGCGCTGAACTGGTCAATATTGCGAGTTGCACATTCTCAAATTGCATCACAATCAATCCACGAGAACCACAGGACCATCGCTTGAGAGTGGTGAACTCAGATCCTCTTGAATTGCGTTGCCGCTACTGTGGTCGTCCACAAGAGATGGATGAACTCATCGACAATCTGCTTTGAGACTCACTCGTTAACTTCAGTCAACCATGATTTGAAGGTACAGGCTTGGCAGATGGTTTGGCTCGAAGGTGAACCACATTCGTTGCATTCAGTGATCTGTCCTGATTTCCAAGATTCAGGTGGATTGTCCGAAGAGGACCACAATTCACGGATTGCATCCATGGAATGTACCAAACCATGCATTGTCCCTGGATTGGCGCTCTCCATCTCAGCAAGATGAGCTCTGTGCTTTTGTCGAAGTGCCCCGGGTGCATGCGGGCAATCATCGTGATGAATGGGTAATTCAGCCCCAATTGCATAGGCGTGAATCTCACGTTCAGGAACCCATCTAAGAGGAACAATTCGGGGAGCAAGGCCATCCAATGGCATCGATGTGTGAGGTGCCAAACGAATGATTCTCTCCATTTCTCCTTTACTGAGATTCATCAGAATCGATTGAGCGGTATCGTCGAGATTATGGCCAAGTGCCATCCATCTTGCGCCGACACGTTCAGCGAGTGCATTGAGGCCCTGTCTGCGAAAAACCCCACAATATGAGCAAGGTTTCATGCCTCTTGCTTCCTTGTGATTCTGACCCATTAAGGGCATCGATTGAACAACCGCATCCATGCGTTCATATCCCAACTCTGGATAAGTAATAGTCTCAAATAGCAAGTTGTGAGATTTGGCCAATTCACGAGCGCATTCCATCGAAGGAGAGCGATATCCCTCAATGCCCTCGTCCACACATCCACAGATCAATTCGACATCGCGACGATCCCCGACAATTTTCACCAACATATCGAGTAACACCGCAGAATCTTTCCCACCAGAAATACAGACCAATATAATGGATGGATTGCCATTGTCATCACGGGCATCTGATGGAAGATGCAATTGTTCCCTGAGCGTCTTAGAAACTCGTTTTCGAATCGATTTTGAGAGATGCGACTGACAAAGATGCTGACCACTGTAGATCTGATGAATCACAGCAGGATTGCTGCATCGACTGCAAGTTTGCACTTCCAATGAGACGGACACGGAACTGGGAAGAGGTGTGCATCTTCAAATCGACCGTACCAATATGGATAATTTTCCAATTGGATTTACAAATTTTAAATTGAAATCTTGTAGATAGGTGAATTACGTCATTTGAGAAAGATTTTCGTTCATTGGATCAGTTCAAAAACCACCAAATTGATGGAAATACAGCATTTTTCAGTTGGCGAATCAATTTCACTGGTCAAACGGCCCCCATAGGGGCCGGTGTGGGGCAAGTTCTTGAAGTCGCATTCGACCTCGATGACCTCCGAGGACACCCATGTTAACTCGTCTGCTTACAAATCTCGACGATATCGAGGCCTGCCTGCTCTCCGGAGAAGGGCATGTAATAGGAGGCGAAGGAAAAGGAAACTTTACCCTTTATCATCAGGCTAGGAGAATGGCAACTACACTCCAAATTGGTCGTGTTGAAGAGATGTGGTTCGAAGGTGAGTTGACGATGGTTGCAACCACAATTAGAGGTGGGGCAAGTCTCTGGTTGACGAGTGATGTATTGCCCATTGGTCGATTGAGCCACGAGGCTCGGACTATACGACCTGTTATCGAAGATTTAATCGAGGTGTAAAAATGTTTAATCTACCCCCTGGAAATGCTGTTGATTCTGAAGCCGATTTGAGTGTTGGACAAAATCAGATGCCCTTTGAAACCGGCGCTATCTCTCACTACAAGCCAAGGGCAAAAACGGCATGTGCTCATCGATTGATTCACGGTGGTCTTGTTGTTGGTTGGTTGGCCGAAGCGGAAGCCAAGCAAACGTTCATCACCGGGGAAGCCGCAAAGGATCGTCTGTTGGAATTGTCAGATGCACATGACCTCAGTGCGCGAGGGGTCGCCTGGACAGTTACGCAATTCACAGAGGTGGCCCGGCGAATTCCGGAAGCATTTTCGGACCCTTCCGATGTTGCTTCATTGCTCGCCCAAGGTGCAGCGGCATTGCCCATTGAGACCACTGATCTTGCATTACTCATCGATCGGTTAACGGAATCCGAGGAAGTTATGGGGGCCTTGGCCTTTGAGGAGGGCGTGGTCATTCATTCAAGCGGGGAATTGCCTTCAACTCCAGACGATCTTGCTACACTTGGTCAAGAACACCTGAGTGGCATATCGTCAAAATTCTCTCAAGAAGAATCACTCTCTGCCAATCTGCGATTGGAAAGTGGTCAATTGATGCTAACTGAAGCTGGTCAAGCATCTGTTGCCATTTGGTGCCGACATGGTGCCGATGCACACGCGGCACTCTCCAATGCCGCAAGTCTGGTCGGTTCAATGGATGATGGAGAGACTGTGGACAACGATGAACTCCCTGAAGGATTCATCACCAAGGAGACAAAATCTGGAATCGATCAACTCATTTCTCATCTTAGAATGGCGTACGAAGACCGACTCACTGGTTATCTACAATCCATGTCGGAATCTGCTGCACCCATCTCAATCATGCTTGTGGATGGTGTCCCAACCGGATTACGTGAATCGGAAGGTGTATCTCTCTCAGATGCGGTTCATGTCATGACCACATCCTCACGTCGTCTTCAATCACACAGACTTGAGAGAAGGGCCAGACTCGGTCTATCCGGCTCCACAGTAGAAGATTTCTCACTGGCTCATCTTACCGATGCCATCGTAGGATGTCGGACACGTTCCGATGATCGGAAACGATTGTTGACTGGAAGGCTCGATGCACTCTTCGGATTCGATTTGGGTCTAGAGTCCATGGAATCTGGGCGTTCGACATGGAAGATGCTCGAAAGTGGTGGAGGAATGGCCACATTGATGCCAGTTTCCAGTTCAAAGGTACTCACTCCTGCTGGAGGGGAAATCAAAAAGCGGCTAGAGCAGTTGGAACACACGCAGATTTCCTTAGAGCGAGAGAAGGGGCGACTTGGGAGAGAAGTCGCAGATGCACGTGCATCCAGAGATGAATCAAGAGACATGATGCATGATCTTGAAGCCGCACTAAGTGAAGCACGGGATGGAAGAAGTACACTTCACAGAGAAGTCGACGATTTGTCAGCCAAGGTTCGCAGTGCAGAATCTGAAACAGATGAGGCTACCTCGCTATCCACTCGTCTGTCTAAGCGTGTCTCTGAGTTAGAACACATGGTCGAAAAACGGGCAGAAGAATTGGCCAGTGCGTTGGGTGAATTTGACTCTCGTGAAACGCTCCTAACAGACCTACGTGAACTATCTAATGAAGAGGCTACGACTAAATCTGAACTCAGTGCTGCTGAAACGCGCCTAGATGAAGTACGGAAATCACTAGACCATGACGAACGACTACAGCGTGTCCTCACAGAACAAGTCAACGCGCAGCGTGATCGCCATCGAACCGGCCAAGGTGAATTGGACGAAGTTGAGCGGCGAATCGAGAGCCAACGTGCTGAACTTGTTGAACTGGAGGCCGAAGCACATGCGCATCGTCGGCTGATGGAAGAGGAACGGGGGCGAATTCTTGATTCTGAACGAAAATCAACCATCATGCAATCTGAATTACGTGAAATGATGGAAGAACGACGACTACTTCTCCGCGAACTAGGCGATCTCGATGCACGCAAAGCCCAATCAGAAACTGAATTACGAATGCTGCTTGAACAAGCCGAGGATATTCAAGAGGCGCATGAAATGGCCTTGATTGATCTGCAAGAGGCCGACCGAATTCGTGCGCGTTTGTCTGAAGAGCCACTCGCTCAGGCTTTACTTGGCGATGAACGAGGCCTGTCTAGCCTAGAACCCGTTCTTGATCGCATGGCAAATGCACGCAGTCGAGGTTACAGCATCGTCTTGCTCGATCGTGCTGTGGAACGAGCATTGTCTATCATTCAGCACAGTGTGGATGAGGTCGCAAAAACGCCACGACACCTCCTATCACTCGAAGTAATGGATCTTCTGGAAAGACAAGCACCAGAGACAGCATCTACAGTTAGAGGTTTGACAAGATGGTCTGTGCAGTCTCGTCTTGAGCACCAACTAGCAGAGACAGTTCAACACGTTGTCATTGACCTTGAAGGGTTGCTGGAGGAGTATGAGCGGTCCGTCACCATGCTTGCGCAATTACAGGATGTGCTGCGCGGTCTGGTCGACCTCGGCTTGCCCGCTGAAGATGTCAAACCTCTAGAGCGATTTAGCCACATGCCAGAAGCTCTACCATATATCTCAGTTGAAGTTCGACGTCTAATACAGCGCTCGCTAGACGACATATATCTCGATGCAGACCGAAGAACGGCTGGAGATGCAGTTGGATTGGCCGAAACCGTGGAGGTGTTGGAATCTCTACTTCGCAGACTCGATGTGGCAGGATTGAGCGGAGAAGACCCCACTGGTGCCCTTTGGGCATTCCAACGCAGCGGTAGTTTACCTTTCGAAATCGACGGATTGGCACGTCATGAGCGACCTGAAATCAACAATGAGGCCGTTCGACACATGAATCCCGTCGACGATGTGGCTGTGGTTACATCTACGGCTTCCAGTACGCCGTCGGTTGTCGCTCCAAGTGCTCCCGCTGCAGCACCAACACCCGAAGCAACTGCCGCGCCTGCCTCCAATTCAACATGGCAACCCATTGAAGCCGCTTCTGAGACAGATGGAGTCGACATCTCAACGCGAATTTCAGCGGGATTGACTCCCGCAGATGTACCAGGTAATGCTGATGAAGCTGCCTTGATGGCAAATATTGATGTTGCACTTTCTGAGATTGATTCAGCCGCAGATGTTCGTGAAGGGACCGAAAATGGAGTTCCACCTCCCGCTGATCCAATTCAACGAGATGCGATAGATGACCTTGAACGAGAACTATCCGACCTCGATATGTGAGGTGAAAGGATGGTTGAGTCTGAGGGCATTACAACCCTCATTGGCCGAAAAGAGACCCATGGCCGACCCTATCCTGGGCTTCTAGAGAAATTGATACTGCTAATCTTCGTTGTCGTGGCCGTGATGGTGGGGCAATGGATGTGGACTGAATCAGATTGGTCAGTCCTAGTATTGTGGCCGGCAACCGTATGTGGTCTTCCTCTAGGCACCTTGATTGCCACAGAGATATTGTCGCGAATTGTGCAGGAAATACATACCAGCGGCGACTGATTATGGATTCGTGTTTCCCCTCTTTCGAATGGTAGATTCGATGAAACCCGATATACGCTGCCAAGGTACAATGTAACGAAGTCCAGCAACAAACGTAAGGAAGAGCATGGCCGAAATCACCTTTCCATAAGTGAGGCGCAATTCAAGTGATTCTCTAACTTGGCCACTCCATTGGCCCGAACCCGCCCATCCTACAATATCGATAATCAGATCATCGAACTTGAGCGCAAGCATGGTAACGAATCCAACCGCGAGGATGACGACGACTGTGTGGTGCATGTGGGTGTTCAAGATACTCTGGAATTGGCGCACATATTCTGGATCCTTCTTGCATGATTCAGGTAATCGGAACGCATACTCAAGGAAACGAATTGTCGCTTGGGCGGTTTCAGAATAAACCAGCAAGAGAAGGGCGACCAACAACAACTCCCAAACTTCACCTGAAATCAAACCACCCAATGTATCTGCTTCGCCAATTTGGGTTGGAAGTGGATTGAGACCTGGAGCATAGGGATCTGAAGCACTTGACAACTGACTGACAACGCCTTCGTAAGAGAGTAGAGCATACAGGCCGAGGAAGATGAGCATGTACGCCATCGACCAATTGACCATTCGCTTTGAGAGACCCCAGATGCCCATCAAACCGAACAGAACTGGTGCCAAGAACAACAACATGACAAGGACTTGGATGTAGACCGATAAAGGCCAAACCAAATGATTGGCATGATTCATCGAATCATCGATATGACCGAATGGCAAATATAAATCGAAACTGAGAATCATTCCAAATGTCCAGGTGAGGAAGAACATGCCTGCAAGGAACAGAATCATGCCACCTAAAAGCGCGAGCGTAATCTTTCGTCTTCGAACGGGGGGCTGAAAATTGAGAGCAACCCATGCGCCTGCGATGGCCATGGTCAACAGAATGGGGACGAAGAATCTCCCATCACCCTCGTTGCCTTGACCGGTCATCCAATCAGGGAGGGGGAGTTCATCGAATCCACCGCCATCAGCGAAACCTGCTTCAATCTGGTCAAGGGTAAGTGTGTGATCCAATGCGGGACACCATGAGCCGCTGGCGACGTAATCTGGATGGCAGTGTCCAAACACTCTAGTCATGGTCAAGAAAAGCCAGATGAGGGCTAAACTGGCCACAAGTTGGAGTCCGACAACGCGCCACTCTTTGCGCAATATTCGCAGGTGGAGGGAGGTTAGGCCCTCTTCTTGCTGTCCAACATCATCAGCCATACATTCACCTCCTTACACATTCACCTGCAACAGGGCTTGACTCAATTCGACATCCGGCATCCAATCGATGACACGGGCGCCATAACCTGCAACTGCAGACAATCGATTCTGGCGTTCTAATTTCATCACTTCATACGACATTCGAGGGATGCGACTCACAAGCCGCTCGTAGTCGATGCTGGATGGACTAAGGATGACCACTTCGTGACCACGACCAGCCAAATCTCGTATTGCATGTGGAACCGTTCCATCACCCTCAAGGCTTGAAATGACAAAGACGGGGCTGCCACGACTGAAGCGTGGAGCAAGTGAATTGGTGACGGCCTGAAGCGGCATATCCCCCTTTGGAGCAACGCCAGCAAGGCTCGATAGGACCTTGAAATATTGCTTGTCACCCCCATCAGCAGGCAAGTAGGACAGTGTGTCATCATACACTGCTAGAGCGACTGAATCACGTCTCTGGATGAAGTACGAGGCAAGGCTCGCAGCGGCGACTGTGCCCATTTCTAATGGATTTTTCAACACGGTCCCAATTCGACTGATATCTCTTGAATCAAGGAGAATGAACACATCTGTAACAGCATCTCGACATTTTTCATTTACCATCATGATTCCTGTTCGAGCGAACGCTTTCCAATTGATAATCTTGAATGGATCCCCGGGGACATATTCGCGAAGGGAATAGAATTCAGAACCGGGGCCCGGAGTACGAAGGGTCATTGCACCAGTGTACATCTTGGGGGTTCTGCTTCGAATCATCGCTTCTTCGATTTCACGAACCTGTGGAAAGACAACGAGACCAGAGCGGTGATCGATGTACATCTCTTGACTGTACAGATTGAATGTGTTACGATAACGAACTGATACTGGACCGAATGAATAGTGTCCACGCAGTGGGCATCGTAGAACATAGCGAATTCTAGTGGTTTCTCCAGGGCCTAGATTTACACGCATGTAGTTGAGGCCGCTGCGGAGCTTCATCTCGTGAGGGACGTTGTCAAACACCTCGAGTTGTTGTGTACGACGGAATGAACTGTTGGTGATTGCCAGTTCGACATACAAATCATCACCCTTGTACAAATTATCCGCAGACAATGTCCGTACAACCTCCAGTTCTCCATGACCGACAACCCACGAGTTGATGGCCAAGAAGGCGATGAACATTATGCCAAGAATCATCAATTGAAAATTCGCAATCATCATTCCAATCAAGACCAACGATATACCTGAAGTCAGGAACAGTGCTGCTTTTCTTGTCCACATGTTACCTCACCTCCGCTTACTTGCGCCCCCACATTTTGACCCGTTTTACAACTGCCACGAGTTGCTCAAGACTGTAATTCCTATCTTCGAAGACGAATTTGATTAGAACAGGGTCTCCAATCATCTTCTGTAATTCACGAGCGGGTAAGGCATCGAATTCATCGCGAGTCAATGAATTGAGATTTCTCACCCTTGATAGTAAGACCTGTTTGACCTTGTTCCCACGACCGTAGTAACCGTATCGTCTAGCATCACCAAATCCGTAGTAAATGATGCTGAACACGTGTCGCCATGGTTCGGGATCAACCTTCTTGATAATCACAGCCTCAAAAGCAATGAAAAGCGCAAGGAAGAGGAAGAGCATGGCCATCCAGTCGTTGGTAAAGTAAACCAGAATGTAGTAAATCAGATTGTACGTATCCCCCATGGCGTTGGTTTGCTGATGACGACTTTCGTCAAAGATAACCTGCTTGCCAGATGCCGAGGTTCCGTTATCGTCAGCGGTATGCATCAACAGCGACTCGGCAATGATATCGAGAACCCAACGGCGGTTGTCATTATCCGGCATCAACTTGCCATTCAACTCACCATATGAACCATCATTGGTTTCTTCCCAATCGTAGATTGCATTCATCAATGCTGAACCATCACTGACAAAGATGGCGCGCCCCATTGGTGCTCCAGGTTCCTCTGCACAATCTCTCTTCTCACATACCTTGATTGCCATGGTAAATGGGCCCTGTTCATCACTTTCGATGCCACCGCCCTCGAATCCCACATCTCCTTCACCATCATCATTGGTGTCCAAATAGGAATCTTGGCTTGAACTACCCCAAGCATAGATGTTATCGGAATTCGATTCAGCAGCATCCTTATCGAAAGCAGATGGCGTATTCAGAAGAACGTTGTAGTTCGTACTGAAGTTCCAGAATTGGCCGCCAGTGGAGTCTGTCTCAATGTGATGAGCACACAGACCTGCATCTGCAACTGTGGGTGTATCTGCACCATTTACTGGGCTGTTTGGTAGGGAATCCAAGCGATCGATGATGCCATCATTATCCGCATCAGAAAAACACGGATGAGAACCCGATTTATCGGTTCCAGTATAATCGTAAGGATTTGATGAATTCATCCAGACATAATTGTAATCCAACCCACGAGCCCAGGCTTGTTCATCGTAGAGTTGGTGTCCGCTGTAACCCAATTCAAATTCTTCTGCAAGTCCAGATGAATAACCAAAATCGTCCATGACAATCAATGTTCCACCCGAGAACACATACTCTTTGATTGCTTCAATCTCTGTTGTAGTGTAACCTTGTGATTCACTAAATTGAATCACATCTACATCTCCGGTGAATCGAGGTAAAGAAATCGTGTCCTGTTCAACGCCTGTAACAACGAAGACGGAATCTTCCGGGTTTTCAATTTCCCCCAACAAGACAGGGCTGGAAATCATGCTTGTCGTATCGACTCCCATCCCCTTGAGGTCAGCACGAAAGGCTGACAGATCATCCCAATCATCATCGTAAGCAGACAGATGAGGGTCACTTTCTACAAGGTAGGATGCGACAATGCTGTACAAGAGCAGGGCTAAGACAGCGTAAAACGCGATCATCAAACCTGTCCTGCGTGTTTTTCGAGATTTGAGGACGGTAGCAATGTCAACCGAACCAATCTTCATTTCGACAAACCTCCCACATCCATAGGATGTGCAGCCGCGATACGTTGAACTTAGCCTTAAGACCGTTTGGGGGTGCTGGAAGGTCTTGCATCGTCGCAAAAACAGCCTTATCGAGTCAGATGAATATCCTCATCGATGGAAGCAACTTCCTCAGTTGGAATGACCAGATGTTCTCCAAAGGTCGACCACGGGAGCAATTTGGGATCTAACCCCGCATCGAGTTCTAGAAGCAATCCAAGGACAGAACCGGTGACATCATCGATGAACAAATCAACGACCGTCCCCAATAGGTCACCCCGACTATCAACGACTCGACGGCCTGACAATTCTGTGGAGAAGGCCGCTGGCATTCATTCACCTCAAACACTTTCAATTCCCATCAAGGTGTCAGTCTTTCGTCGGATACTCTCCAATCCACTGGTCAAGCGAGCTTCCAACTTAGAGTAATATTCTAGCATTTCAGGTGTGATTGTCGGGCGAACTCTGCCGATAGCTTCCTCAAAATGTTTCTTTGAGACTGATTTCTTTTCAGCCCTCATAGCGATAAGTGCAGCTTCACGGCACACCGCCTCTACATCAGCACCAGTGAAGTTCTGCATCTTGTCAGTCAGACTCTCGAGATTGAACTTGCCTAGAGGCATATCCTTGGAGTGAATTTTTAGAATTTTTCTGAGGCTCGCATGGTCAGGTGGTGGAATGTGCATAACGCGCTCAAACCGGCCACTTCGCAGCAATGCTGGGTCAATCATCTCGGGACGATTTGTCGCGGCAATGACAATGACCCCTTCCATGGATTCAACGCCATCCATGCTGGATAGCAGTTGATTGACGACACGATTCGATACATCGCTGCCTTCACCAGAATTGGATGTACGTGCACCTGCAATTGATTCGAATTCATCAAGGAAAATGATGCTGGGGCTGGCCTGTTTTGCCTTCTTGAAGACCTCGCGGATTGCTTTTTCAGATTCACCAACCCACTTTGAGATCAATTCTGGACCCTTGACAGTGATGAAATTCGCTTTCGCTTCATTAGCAATAGCTTTGGCAATCAAGGTCTTACCCGTTCCAGGAGCACCAAATAGGAGGATTCCACGAGGTGGTTTGATGCCAAAGTGCTCAAATCTATCCGGCATTGTCAATGGCCATTCGACGCTCTCCTTGAGGCGTTCCTTGATCTC
>JAPKFG010000034.1 GCA_028821675.1 Candidatus Poseidoniales archaeon
TCGCCATCGCCTCACGTCTCCATGCCTTGTGCTTCGTTTCGCGCATCTTCTTCTTCTGCAACACGTATGCCTTCCTCAATATCGACCTTGCTGGTCAGATAGGTACCCAATAGAATCACAATTGTAACGGTCAACAATGCGACTCGACTATCGAAAGCAGTGCTTGCTATACCATACAAGAAAGTGCCAATCATGGCGGCTGATTTTCCAAGGAACCCAAAGAATCCGAAGAATTCAGATGTGCGTGTTTTCGGCGTCAGCATTGAGAACATTGCACGGGCTTGAGCTCCCGCTGAACCCATGGCACATCCAACAAACAATCCAAGGATAATCCATTGTATGGTCACACTGATTCCGAGCGGTGCCCACACCAAATTGCGCATTGTCGTGGGCCACCAATCAACAGGTCCACCTCGGTCGACCACAGTTGGATGAGTATTACCGACTTCCGATGCGCCATCAATGGTATCATTTCCACCCATGACAAGAATGGCAAATCGGTGTTCGTTCCTGTCCTCATCTGTTTCGTTATTGAAAGCAGCAACAAGTGCAATTGCTTGCTCTTCTGAAATCGTCTTGGTTACTTCATCCTCTTCATCCGCACTTCCCGCAAGGAACGAGGCTCCAAAGATTCCAACACTAACGAGAAGGAATGCTGCAATCACGCCCATCCACCCCATTTCTCTACTTTGCAACCACATGATGCCAAGTCCTAGTATGGAAACCATGGCCAAGATAAACAAACAGACCATCAAACCTGTACCCAATGTACTGTCTCCAGCCGCTTCTACACTGTAATCAGTTTCAGGAAAGTGTTCTTGATAGGCATCACGGAAGGCAGAGTCACCTTCAGAATCACTACTAATCCAATCTTCATACGGAATATCATACAATGTTGTCATCACATATACGCCATCATCTGTAGAATTATTTCCATCAGGATCGGCATCCCATTCAAATGTGAAATCATAGCGTTCTGCATCATTCTCTCCCTCTAGTTCGAGAGGCGCAAAACCTGCCGCGGTAACCGCGACTGCACAATAGATGAGCAAGGCCAACATCAATGCAAATTTCGTCCCTTTCTTCGCAGCCAATTTCCCGAAAACAAATGTCATTGGAATTGCAACGACATTGACCGTTAACAAGAGTATGATATTCATTTTTTGATCGAGTCGCAATACGGAGTCACCAAACGCACTGGCCATACTGGCAATTGTATTCACGCCATCATAGAACAGTAGATAGGCAAGCAAGAAGAATGCAAGTACCTTGAATTTTCGAATCTCCTTTGCGGTATTGTAGACTTCAACATAAGCAAGCTGTGCTGCCCCTACAAATCGAGAAAAGTTGTTTGCCCCCAAAGAAATCCTGAACTTTTTGTAACCAAAAGATCCGCGCAAACTATCCCATTCAAGATCTGATGCGATTTCGGGTTCAGGTGTCCATTTGAACATCAATGCTCCAAAACCCCACCACCATAGTGCAGAAGTCACAAAGATAACCGCGAGTCTGAAGTTCATATCCCAATCAAAAGGCCCCATCAGGATGACGAGATGTAAAATGAGTAGTATTGAGCCTCCCATGAATCCATACATGTATCCCCAAGTTGACACTTTGTCCTGGTCTTCTCTTGAACCAAGATAAGGCATGAATGAGTAATAGATGACATTGCCACCGGTAAATCCGATTGTACCAATGGTGAACATCACGGCTAGAATGATGTAGCCATCTGAACCAAAGTAGGGTGATGCTCCCATCAATGCAGTAAATCCGATACCCGCAATGGTGTACCACTTGAGTAATTTCTTTTTGACCGGCATCCGATCGGCAATGACGCCCAATGCCGGTGCAGTGAGCACAACGAAAACCATCGAAATTGTGAGAATAAATGCATAGAACGCATCACCGGTTTGAGTACCGGTAGCCTTGTTGTACAAATTGGACATCAACGCTGGTGCAATGACCGTCATCACAGTAAGTGCGTAGGCTTGGTTTGCCCAGTCAAAGAAATACCAGCCCTTCAGCGCCTTATTGTCATCCGCAGATATTTCAGGTACAATTTCAGTATCGGTTTTTACCTCAACTGCCGTTTCACTCATGCAACACGCGAGGCCCTTT
Source organism: Candidatus Poseidoniales archaeon (assembly GCA_028821675.1). Lineage (GTDB taxonomy): Archaea > Thermoplasmatota > Poseidoniia > Poseidoniales > Thalassarchaeaceae > MGIIb-P. The sequence goes on from JAPKFG010000034.1 coordinate 2,119, forward strand.
CAGCCTATAACGGCACACCCGGACAATTGTGATAGGTTTCATATCCCTTCAGTTCTCTATTGATGCCATGAGAAAAGGCGTTACAACCCTACTTTGTTTGTTGCTGGTTTCAGTTATGCTCTCAGGCTGTGTAGAGAGATGGACTGGAATGGACGAAGAACAAGAATCTAGAACACAGAATGTGTATCGAGCAACAGATTCGGCATCAACCCCCACAGAAGGTGCCAATGATACCCTGTTCAGCATTCGCTGGAATGATGCCAACGATGATCTGTATTGGGGCTATGTGGTCCTGAAGTTGGAAGTCGGTGATACCGTGTATGATTGCACAATTACCGATGGGGGGGATTGTTTCATTTCACAAGATAGCGATGATGACACCATCTGGGAAACCAATGAAATCTTGACCATCATGGAGAATGATGTGAACATCGTTGGCGGGTCAGGTGGCCTGATCAATCTGTACATCAGTTATCGTGGAACGCAAATCGCAGGCTCCGATTCAGTGTATGTCCAGTGACGACGGATTGAAAACGGAAAGCAATGCCCCATAGGGGCATGGCCGAGGATGTTACCGCCGGTTTGCTCGCTCTTCCAGGTAAGGCGGTCAAGCTACATCATTTGGTTAAAGCCCCCGAGAATTCGATTGAATCCATTCGTATCCGCGAGTCATGGAACGCTGACGAGCCGGCCACGGTCTACACAACACCTGAACGCCTCCCAGATGGCACACCTTGCACCGCAGCAACCGTCATCCTACGCACGCGGGGGTGCCAATGGTGGTGGAAGTCTGGCTGTACATTCTGTGGATACTTCAACGATGTCCGCGATGATGTGACCAGTCTGAATCTCCATGCCCAGTGGCTGGCTGCAAAGAATCAACTCAACGATTTCGAAGGCTGTGACATGATCAAAGTCTACACTTCTGGGACGTTCTTTGAGGATGAAGAGAACCCTGTGGATTGGCAGGAAACAGTACTCACCGAAACCGCAGACATGGGCAAGCACCTGATTGTTGAAGCCCAAGCACATCTCTGTCATGAAGAGAAGATTGCTTGGATTGCTGAAAAGCATCCAGGCTGTACCGTCGCCATTGGACTTGAAGCGTATGATGATGAAGTACTCAAATTCCATTGCAACAAAGGGTTCAGAATCAAGACTTGGAAGAAGGCCGTGAATACATTGCAGTCCCACGGTTTGAGGGCGAAATCATACTTGCTTTTCAAGCCACCATTCATGTCTGAAGGTGATGCCCTCCAGCACATGACAAAATGGATTCGCCAAATCGCTGCTGACAGCGATGAAATTAGTGTTAATCCGATGAACATTCAGAGACGTACAATTGTCGATAGAATCTTCCGTCATCGCGAGTATCGTCCCCCTTGGCTTTGGTCTCTGGTTCAGATGATTCGCAATGTTCATCCAGATCTCCACCCGGGTGGCGAGGAACGCACTAGACTCATCGTACACCCTACAGCGGCAGGATCCATTCGAGGAGCACACAATTGCGGCCGTTGTGACAAAGAAGTCGCCGCTGCAATTGAACGATATTCTGTCTCCGGTTCATTGTTGGAATTTGAGGGTTTGTCTTGTGATTGTGAAGTTCAATGGGCGACTGAAATTGCCTTGGATACATCTCTCCCAATGCCGCTTGGCAGTGGTCTAGACCGTCGCTTGGATTCTGTCGAAGCCCTTCTCTCACCTTGAGTACGGACCCCCTTCGGGGGTCCATTAACACGACGAACGCTTATGAGCGCTCTGCGGGTGGACGGGTTGCCCAAAGGGCAAATCTTGGTGAGTGTTCCGAAATGGCAGGCGCTTCAAATCTACCCGATGTCACGCTTGGAGACGATGAACCACCAATGGCTCGAGTCCTATTGGTCATCTGTATTGTCGGCGCAATTGCACTTCTGATTCTTCATGGAGTTCTGTTCCCAGGTTCTGAAATTCCAGCACTTGGCGATGTCATCTCACTGTTCGGTGGATTGGCTAACAGTGGCATCTGGATATTCTTGATTGGGATTATGATTGGGTTCGGAATGATGGTTGCTACCGTCGTCGGAGGAGCCCTAGAGGATTAGGAGGTGTGATGCATGTTACTCGTTGATATCATTACGCTGTGGATCAGTTTTCTGTTGATTTGGGCCCTTGTCAATCGTGGTGTCCCAGTCTTTCAGGAACTGGTTCGAGACATGACTGATTTCTTTATGGAGAAAGCATTGGGACCCGGTGCAGACCTCTTTGAGGGCCGTGAAGGTTCAGGCTCCGTTTCTTGGATGATGCATGGCATGCTCTGGACCTGTATCGGTGCAACCTTCACTTTCATCGGGCTTTGGATGGCTCACGAACCCGATGCAATTGCCAGTCTTTCCAGCATTTACTACGAACCGACAGTTGCCACCGTTCAGACCGCTGGGACAAATGCAGCTACAGGTGGAATTCTCATGCTTCTCATCGGAGCGGGTCTTCACATCAACGCTCGTCTTTCTGGAGTTGGTCTGGCTAGTGATACCAACGCCGTTCTCGTCTCTTACGCATTCTCAATGGGTCTGTTACTCGGCTTCCTCAGCGATCACATGAGTGGGACATGGGGTGACTATCTAGGAACCGCAGCAGCGACAATCTCAGTGTTGGTGATGTTAGGCATATTGGCCAATCATCTACTCACTTTGGGTCGCCGAACCAATCACACAATCATGCCCAGCCAGTGGTTGATTGTCGGTGGCCTCAGTATGCCACTCATCATGTGCGCTGCTAATGTTGTGCTTGGAGTCGATGAGGCTCTCAGTGAGAGTCTAGGAGTGTTGCCAATGCTTGCGAGCGCCCTTGCGGTTGCACTGTATGTCGTTCCCTATGAGGCCGGAGTGCCACTTTGGAGCCGAACAATGGCAGGTGCAACCGTTCTGATGACATTCATGACACTAAGCCCAATTGGTGTTGAAGGAGCCACTGAGGTTGCTCTCAATGATGCAGCAATGCTCACCATCTTCTATGCAGCGAGTATGATTCCGATTCTTGCCGCAGCTGGAAACGTTTTCCAGACGGCCCGCTCGAATTGGGGACTTGCATCATCCAGTGCTGCCTCAAGCGCAGTTATGCTCGGCATGTTCCTGCTCGTCGGCAGCGCAATTGGTCACCTATTTTTGGGCTCAGATGCCAATTCAGAGAATGAGATTCAGTACCTTTCCTCATCTATGGAGACTCTCTTCCTATGGGGTGGAATGGGGATGATTGCATGGGGTGGCGTCATGTCCTGCTTCCCTCAAGCAACTGGACGGGCGCTGCATTCAGATGAAACCAATCGCTTGACCATATGGTTGGTTGCCGGAGGTGCCACTCTGACCTTCTTGTTCAGCATGGGTTCTAGCATGGTATCTTCAGCCTATGATGCTGCAGCAGTGGCCAATGACGGAATCGATGCAGATCTCATTGATATGAGCGCAACAGCTACCTTGGATATGCTGGCTTCCATCGCATTCTATGCTGTGACAATTGCCGCCATTATGATGATGCTAAATATGCTTCGTGGTTCTTTCAGTGGCATACCACTTGGTACGGATGAACCCGCATCCCCCTCTGCCAACCGAATTGCTCTCACACCCGGCTCGACCACAATTCGCCAACTTCTTGCAGCCGGTGCAGGGACGGACACCGAACTAGACGTCATATGCGATCGGTGTGATGAGGAAGAGTGACCATGCGCATCGGGTTGGTTGGCAAGCCCAATGTGGGCAAATCGACCACCTTTGCAGCCCTGACTGAGAGCGCGGTTGAGATTGCAAATTACCCATTCACTACCATCGATCCGAATGTCGGTGTTACATTTCTCCCAGCCGAGTTAAATTGCCCTTGTCAGACACTTCGTGAGAAGCGGGAAACGGATGGCCGTTTGGAACCATTATCATCAGATGATACGCGTGCTGGGAGCCTGTGCGAGCCACGAACGGGCACCTGTATCGGCCATTGTCGAACCGTTCCAGTCACACTGGTTGATGTCGCGGGTTTGGTCCCTGGAGCGCACGACGGGAAAGGGCGAGGCAATCAATTCCTCAATGATCTCGCGCAATGTGATGTTCTCATCCAAGTTGTCGATGCTTCTGGAGGCACGGATATAGAAGGCAACCCGTTAGGCCCTGGTTCCTGCGATCCCATTGACGAACACACCTTCCTTGTAGAGGAATTGGCGATGTGGATTCATGGAATTCTCGACACTGGTTGGAATCGTGGTGTTCGTCGTGTTCAAGCAGAAGGTGAACGCGGTCTCATCGATTTCATCACAGCTCAATTGTCAGGAATCGGTGGTTCTGAATCTATGGTCATGAACGCGATTGTTTCTTTCAAGGCTGAAAACTCTAATCTTGGTGTTCCATGGGAATGGAATCCCGACGTTCGCACCTCGCTTGCCCATCACCTCAGGCGAGCTGTGTTCCCACTCTGTGTGGCCGCCAACAAAGCCGATGTTGCTGAATCCGGCTCCTGGGACGCGCTTGCAGTCAAAGTGGAATCAGAAGGCGGGATCCTGTTGCCGACTAGTGCGGACAGTGAATTGGCACTGCGTAGAGCAGCCAAAGCCGGATTCATCGATTATCCCCCCGGTGCTCAGAACTTCTCTCTGACTGAAGCGGGCCAATCTAGTCTCAATGATGCCCAGAGAAACGGTCTAGAAGCCATCTCAGAGCGCTTAGAGCGCCTTGGAGGCACTGGATTGGTGGATTTGGTCTCCCGCATCGTCCGTGAGCGTCTGGACCGTATTGTGGCTTATCCAGTCCAAGATGAGAGTCATTGGACAGATGGTGACGGCCGCGTACTCCCAGATGCTCTGTTGATTCAGCGTGGAACGACAGCGAAGGGATTGGCCTATGCAGTCCACTCTGATCTAGGAGATGGATTCATTCGAGCCGTTGATGGACGCACAGGCCGTGTCATTGGAGCCGAACAAGAACTCAATGACAATGATGTCATCAAGATTGTCGCCAAGACTTGAATCTCAACTCACAAGTCAATTTCTACAACTGGTGTGACAGAGACCTCGACACCGACGACTCTCCATGAGACCGTGATGTCCTCTCCATCCTCATTGTTATTCAGGACAGGACCACCAGGACTGGGTCCCGGGGAACTGCCAGTGCGAGTTTCTAGGGTGATGACACACATCCACTCACCACGACCGTTGCCACCATCTGTCCACATGTTTTGGATGGCACCCTTTGAACCACTGTCCTGATATGAGTCACCAGTATAGTTCTCGATGAGTAGAATCACCATAGTATAGGAGGTTGGGCACTCGTTTGGAGACCCTGATTCTCCACTTGTAGTCGAACCATTTTCGACATAACCGTTGACACCACTCAATTCCATTTCACCCATTGCATTGTCACATTGTTCCTGAACAACGGGATTTGGCCCATCTTCATCGGTTTCTCCGTGAGACACAGTCACCTCTACGTACGCAAGATTGATGCCAGGCTCATTGAACATGAATTCGAATTCAAATTCCTCACCATCCATCAGGAATTCGGTTGATTCTGAGGTTGCGATATCGGACTCCTCGAAGGTGACATCCCAATCCCCAGTGACACTTGCACCTCCACTAATCATGGCGCCTTCGGGCAGGAAAGCAGTGATGTTTGCGAAGTACACAGGGAAGAGGATGAAGAAGGCAATTGAGATGCTCCACTTGATTTTATGGTCCCTTGTTGAGAACCATTTGTCAATAATCGTGTCCATATTCATGGGCCCGCCTCAAATCTATCAGAGCGTGCGTGGTTGATGAATATGCCTTCTTGTTGATATTATTCTTCTTCTCTAGCATCCGGCCACCCTATGGGTGGCCATTTTGCTTCAAACGGCCAACCTTTTTTGGTGGTATCGAGCCCAAATCGATGAAATTCTCTGCGACTTCTGCGCCAAACTGGCAAAAGGAAACCAATGACAGATCGTTGACCAAAAGACCAGCGCCACGGACAATTTGGATGACGTGCACACCATGCGGCCAGTAATTCTCTGAAGGGTTCCTCTGTCAAGTGTCCGGGAACAATCCACTCCACTTTGGTGATGCCTCCTCTCGAACCCACCACTTCTTCCCAAGCGGTGAGAATCAGGCCTTTACCATCTCCATTTAGAATTGCTAGACGGAAGGTCTTGGTTACATGAGCAATCGGCATGATAATCATCATTCGGTCGACAAGTCGGCTCCCTTCTTCGCGTTCCCATTCCCAATCCGCAGCCTCGACCAATTCACGGAATGCTCGAATGGCTTGTGTCGGTGTGATGTTCACCTCAAGGGACACACTTCGTGGCCGGGCCATGTAAGAAGGCTGACGCGTTTCAGTCATGAGGATGCCGCAGCAGACGAATCGTTGCTGAGTGAGAAAACCACCCCGGAGGGGCGCTGTCCGTTGTAGCCGGACGAGGCGCGGGTGATTGGCAACCCCGGCATTCGTCTGACCTTCGGTCAAACGACCTGCTTACGCTCGGAGCGCCCCACCGATGTGGGTTTGTTATCCTGGTTGTTGTTGATTATTGCAATTCTGAGAGATCATCCAAAGAGTGAGCCCAGGCCTTCAAAGCCTGCACCATCATCTTCTTCTTCCTCAGCAGCCGCTTCCTCAGCGGCTGGTGCGTCGGAAGAACCACCAGCAGCAGCAGCCGGGGCAGCCGCGGCAGGTGCCGCGATGGCCTGGCTCATTGCCTCACCGATGTCTACGGAAGCCAAGCTTGCAACGAGCGCTTTCACGCGCGCGTCATCAGCCTTTACGCCGGCAGCCTTCAAAACGGCGCCAACAGCCTTCTCGTCAATGTCTTTCTCTGCAGAATGCAGCATCATAGCAGCATATACGTATTCCATTTTTTTTCACCTTTTTTTTTGTTGGTTTTTCGGGATCAACCAAACATGTCCCCGAGACCACCGAATTCGGTACCCTCGTCCTCTCCCTCCGCCTCTTCAGCAGCGGCTTCCTCAGCCGGTGCTTCATCAGCAGCGGGGGCGGCTGCCGCGACCGTAGCCGCGGAGCCGAGTGCATCGGACAATTCCTCGTCCAGTGCAGAGGAGTCTACTTGGCCTGCAACGGCCAGCATTCGGGCGTGAGCCCGGCTGATTAGAATCGGCATCGTTTCATCATTGTGGACACCGGCCTCTATAGCCACCGCCATAGCCTCACCAGCTGCCTTTGAAATGAGCACTGGCATGGTTTCGTTGGTGAACCATCCGATATTGCATGCGAGGTTGAAAGCACCACTGGTGGCAGTCTTCACGTTCGCCGTGAATCCGCTGAGGTCAAGATCGAGGTCCTCAGACGCCATGACGATGCCTCCTTCGATTGCGCCTGACAAAATCAGACCAATCTCAATCGGGTTAATTTCAAGTTTTGATAGCATCATACCGAGGTCAGCACCGATGGGTTCACCCTTCTCAACAACTGTGACTGTTTTCTGAATGGCCACCTTGCCCTTCTCAATCTTGGCGGGAATGCCAACGGAGTTGAATTCACCAACAATCGGTCCTGGTGCGAACGAAGTGGGTCCTGCTTCGATGACAATGTCGTTGGGTGCGATATCTCCGGCTTTTGCGGCGCGACCTGTGCGGGTTTTCTCTAATTCTGCAAAGAGTTGGAATGCGTTGAGATTGTCGGATTGAACCAACATTGGTTGTTTTACACCATCTAGAAGCGCGTCGAGTTCATCTTCTGAATGACCGGCCTTTTTCCATGCACGGTGAATGAGAGTTTTCTTGGCCATGGTCATCACCATATGATGACGAAGTGATTGACGCATGCCTAGCATGGCTGTCGCCGGTACTCCCGCAACATCGATGACGGCAATGACACCATCTTGTTTCTTGAGAATGTCAGAAAGGACTGAAACACGGTCCTTCTTCCACTGTGCTGCCTTTGGAATCAGTTAATCACCTCCACTCTGACAGAAGGCCCCATTGAGGTCTTCACGTAGAATGAACGAATGTTGCCTGGCCCACGCTCAAGTTTACTCATGACACGTTTCCAAACTTCCATGCCGTTCTGCGTCAGCGCATCTATACCTAGATCGCGCGTTCCTATGACTGTGTGAAAAGTAATCTTGTCACGACTTCTTACAATTGCGACATCCTTCAATCCGGCTGCGATTGCGGCTGGATCTGCAACGGGGGGTACCGGTCGTGGCATCTTACCACGTGGACCAAGAACCACACCGAGGAATCTACCAATTGGACCCATATGAGGGATTTCAGAGAGGAAGAAATCGTGTCTTCGTGCAAGTTTTCTTGCCTTTTGTCTTGTGCCACCGAGTTCCTCAATCTTTGTTGGATCAATGACAATAATACCCGCATCTTTTGCCTTAGTCGCCATTTCACCTTCAGCGAACATGGCGATACTGGGTGTTCGACCCCGACCGGCAGGAAGACGAATCTCTTCCTGAATTCGGTTGGCTGGGTTCTTCAGGTCAACATCCTTGATTGTGAAGGCGAACTCCACTGTTTCGACGAATTTCCGCTCAGGAGCCTCAGAGATGGCCTGTTCGATTGCTTGTTTGATTTTCGCTTCCATTTTTTTCACCCCCGCGGTCCACGAGGGTTGCCCCTCTCCCGCAATCCGTGATCTCTACTCAGTTAAATTGTGAATCAAAATCTCCATTTTTTACCGCCGCAATGGCTTCCTTTGGGCGCATGCCCTCAACACTGACTCGCATGGATACACAAGTGCCCATGACTTCGAGGGCGCGGGCCTTTTGGCTCGCTCCCGTGAGTTTATCTTTCTTGATCTCTGAGACCTCGATGACTTGTTGAATGGTCAAGTTCTCTGTGGAGGCATCCCACGAACCGTTGCACCCTTCCTTCTCCTGACCAAGCGTCTTGAGGATGGTGTGCGGGGTTTCGTTGCGGGCTGACATAGTAAACACTCCATTGAGGGGAACCGGGCGACCTTCTTCCTGTATATAACACGCGCGCGCGACCTTATTTTACTCATCAACGCGCTGTGTTACGCGAACTTGATCGGCTCGAATTGTGATTGGAATTGGGATCTGCGCATCAAAGAGTTCGACAGTGACCTCTTCCTTGTTCTCAGCGACGTTGGTGACACGAGCGCGCTCACCCTTGAAGCTGGAAGCTCGAATCTCGACGATGTCACCTTCCTCAATTCCTGCGGTTGCTGCCTTGGGCTCAAGATAGGGCGTCACATCACCGAGTGGTGAGGTGCCCGGCAGAACCTTTCGGCAATTCTTGAGTGGTGTCGTTCTACCCCCAGCACGACCGATGAGTTTCTCGACGTGATGAAATGCACTTGCTTCCACGAAGATGAATCCTCGTAGCATTGGTGCACAGAGAACACCGAATATTTCGCCCTGAATGTCTTGTAGGGAACCTGTGCCTGAGAGGCGTGCTTGAATCTCGCTCGCAACCTTGTGTTCTTGACCCATAGTCGTCTTGAGAATGTAGAGATAAGATGCAACGTCACCGTACAACTCACCAATTTGTGGGATGCTGTAGGCCTTGTCGCCAATAGAACCGGGGTCAACCCATTCCGCCTCTTTGTAGAGGGTTCGAGGCTCAACCTCTGTCGATTCCGACATGAAGAGAACAGGGGTCACATCATTCAGGCGGTTGCCGAATTCCAGGCCGCGTGCATCTGCACTACGAACGTAGGTTAGATTGGCCGCAGAGATTCCTGTTGCTTCTTCTATTCGAGTTGTAACAGCGTCGATGTCCGTTGGATCTCCGATGCCATAAATGCCGTCCCATGCACTAGGGAAATCGGCAACGCCATCAGCGCGCTGCATTAGCAGTACCTTGTCTTCGTGTCGAACAAAAGCGATGAATGCATCAGACATTTCCTAACCCCCCCTCAATTGGTCAGCCATTCAAAGAATGAAGGCAGTACATTGTCCATGAAAACCAACATCACGAAGCCGATGAAGCCGAGAACGAACATTCCGATTCCACAGACGATACAAGTTTGACGAAATTCAAGCGAACTGGGCTTGCGTGCCATCTTGATGATTCTAGCCCAAGAACCCTTTCCAAAGCCCCGAATTCCCGATTCTATGCTGTCCTGCCAAGTCTGAATACGATCTTCAAATGGGCTGGTTTGCCCGCTACTTCCATCGTTCACACTAGACATGGTTCGACCTCAGAGGTGCCTCGCGACCTGCCAGTCTTTCTTAAACAATGCGAGTCCGACGTAGTCGGCATTAGGCCGTTAAAGTCTCAGTTGACGAACTCAATTGTCCTGTTTTGCAGTGTTCGGAGTTGTTGATGAGCGGCAGCACCGAAGATTTGCTGACTCTTCACTCCAGTTAGAACGACCATGACGCGAATCTCACTTCCCATCGAAGGATCAACCGTTGCACCCCAGATGATTCTGGCGTAGGGGTTAATCTTCTCACGAATCTGTTGTGCACAGGCTTCCGCTTCACCCAGAGTGAGGTTGGGACCACCAATGACGTTGACTAATGCCCCACGGGCATCGCTGACATCGATGTCGAGCAGTGGACTGTCCAAGGCTTCGAATGTTGCTTCTTGAGCTCGGTCTGGACCACTGGCCTCTCCAAGACCAATCATTGCCATTCCGCCACCATTCAGCATCACTGAACGTAGGTCCTCAAAGTCGAGATTGACTAGTCCTTCCTTGGTGATCAGTTCAGTCACACCGGCGATACTGCGCATTAGGAGTTCATCTGCAACTCGGAATGCAGCTTCAATAGGAAGATCTCGCACACCATCAACTGAGAGCAATTTCTCATTGGGTAGGACAACCACAGTGTCGCAGACCTCTCGCAGTCGCTCTAGGCCCCACTCTGCATTCTGTCGTCGAAGTGTTCCTTCAGATTCGAAGGGGTAAGTAACTACGGCAATGGTCAGTGCCCCAGCCTCTTTCGCCAGGCGGGCGACCACATGAGCAGAACCTGTACCGGTTCCACCCCCTAGGCCTGCTGTCACAAATGCCAAATCACAATCTTCGATTGTTTTCAATAGAGCACGTTCGGATTCATATGCAGCTTTCTCACCTTTTTCGGGATCTCCACCGGCTCCACGGCCGCGTGCTGTTCGTCCAATCAGAATCTTGTGTTCAATGCCGACTTTAATCAAATGCTGAGCATCGGTGTTGACCGCATACCCTCGCACAGAATCCTCGTTTAGTAATCCGGCTGCATTGAGTCGATCCACGGTGTTTCCACCACAGCCTCCACAACCGTAAACACGAATTCTTGGTTTGAGGGATTTCAACAATTCATGCAATTCAGCATTATTTGCTGAAGGTACATTCTTGGTGACGGTCCCATCCGTTTCTTCTTCATCATCTTGCAATTCCAATACCCTATCAATTAGATGGCGCATGAACTCAGGCTCGCTGTCGGTAACATAACCGTTACGATTGAAAACAATTTGATAATGCGATTTACAGACCCTTGGAAAAAATCCGGAGGTGGTTAGCAGTGAGTCATTTTTGTGTCAATCAAGGGGAGGGAAGACTCATGTTAGAGGTCAATTCTAGGCCAATCATGCGCGCTCGCGTATTCTTCGTGCTTTTCGCCCTCCTACTGTGTTCTTGGTCGGGCACACCTGATGCGCTTCAAGACGAGGCGTCTGAGTCATCTGTTCCGACAAATCAGCAGCAGACTTGGAATCAAGCAAGTCGTCCAATTTGGCAATCTGGTTGGAGCCCCCAACTCTGGCAACCTCAACCTACAGGAATGCTTTGGGAAGTTGATTTCTCACCTGATGGAAGATTGATTGCTGCTGTGGATATATCGACCAATCTACTCACAGTTTGGAACAGTTCGGATGGTCGGGTCATCTTCCACGCACCCCATGCTAATTCATTGGTTGACGTTGTTTGGTTAGATGACAGTCACGTACTTGCAGCAGACAGTGGAGCTCATTGGTATAGTTTCGAGATTATCGATAATGGAGATCCTTGGCCGATGAATTCAACCTCATCTCGTACCGGACTATGGACGGATGATTTGAATGGAAATTATGGCGGTTCTCTATGGGGCCTCGACATCACCAATGATCGCAGCCGAATGACGTTCTGTGGATCGATTGATGACCCGAATATCGGCGGAGAGGTTGTCGTTGCCAATACTCAATTCTTCATCGACGGTTCTCAACCAGATAGTGGCCATGTTTTCACCAATGATTGGGGTGCAGATTGTGCAATATCTAACAATGGAACCTTTGTAGCTTCATTGAGTCGCATCGAAGGTCCCGGTTCTGGCATTTATCATGACACAGTCACTGGATGGGATGTACAGGGTTCATCTCTCACGCAATCATGGACGCGCAATGTCGCCGGTGGCGAAGCGATGGCCTGGGCGATTGATTTCTCCCCACAAGGCCACACGTACACGGTTGGATACAATCGTCCTAACGAAGGTGTCGTGACCGATTTCTTCCATGAGAGTGGTGCCATCAATTGGTATGCGCCTGTCCCTCAGAACATCTCTGCTGTTCGTTGGATTCCTGATGGGTCTGGTGTCGCTGTTGGCCTCCACAATCCTGGACGTTTATTGATGATGGATTCGGCTGGTGGCATTCTCGCAGATTATGGCTGGCATGGTACAATTTGGAATAACAATCCCTACCCTGCCGATGTCACCGCAATTGCAATCGATGAGGGTGGGCTCAAAATCGCAACTTCGGGAAAAGACAGTGCGATTGAGATTTACACCATTGAATCAAATCTTCAACTCAAGATTCATCGTCGCTTAAGTCCCGATTATCTTCGTGAGATTGACCTGCACACTGCCGATCCATTCGTTGCCTTTGCTGAATCGAATGGTGTGGCCACAGTTCGCGACTATCATAGTGGCGGAATCACCCATCAGTGCTTCCATCCAGATTTTGGTCAACCCATTGGTGAGTATCCCTTCGCGAAGAGCGTCGTTTTGCGTGAACAACTTCTACTCGTCGGTTTTTCTGATGGTGCGATTGTGGCTTGTGGTGATGATGGCAAAGAGATGTGGACTTGGCGCATATCTCAATCTCATCCTTCAATGGAAGCATTTGGTCGAATCGACCTTCATCCAATGGAGCCATACCTAGCAATGTCATGGACACAGAATTCCTCAACGACAGGAGTGGCAGGAAAGGTTTCAATCCTCAATTTAGATCTGATGAGTGAGGTTGCAGAATGGAATTACTCCACTGAATATTGGACGATGGAATTCAGCCAAGACGGTGTATGGTTAGCCGGTTCTGCACAGGATGGTTCGGTACGTCTTTGGTTGACTGAGAACCCTGACGCAGCATTATGGGAAGATCGTGGCGTTAAATACAATCATTCGAACTATACTGGCGTGGTTACTTGGCATAACGAAATACATGCACTGATGTCTGTTGGTTGGGATGGCCAAGCCATTGTGTGGGATGCAGACAATAGCCAACAAATGCTGTCATTCCAATTCATCGACGAAGGTTTCGGTGCGGTATTCACTGGCGGCTCCTTCCTTGTTGTTGCCAGTGGTGATGCATCAAATAGCGCGAGTGGTCAATTGGAATTCTATGATGGTTTGAACATGACACAATTGGCAACTTGGAATGTCCCCGGAATCCCCCGTGGTTTTGTCATGGACCATTTTGGTGGTTTGATTGTATCCAATCACACCGGTTCGTGGTGGATTCTCATTCCCGATACAGATGGTGACGGTGTCATAGATGACAATGACGCCTTCCCCCAGAATCCACTGCAGTGGATTGATACCGATGGCGATGGCTATGGCGATAACAACGCACCCGGAGCAGGAGGAGATGGTTGTCCCACAGTATGGGGCACCTCATCCATCGACCGAGGCGGTTGTCCTGATTCAGATGGTGATCAGTGGTCGGATGCTGATGCAGATTGGCCTGTTTGCGTTCTTGGTGGTGGTTATGGTGACGCTTACCCAGCAGACCCCCGCCAGTGGTGTGACACCGATGGCGATTCTTTCGGAGATGAATACGATTTCGAAATGAATTCACATACTGGTCTGAGGGTAAACGAAAGTGGCGATGCATTCCCTGATGATGATTCTCAATTCCGGGACCAAGATGGGGATGGTATTGGTGACAATTACTCCTACTCACTTGGCACCGATGGTTTACGCACTAATCAGGAGGGTGATGCGTTCCCCACCAATCCATTGCAACATCAGGATACGGATGGCGATGGTTGGGGTGATATCTACACTTGGTTTGAAGACATGATTGGCCTGCGAATCGAGGAAGGTGACGCATTCTTCACCGATCCATTGGCTTGGTCCGACTTGGATGGCGACGGTTGTCCAACCGCTTCGGACACCGGTTTGCGAATCGACAATCATCCCGAAGATTCCACCCGATGCGATGAGGACTTAGATTTCGATTTGCCAGCGCAGTTGAATCTACATGCAGTCGGAAGCGAAACCACGTGGACCACCTCTGTAGATTGGAAATCAACGATTGCAAGCACGGAATCTGTGTCCATCTATGGATTGAGTTGGAATTCCACAGAAGGCATGGAACATTTGCTGTTGAATCTTGAGCCACCTGGTGCCATTCCTTGGTGGTCTGACAATGCCCCTGATGGCGACACAGTCCACACCACGTTTGAGTATCCACGAGGAACCACTCATGATCGCCTGACTCTACGACTCATCAGCACATCAGAGGATGGCCAGACACTGGAATATTGGGTCAACTCTACCTATGATATTGAAACAGAAGAACCTCCAGTTGAACCATCCGAAGAGGAGGAGATGGTTACTTGTGATGCATGCTGTGGTGAAACGGTTGAGGTTTCAATATCGATTGGCTGCGATTCAATAGGCCCACTCGATTGCGAACCATGCGAGCAGGTTGAAGGTGAATCATCAGCAAGCGATGGCCTCTC
>JAPKFG010000110.1 GCA_028821675.1 Candidatus Poseidoniales archaeon
AAGACGGTTTTCTTTTCACCAGTTCCCGGATTGGATTGCTCCTTTCCGGCGTCCCTGAGAGAGATGCTCTCCTTGCGGATTACACCTCACCTCCTGGTTTCTCTCCGTCTTGCGACTTTGATCAACCTAGGAGCAGGATAGTGACATTGCTGCCACCCCTGTCCCCCTTCGGTCAGGTTCCAGCATTGCTGCTTTTCCCTTTCCCGGGCCGGTTCGACTGCAGTCTACACCGTCCCCGGTGGCCTGTTCCAGCATTGCTGCTTTCCCAAACTACCAGCACAGGATGTGCTTGAGGGATTGGTACGGTCGACTCTTCACAGTTCGACTGTTATGGGTCACTCTTCCTCTGGGTCCCTGAGGTCACCTTGCGGCTTCCAGTGTTTCCCTTTGGAGGAGATCATCCAAGGTGTCGACGCTGATCGTTCCTTCCGAATTGATCCCCGCTCTTGCGAGCAGGCTTCTCCTGTGATCTGACACTGGGTGTCAGTGTGTATTTCAAGCTCAGCTCTGATACACGTTCACAAAAGCGTCCCACTACACACCGAAGTGTGCAGCTTCTTTCTCCTGTGGGCCTGCCTACCTGACTTTGCAGCCTGGAGCACGCCCCATCTCGTCCGATTTGCACCGGATTTGATGGCCCACCACCGTTCCCGAATCGGGTCCCTTGTGGGCTGGGGCCTGCCGGTGACGCTGAGCGCCCCGACACCACTCCTCGGGAGCGGCAAAGTTCACGTGGGACGAGGAGGGAATTAAACCTTTGGGAAAAAACAATGCTTTTCCATGTGAAAAGCGTCGACTGGACCCCTATTTCCACTGGAGGGTGACATGGAATAATGTACATTTTCAAGAACGAAGTCGGCGCAGTTTATCAGCCAATGTTGATCGATGTTCATCTCCTTCTGAATCGCCCTCGGAAGACAATCGTCTTGTCAATAAATCTCCTTGCAACAAAAACACAGATCCGTCATCAAATCCAATAGCCAGATATTGGGTGTTGCCAATGACTACGTTTGCTCTGGATTTCATTTCAACGCGCATAATTGAATCCCCATTCGGAATGGTTCGAGTTTCTATGATTGAGAGTTCGTCATCCCAGGAGACAACCCATGCAGTGGAATTATTGGCTATTGTTGGACCATTAACGACGTGTTCGATATTACGACCGAGGGGGGTTTCAATCTGCCAAAGCAATGTTCCGTTTTTATCGTAAGCTCTTGCGAGTCCCTCTGCACCCCCAAATCCTGCACCAACGGCCCCTGATTCAATGGCGATGGCAACCAAAAATCCGGGTGCTGTAGCGGAAATTGATTCAATCGAGCCAGGCTGATTCGTATAGGTTTCATCGTCCATGACCATGCCATCATCAATGGCTGTGAGTGTACCATCTGCATGTCCAATGACAGTGTGAGATTGTCCTGATGAGCCACATGTAGCTGGGGAACTAGTGGGTAATGGCCTGTGATGAAGGCCATCCGCTTCAGATCTAATCATCCCACATCTCGGTCGACTCAGAGGGAGGAATGCGACGCCGTCATCACGCATCTCAATTGACCACGGTCTCTCATTGATGGAATCCTGACGAAGCAATTCACCTTCAGCATTGAATCGCCAAAAAGTCGATTCTAGGAAGTCGTTCATCTCAAGATCGAAGACTGAGGATGTTGCGAGAATAGTCGAACCATCAGGTGTACAAGCGACAAGATCACTGCTACCCTCCAGTTCCACTTCCCAACGAACTTCCCCCGATTCAAGGTTCAAACAGACGATGTCTCGACCACAAACCGCGAAAAGAAAACCACCGCCCAGAGCAAAATCGCTGACTCTGTTGCTTGTCTGCGCGTGCCACAGGCGTTCGCCTTCCAAATCCCAACAGTGGATGCCGCCATCCCAGTCTCCTGCAATGAGGCGCTCGTCGTCTAAATGGAGAGTACTAACGCCGGCATCCAGATTGCGTTCAAACCACGCCAGTTCGCGTAGATTGCGCAGCGGCTCCTCCTCCTCCATGCTTACCGAACGAACATAGGTTGCTTTTGGGACTTCTGCTTCACGCATTGACGTTATACAGGCGTTCAATCTTGGCGGACAGATAATCGATGAAAGGCTGAGGGCTCGGCGGTTGGCCGGTCGCTTCCTTGACCAATTCTGCTGGTGAAAGGATACTACCGCGCGCGTGAACCTTGTCGCGCATCCACTGGAGAAGGGGTTCAAACTCACCGCGATGCCACATATCCTCAAGGCTCTCTTCGGCCTCAAGATCTGAGCGTGCAGCAGCTAAGAGTTGGGCACTGTACAGATTCCCAAGTGTGTAAGTGGGAAAATATCCCATGGCACCCATCGACCAATGAACATCTTGGAGTACGCCTTGGCTTCGATTAGGTGAGCGAATACCAAGGAATTGTTCGTACATATCATCCCAAGCATCGGGTAGATCATCGACCTCTAGATCTCCGTTGATTAGACGCTTCTCAATCTCATAGCGAATCATGATGTGAAGGTTGTATGTCGCTTCATCAGCCTCAACTCGAATTAAGCTCGGTTCGACCATGTTAACACTGCGCCACAGCATCTCGCCGGTGACACCATCCATGTTCTCAGGGAAATACTTGGCCCAATGTGGAATCGCCCATTCGCTGAAGGTGAGTGAGCGCCCGACCTGATTCTCCCATAATCTACTCTGTGATTCATGCACACCAAGGCCATCTGCGTGACCTGCAGGCTGGAAATCGAGATGACGGGGGCGGCCCTGCTCATACAAACCGTGACCTGTTTCGTGAAGAGAACCGTAGAGTGAACCGAAGGGTTCAGCCTCATCGTAGCGGGTTGTCCAGCGAACATCATCCGGATTAGAGCCACCACAGAACGGGTGGGTGGACTTGTCACGGCGACCCGCATCGAAATCAAAACCAATCGCGGCTGATATTTCATGCGAGAGTTGTGCTTGACCTGCTTCTGGCCATGTGTTTGACGTCACCCATGACATATCTGGATTTTCGCAATCACCGACGGCTGCGATGAGTGGAACAAGTGCCTCCCTAAGTCCGGCGAATAGTGGATCGACCTGTGCGACGGTGAGACCGGATTCGTAGATGTCAAGAAGTGCATCGTACGGATTGTCCTCGTAGCCGAGGTGTCCCGCCAGTTCACGGCAAAGATCAATCATCTCTGCAAGGTCATCTCTGAAGATGGAGAAGTCGTTATCCTCGCGCGCCTTGGTCCAGGAAACGATAGATTTGGATTTGTGGCGGGCAAAGCGCTCAACGAAATCTACGGGTTTCTTGGTAGCCTTGTCGTATGCATCGCGAATCAGGCGTAGATTTCCAGCAGCAACTTCGTCATCGGCCCCTTCTGCTTCCGCGGCGGCCAATGTCTCACCCATCTTGTCATCTACCATCATCGAGTGACTGGTTGTGGAGAGCCATGCCATTTGTTCAGCACGCAGTGGTGCGGCTTTAGGGGGCATCATGACCTCTTGATCCCAACCTAGGAGGCCTTGTATTTGACCCACGGTTTCGATTTCTTTGACACGCGACATTAGTGCGGCGTATGCTTCTCCCATGCGCTCGCGTAGCGGGCTTCATCCTCAAACCCACCGCTTGAGAAATCACGAATTCAGAGCGAAGCAGTGGGTAGGAAATGAAAGGGCCCACTGAAAACCCATTCATTCGCCGACGAGTTTGTAA
>JAPKFG010000002.1 GCA_028821675.1 Candidatus Poseidoniales archaeon
TTTCTTGCAACTGTGTTGCATCATCTGTGGCTTGCATCATTCCATGTTCTGCCGTGAAAGATGCTGCATAAACACCGCCCACCTCAGCGACGGGCAGTGTGAAGGTTCCATCCCAGATGGCCGTATTGCTATCATCTTCATGGACCCCTGTCTTTGTCAGAACCACTGTTCCAACCAGATCTCCCTCTGTAGACATTGTATTTCCAAATTCTCCCAGCAAATCCATCGGCTCGATATCGAGTCTCATGATGTCAGCGGTGACAATCGTTTCACTGGTATGTCCCCGTGTCAGGGCTTGCAATTCGACATCTCCGCCAACGCTCACCAATTTGGTGATGACAGAGCCGTCAATGCTCAGAGTGTCTTGGTTTCCGTAGTTATCATTGGGTGCAGGAATCCCGTCATATTCAGCCATTGCCGGCTGCATAGACATGCAGGCGAGCAGGGCTACAATCAGTACAGCAGTGCGCTTCATGCGCGCGCATGGGAGCTGCGTCGTATATTATCCATCCGTAAAACCGACTTTTTCCTACGAAATACTCACTGCTAGCCTCAAAAAGCCTGCTTCATCGACTAAGGATGCACACCCACGTCCCTGAAAATCCACCTCGGTCCAAGTGCCTGCCACAGGCGTGAACGACGTGCTTGGCAGGGCTAGCGCTTCGAGATAGATGCTCATTGGTGCCACTGCAGTTGAACCAAATCCATTCACTGACCATGCTTGTGCTGAGGTTACAGTTTGATTCTCACCAAGACACCAACCATGCAAATCAGATGTTTGTTCATCAAGTTCGAGCAATTCACGAATCTGTTCAGTGTTTGTCGGTGTTTGATTGGTACTAGACACATTCTCAAGTTGAATCCAAGGGCTTGGATGTGCAATTTCCATCGCAGCCTTCACTGGCTCAAGAACAGAGGTGAGGTCAATATCAGATTGCGAACCTGAATTGCATGTGAAAGTGTCAGGAAGACAGCCTCTGGTATGTCGTGAACCGTCTAGAAGTGATTCGATTAGAATCCATGGCCCAGTACGACTCTCGCCCTCTGAGAACGCTGCATTGAATCTATTTTCAGGCTGCCACATCGGTGGGACATGTACAATCATAATGTCCCATTGAGATGAGAGATCTCCGGCATCCCAATCGAAAGTTAACCATTCACGATCAATCAGCCCATCTCCACCGGATTCGCGTAGATGCAAGATACTTAGTTGAGCTTCTACTCGACCCATGCCACCAGGGCCACCTTGCAATTCGGTGACATTGACTTGTCCTTGCATTGAGATTCCTGTGCAATTCGAGCATTCTGCACTGACTACACCTTGAACATGCATATCCACCGTTGCTTTTGCTCCACGATCGAAATCATTCAATCCCAACGCATTCATTGATGCCCGGGTCGAAAGGGTGACCGTACCAGACATTTGAGTAACTTCTAGGTCGACTTCTGTTTCTGGATTCGGGTCGAATCCAATAGACAGGGTGGCTAGAATGACAAGTCCTAGAACCATCCATTCATTCCCAGTCCCCATAAACTTCCCATCCGGGTTGTAAACAGGATCTGCCATAGCCTTCCACCCGCCTCCATTCTATTTGGGTTCTTCACAGATATTGTTCAGATTGAATAGGTGGGCATTCCCGGGGTGGACATCCGTTTCACCGCAGGAGAATGCACCCGTATTCTCCACCCCGGTTCTCCACGGCATCATTGGCTTCGGGTAGGGCTGCTCCATTCCTGGCCTGACCTGATCCCCCGATAATTGAATTTCTATTTTCTTCCGAATACAGTTCTCCAAAACCACGATCTCATGAAGGCGAGGCATCTACGTCCACAGATGCGTCCTACAATGCTCGGTTTTGCCGCCCCCGGGCGTTCGGACCGCCATGTTGCGATTTGCGATACAGGGGACGCCAACCCCCCTCCTAGCCCAACATTAGGGCCAATGCGGGCCCATATCAATCCAACGGTCAGGCTTCAGCCTCATATTTTGACGGACAACCCGTCTTAATCTCGTAGGCATGCATGGTCCAATCTTCACCGTTCACAGTCAATTCACCACGCACAGAGATGGTCTTCCCCTCATCAACCCCAGAGGGTAGAGAAGCCCCGCTGAAATCAACCACGATGGTGTGATTTCCTCCTTGTAGAGAGAGCGAATCGTTGTTCATGTCAATGCTCAGTACTGATCCATGCAATCGGAACGTGTCACCTTCGTATTGTTCGGGGGATTCCATCAATTGGTCGACGGATAAATCTACTTCTGGTTCGACAGTGATGGACATTAGTCCTATGAGTGCAGCAAGCATTCCGATGGTTACTAGAATGCGAATCCGTCGTTCCATTTATTCAGCTCCGGTGTGCATGTCCCACGGCTTCGGACAAGCTCTTGTACCCATGTTCCTTGAGTTTACGATTTAGTCCTTTGTTGATGACTTTCATGACACCGGGTCCTTCAAACACCAATGCACTATACAATTGCAACAGGCTTGCTCCCGCTGCAATCTTCTCCCATGCACTTTCAACATCCGAAATGCCCCCCACTCCTACAATGGGCAACTTCCCGTCAGTATGAGCGTACAAGACACGGACCACCTCTGTAGAGCGAGCACGTAGAGGTGAGCCGGACAATCCACCGGTTTGGTCCATCACACCACCTTCGTCCGGACGTGAAGTGGTGGTATTTGTTGCGACAATGCCTGCACAATCCTGTGACATCGCTGTATCTGCAATCACTTTGATCTGATCATCGGCCAAATCTGGAGATATTTTGACGAGAATTGGCTTTGGTTTTTCACCCGTATCCTTTGCGAGTCGTTGATTTACATCGTTACAGGCCGTCAGAATTCTGTCTAACTCAGAGCCTGCTTGCAACTCCCTAAGATTCGGAGTATTGGGACTTGAGACATTGACCACGAATAGATCAGCGAAGCCCCACAATCGTTCCATAGTACCGGCATAATCCATATCAGCCTCATCATTGGGTGTATCTTTGCTCTTGCCAAGATTTATTCCAACAGGAATCGATGCCCACTTCGCTTTCGATTTGAGTTTCGCTAGATGCACAGCCATGGCTTCTGAGCCAAGATTGTTGAATCCCATTCGGTTGATGAGGGCACTGTGCTTACCACTGCGAAACATTCGTGGCTTAGGATTACCCTCTTGCGGATGAAATGTGATACCTCCAATCTCAATCCAGCCAAAGCCTACATTCTCCCAATTAGGGATGTTACTACCATTTTTGTCCATTCCAGCGGCCATGCCGACTGGATTCTCAAAAGAAAGTCCCATGATTTCACTTTGAACAGCTGGTGAGCGATACATTCCGCGGAGAATGGCCCGTAATCCGGGTAATGATCCTATTCGAATGTTCTTCAATGAGATTGAGTGTAACGTTTCGGAACCAAATAGCCCCATCATTGGGCGCACAAATACTCGCCAGAATAGCCCCATTCAGGACATGGGGCCGGGACGGTATTCTTCAAGCGTTCCCCCTCATCGCGAGTTAATGGACGAGAAGACGCCGTGCATTGCTGAGGCAGCGAGACGACTGCTTAAGACCGAAGGATGTACATTGGAAGTCACCCCTTCTCTCTCAAGATCAGCCAATGAACTCGCTTTGCACATCTCTGATTCATTGCCTTCTCTTCTCCGCGAGCCAGACGTTTCATCAGAAGTCGATTGGACATTTGTTTGCATTAAGGCAGATGGGCAGTTGATTACACGCATAGGAGGGCACGAACCATCTCTTGATGCCTGTTGGATTCCAGATACAGGTGAAGGTGTCGAGAATTTATGGTCGAGATTTATTCAAAATGTGTCCGATTTAATGATTGCCGGATATCCCGGTTGTGTGGGTTGTGGAGGACCTGGTTCTGAAGGTGTCTGGGACGAAACGGCTTCGCGCGCGCGTACGCGCGGGACCTGAGGGGTTACGTAGTAACCCCAAGGAATATGACTCGCTTCAAATCGTAGCAGCGTTTATCGGGGGTCCTGTGTGGGCCGTCGCCGGGTGGAATAATCATGGACATGTTGATAGTCGAATCAGGGGCCAAATCGAAGACGATTCAGAAGTACCTCGGGAAGGGCTGGATTGTGGGTGCTTGCAATGGTCACGTTCAGGACCTACCTACAAGCCGTACCAAGGATGGGAAGAAGGCGATGTGGGCCTCTACAGCGGACAAGTTGCCTCAGCCACCATGGGAATGGACCGACGAAAAGGCAGAACGTACGATTGGCAAACTTTTGGCCAAAGCGAAATCTTCGAAGGTTGAGAATGTTTACATTGCAACTGACCTAGATCGCGAAGGCGAATTCATCGCTTGGCGTTTGTTCGAGATTTTCACTGCCAAGGGATTCAACAACGTTTGGCGCATTACATTCAATGAAATCACCAAGACCGCAGTTCAAGCGTCGATTGATGCGCGAGGTAATGTTAATCAGAATCTAGTTTCTGCTGCAATGGTTCGTCGATTTATGGATCGCCTCGTCGGTTTCCGTTCTTCCAAGTTCAGTCGATCATGGTCTCTCCCCGCGATGGGGCGTGTCCAGACTCCGACTCTAGGATTCATCGTCGACAAGGAACTTGAGCGTGAGGCTTTTGTCCCCCTACCCTACTTCGCAGTTCACGCCGATGCTGGAGGACTTCGATGGAATGCACGTTTCCACGACAAAGACGACACCGAAGCATGGGTGGATGACAAGGGCAAGTTCCATGCCGGTCGAACCAATGATGCCGAACTCGCTAATGCTGCATATGCTGCATCATCAGATGGCCTTACGATTTCCACAGTTGAGCCTGGTAAATACCAGCGGAACCCAGATCCTCCTTTCACCACAGATACACTGTTAATGAAGGCAGGTTCAGAAATGAATTGGAATCCTCGAAGAAGCATGAAAATTGCCGGCGAGTTGTACAATGCCGGACATATCACCTACATTCGAACTGACTCAACTCGGACTAATGCAGGTGCCCGTGAGGATATCAAGTCACACATTCGAGAAACATGGGGTGAAGATCACATCGGAAAGGGAGTTGTTGGTTCAGATGCCAAAGGAAAATCCGGAAAATCCAATGTTCAAGATGCGCACGAAGCCATTAGACCCACACGCCCCAAAATCAACTCACCTGATGGATTGAATAGTGACCAAGCTCGACTCTATCGTATCGTTTGGGCACGTTTTGCTGGAAGTCAGATGAATGCGAGCCAATATGAGAGGTTGTCAATGACAGCAGAAGCGGACGGATTCAGCCGCCCATTTACTGGCACCGCTTCGTGGCGCGTTCATCGTGGTTGGGAAGCGGCTTTCGAGGGAATCCGCAAGGAACCTTCCATCGCGCCACCTTCGTTTGACGCGAAACCTGGCACTTCTCTACCTCTTGATTCAGTGGATGAAGGTGAGGAGAATCCTTCTCTGCGTGAAGATGAAACAAAACCACCTTCTCGGTACAAGCAGCATTCAATCGTCCAGAAGATGAAGAGTGAAGGTATTGGACGCCCGTCCACCTATGCTACAACAATCGGTAAACTATTGACTCGAAAGTATGTGCTTGAAGAAAACGGATCTCTTATCCCTTGCGATTCAGGTCGAACTCTTTGGCTTGATGTCGCACCCTACTATGATCGCAGTAGCCATGGTATCGATGGCCATTTGTTTAGTACCGATTTCACCTCTGAGATGGAAGCCGTTCTAGATGAAATCGAATTGGGAAATTCTGCTGCGCCAATGGCATGGCATACATTTTGTGCCCATTTCCAAGCTCTACACCTCGCCGCCCTTGAGAAGAAAAAACTCACACCTACACCCAAACAACTGTCATATTTCACCCAGATTACTAAAAAGTTGCCCGATGAAGAAATTGCCTCGTTCACTGGTGGCAAAGCACCCGATGAGATGACCGGGGGTGAGATGCGGAATGTGATTGATGTCATCATAAAGGCTCACCCTGTTGAGACTCAACCCGCTAGCGAAAAACAGGTTAATTGGATTGTTTCATTGGCAAAAAGTGCAGAATTGTCCGAGGCCGAAGCTTCAACTCTGGTTGGTGTCAAATCCTTTGATGAATTGACGGGTAGCCGCAAAGGCAATGCTAGTAAACTCATTGAGATTCTATTAACAAAATCTAAAGATGCACCTAGAGAAGCTTCTCAGAAGCAATTGGATTGGATCAAGAAGTTGGTTATTAAGGCCGAATTGAATGAAGCCGATGCCTGCGCATTGGTTGATGCTAGCGTCTATGGTGACCTCCACGGGGGAGTCGGGGGGACGGCAAGCAAACTGATTACACTCCTTTCCAAGCGAACCCGGGGAACTGGAAAGAAACGAAAATCTAAGAAGGCCTCTAAAGGTAAGAAAAAACCGTCTGATGCCGCTAAAGACTGAAGGACGAGTTCTCGTCAGGCTAGCAAATCAAGAAAAACGAAGAAGTCTTGATTCCTATGGGCGAATCCTGATAGGTCACCTACGGTGCCTTGGTGACATGCCTGCCCATGATTATGATGTCATCATCGTAGGTGCGGGCCCTGTCGGTGGCCATCTTGGTCGAATACTATCTGAACATGGATTGCATGTGCTGATACTCGAGGAACATCGCGAGATTGGCAAACCATTCCAATGTGCTGGACTCGTTACTCCATCGGCCATGCAGCGTGTGGACTTGTACAACACCATTCTGAGTGATGTATGGGGGGCTCGAATGTACAGCCCTGGCGGGCGCCCCGTTGAAATTGGCCAACCATCCGTCATCCGAACTCATGTCGTCTGCCGAAAATTGTTCGATGAAGGATGTGTCCGTCAAGCGATTGAGTCCGGCGCCACTTTGTGGGTCGACTCAAAGCCGACAGATGCTGTAGTCGATTCCGATGGTGTCAGTGTCACCATCAACCGTGAAGGACAGATTCAAACGCTTCGAGCCAAACTTCTGTGTGGTGCAGATGGTGTTCATTCGTGGACTCGCCGCCACTTTCGATTTGGCCGTCCTAAGGAATTCATGATTGGATTTCAAGCAGAAGTTTCGGGATACGAAGGCGTACCCGGGCGTCTAGAGATGTTCTCAGGCGAGGATGTCGCACCTGGGCTGTTTGCATGGGCTATTCCGAATGGACAAACACATCGAATTGGCGTTTGGGTCCACCCCGAACGATTGGCAGGACGTTCTTGTGAAATGCTCTACGATGCTTTGCTCGCACATCCACTTTGGAAAGATCGATTTACGGGCATTCATGAAACAGCTCGCTTCTGCGGCCCATTGGCATGTGGCTTACTCAAACGAATCTACAAACAACGTGTATTGCTATTCGGTGACGCCGCCGGCCTATGCAAGCCAACGACGGGTGGTGGTATTGGCCCTGGTTTTGAGCAAGTACATCTTCTCGCACCAAATCTTGTCAAGGCCGTTTTGGCCAACGATTTGAGTGAATCCAAGCTCAAACGGGTTTGCAAACCGATGGAAAAGGTCAGAAAAGAGCAGGAAAGAGCCAGAATATTGCGTGATCTATTCGTCTCTTCATGCGATGATGATGAACTTGAAGCCACCTTTGAGATATTCGCGCGAGACCACGTAGTCTCACTAATCAATGAAGTTGGTGATATTGAAAAGCCCGTTCCTCTTGGAATTCGTTTGCTCAAGGATATTCCTGAATTTCGTCGTATGGCCGTACGCGCAACTTGGGCGTTACTGACGGGCTGAGGTGTTTCCATGGGAAATTCGGATTCAGGTCGTGCAGTAGAAATTCAACTACGTTGGCCACCCTTTGATCCAGATACAGTCATTGCATCGGAGTTGCCCATTGCTCGCGAATATTTCCGTCTCTCTGAGGAAACGGTCACCCCTTGTGCAGTGAAGATTGGTGACGAATCAGGATTCCATGTTCATCGCAATATTATCCGTTTATCCAGCGGATTAGCTGAATGTCGTGATTGGGTCACATTGTCAGATCGAATTCCAGGTAGGGTCGAACGCGAGCGTAAAGGCTGGTTCATCACTCCCAGCAAGATGCATCGAGATTCTCGTCGTCTGATTCCCTTTGCTGTGATTGGAATCATTGCATCATTGGCTGTTCACGCTTTTGAACCTGCACTTGTGAATTGGGGTTGGGTAGATGGTTCATTTGCAGGAAGTGTGCGCCTTGGTTTGCTTGATTATCCGGTTCTTCTTCTCATCTTCTTGCCTATTTTTTTCATACCAATTATGATGCGATTACTCGCAAGCGTATGGGATTTCCAACGTACTCGAAAATTCCGCACCAATCTCCCAACAACTCCAGTTGTGAACGTACATGATGATGATTGTACAAGGGAACAGATTTCTGCCCAAATAGATTTCCCGGAAATTCGAGATAACTGGATTTCAGCTGAGGCTCGCGTTCAAGTGGGGTTGTTGAATCCAAGACGCCCGATGCTTCTACATGCGTTGGGGCGCAAAGACGGCCAACAAAATCCACCCGGCATCTCTACCCCGTTGGCAATTCGACAGTATGCCAGTTCTGAGTTGGGGACAGGTTTCGGTGAATCTACACCACTTGAAGGGCCTGATACCAAACGTCTCTTCCTGTCACCCCTGCCTGTGCAAAAACGTGGAAATGCATGCCCTGTCCCATTGGAAGGGGGCACCCTCGCTCTCACTCTTCCCGATGGTGACTGGCCCGGAAGTGAATATCATCCTCTTTTTGCCACTCATTGGGAAATCATACTGCGGATTGAAAGAGAAACTGATGGCCCATTGCTGTTTGTATCCCCACTCATCATGAAAGATGATGGCCGAGCCAGCAATATCACCAATATGCCCACCCAATCCGGGCGTAGCGAGATGGCGGACAGTTGATGTTCTCCTTCATCTTCGCCGTGTTATGATGCGACGCAATCGGCTCGCAATCATTCTCACGATACTGATGCTTTCATCTGGCTGCCTTGGAATGCTAGATAGTGGTACAGAGAATCCTGACCAAAGTAATCAGGCAAGTCAACCGCCTACAGTTCGGCTTGAACAACCCGACACATTCCTCTACAATCAATCGGTGAAAATCACAGGCCGTTTCCTTGATTCGTCAGGAGACGTAACAATTCTCGGTTCAACAGCCAATGGTGGTATCACCAGTGATGTGACCTATACCGCAAAAGATCAATTTGAGCTTGATTTCAGTATCCTTCCTTCAGGCACCCATCGAATTGATGTCACAATAACTAATGCGGCTAATCTTGCCTATACTGCCGTTGTCTTTGTGACTGTGCTTGAACCACCCGAGGCTCCGGTAGTCATTTCGGCATTCCCTCCAGTAGTGTATGTCGATGGTGATGAATCGACAATCGCCAGAGCAAAAATCATCCATCCTGCCCTAGATACGTGCTCTGGTGTCTGGGAGGATGAACTTGACCGAGTTCAAACGGTTACAATTTCTGGTGAATATGCGTCAATCTCCTTTGAATCAGTAGAATCTTCATTCAATGGAACATTCACTATTTCTTGTGGTAGCTCCCAGATATCAACCGACACAGTATCTGTTTTTGTCTTCGTATTCACAGAAGATAATCCGGATCTTGATGGCGACGGTATCCCTGATGAGGGGGATCGTTGTGTGGAGAGCAGTGTAGCATTCACTTCAAGTCCAACCACGGATATCGATGGAGATGGCTGTCATGATATCTCAGAGGATACTGATGACGACGATGATGGCCGGCCTGATATGTCGGATCGTTGCGGGCGTGGATTAATTGGTTGGGATTCTACCAACACCAGCCTTGACCATGATTCAGATGGCTGTCATGATGCTTCTGAAGACGACGATGACGATGATGATACAATCACTGATTCTTTCGACAACTGCCCTCTCGGACTTCCAGGTTGGCAATCCACGGGTGCTTCAGACTACGATAGAGACGGGTGTCGCGATTCAATCGATGATTTTGATGATGACAATGATGGCATCCTTGACACCCTTGATTCGTGCCCGTACGGCATCATTGGTTGGACGCAAACTGCAGAGAATGACTACGATATGGATGGCTGCCGTGATGCTGATGAAGACGGTGACGATGATTCTGACGGTGTCGCCGATTTCGAAGATTGGTGCAATCGGACACAACTCGGTGCTGTTGTCAATATCTATGGTTGTGCATCATACGAGTGGGATGGTGATGGTGATGGTGTCATGGATGATACCGACCAATGTCCAGGCACCCCCGATGGTCTTAACGTGAACACAGTCGGTTGTGCGGACCTCGATGGCGATGGCGTATTCGCCAATGTAGACCAGTGTCCTGATTCCGAGCATCGTTGGACTGCAGATATCGATGGCTGCACAGTCCTACAGGTTCCAGTAGACTGGAATTCTGGCCCCTATTCGAATGAACGATTTGGCAAGGTCGGTGATTTCACTATTCAGACAAAATCAGGCAATTGGGTAATGTCAAGCGATTGGGATGGACAGAGCACTTACCTATTCATCTTCAATCAGGATTCCAGTTCATACATGTCCAGCCTGTGGAATCAGGACGTAGGGCGGCTTTTGGATACAATGCCCGAGAATGGCCACATCTTCTTTGGTTCATTCGACAGTGACTATCGCAACGACATCGATGCCATGAACAACCGAGTAAATTCCTATCGGAACGGATTGAGCGAGGACGACAAGACATGGGTTGATTCCCATGTCCACTACATCGATCAACAAGGTGGAGCCATTGGTGGTGCGCTTGGCAATGTCATCGGTGATTGGAGTTCATTCTACTACGGTATCGATAGATTCCAGCAATGGCGTGAAATCGGTTCACTGTACAATTGGGCAGGGACACATGGGGAGCAATACAGATTCGATTATATTGGCAAGATGCCGTTACAGTTCAACTCTGAATTCCCCATTGAGATGCGTCGCCATGACCCCGGCGTAACCGTCGTAGATATCATGGTCGCTCAGCGACATAGTGGTGGGTGGAGCGGAGGGCATTCATCGCTCGCAAACGGTTCATTCCCCAGTGCTTCTGTCATGCAGGCATTCAACACCATGGAGCTCTACATGCATCATGGGTGTAGCGAGCATCGTGACCGCTATCAGAAGAGTGACAGTTCCTATGGTGGTTGCCACGAATGGGATTACAGCCAATATATGCAGATTTGTGATGAAGTCGGCAATTCCTCATCGTGCGCTACTGAATTCGGGTATTGGATTACGACATATGGTCGCGAAGGGCGCTGGTTGACCGATATCTCCCCACGTTTGTTTGAATTAGTGGATGGCGGTGATCGCATGTTCCGTTATCGGGGCGCCAACGGTGGATGGCTGAATGTCAGTGTTTATCTTTCGAATTGGGATGATGATGGGCTTCGACCGACGGGTGGCGAGTTGGCTTTCAACGGAGGTTCGTTCCGTGGTGAGTACAACAACGAGTCTCAGTACAAGCGAGTACATGATTTACAGATTCCAGAAGGAACCCAGAGAGTGGAGATTTATGCCGTCATCACTGGACATGGTTTTGGCAAGGACACTGCCAATTGCGCAGAGTTTTGTAATCATGAGCACCGTTACAGCATGAATGGACATGTCACTCAGGAAGACCACCCGATGGCCGGCAACAGCACCGTTGGTAGTGACAATGAAGGTTGTGCAAAAGAGATGCACAATGGTGCAATGGCCAATCAACTTGGCTCGTGGCCCTATGGACGGGCAGGTTGGTGTGCGGGCCAAGACGTCAAACCGTGGACATCCGACATCAGCCAGTGGATCGATTGGGTGGGCAATCAGAACAGTCTTCGATACCAAGGCCTGTACAATGGCCAGAATTATGTCCCTCAGAACGAACAATCTGGAGCCAACCAGAATATACACGCCAACATCTGGGTTGTCTATTACTCAAACATCAGTACCAACGGAAGCGCACAACTGGATAATTCTCCCAATCCTCCACCACCCGCCGGAAATGATGACATGCCACAGAATAGCGTCGAATTCGCACGAGAGGAAGAATGCACGCCCAGAGATGACTAGACAGCGCCACCCTCTTGAGGGGCAGACGGCACACCCCCTTCATGCGCTTCGCCGTTTTGGGTGCCGGCTCCTTTGGGACAGCGATTGGCACCCATCTTGAAAATCTAGGTCTAGATGTCACGCTTTGGCGACGTTCATCCAATTCCAATCTGGACGCAGTCATCGCTGAATCAGATGTTTTGATATTAGGAGTTCCAGCACAAGAAATGCGCCAATTCCTATCGCAGATTAACACCGATAAGCCGATTGTCAGCCTCGCTAAGGGAATTGAAGCATCCAATCTCAAACGAATGTCTCAGGTTGTTTCTGCTACACTTGGCTCCAATCCTTACGCCGTCTTATCCGGCCCATCTTTTTCCAAGGATATCATCGCAGGGAATCCAGTGGGATTGACGCTTGCATCGAAGGACAAGGCATTACGTGACTCTCTGCAATCGCTCCTCTCCAATGATTTGGTTGACATCAAAGTCACCGACGATGTTGCTGGAGTAGAAATCGGTGGCGCATTGAAGAATGTCTTTGCAATCGGTGCTGGGATTCTAGCCGGTATCGATGTCGGTGACAGCATGGCCGGAGATTGGTTCACCCGTTGCATGGTCGAAATGAGGGATGTGGGCCAAGTCCTTGGTGGACGATGGGAGACATTTAGTGGACGCAGTGGGCTTGGTGATTTGGTTATCACATGCACCGAAAATTCACGCAATTTTCGCTTCGGGCAGGCATTTACCAAGCACGGCTCCATCGATATGGCACTCTCTGAAATTGACTCGACAGTGGAAGGTGTCGCTACACTTGAGGCCATTCACAAGATCACACAATCACGTGGGATGATGACCCCAATCATTCGCGTGTTGTATCAAACAGTCCACGAAGGCAGTATATCTCCCCATGATTTCCTAAGTGAAGTTCGCAGACTTGATGGAAAGCGCCTCAAAGAAGGAGCCTCTACCGGTTCAGTCGTCATGCGTCGTTTGTTGCCTAAGGTGTGGTATCGTAGGCGGCGCTAATCAAAACGGTAAGATTTTGATTAAAAACTGATATTCGATGAACCAGATCATTACCCAAATGCCAACAAGGATGAGAACGCCACCTGAGACTTGCTTGATTCGTTCCATGTTTCGCCTCATCCAATCAACAAGAACCCGCTTAGATGCGGCGATGAGTAGAATGGCACCAATCATCATCATCGCTGCTGAAAGGGCATAGATGACGAATACAGTCATCGAACCAATGAATGTCCCAAATTCAGTTGATGCAGCTAACGTGAGCCCAATCAGTAGTGGGACCGTACAACCGATGCTAGACATGCCATATCCGACACCATAGGAAAAGAGTCCCGAGAAGTCTCGAGTCTGCTCTTTGGGTGCTTTGTTGCGAGATAGTTTGAGTTTGACCGTCCACCATGCATTTCGCAATGGTTCCATGATTGGTGCTGTAATCCATGCGTAGTCATATTTCAGCACCCATGCAGTCCCCATCATCAGCAACACTAGACTCACTGGCAGTAAGATGTATGTCAGCAAGGGGGCAGCTGCATTCCCTGCGATTGCAAGAATTAGGCCCAATATGAGATAGACGAGAAAGATTCCCGAAGAAGCTGCAATACCTGCAGGCAGAGCCTCTGCAAAGACATTGACATCTTCATCTTCATCACGCCCCTCATTGGCGGTGACATAGAACGTGACAAACCCAGGTAGTAAGGGAAATGCACAGGGTGCGAGGAAGGAGAGGGCTCCTGTTGCAACTGCAAGGAGCAGAACATGTGCTGAATTCACACTGACAGCACTGGCTTGACCCAGCAAAGCCGAATCGACAACATTTTCCAATTTGTCAAAGTCAATCGAGTCTCCTTGATCTTCCATCACCACCGTGCCATCCATGTCAATGACGACAACGACCGGGATACTGGATGCTCCGTAATCTGTGACCATCTGGTTACTGGGGTCGAGTGCATGTGGCCATTCGTAATTATTCTCGGTCATGTAATTTCGTAAATCGTCCATGTCATCGAGGCTTACGCTGACTGACAAAATTATCACGCGTTCATCATCACCATATTTGTCATGAAGTGGACTGATGGTCTCTTGGGCAACCCCCTTGCAGGGTTTGCACCATGTGGCCATGAAATCTAGAACGACGACTTTGTCATCGCTGGCCATCCCTGATTGTGATAGCATGATTCCATCGGTTGTTTCCACGGTGAATTCCGGCGCATCAGTTGTCGCACCGGTAAACTTCGTCACAATCACAATAGAGATTACAGACAAAATGAGGAGAACAACCAGAGCGTATGGTGCAACATTTTGTGTTTTCCCAATCCATGGTTGCCTACTTTTGATCTCGTCCCAGTTCGAATAGTCTGAGTCAACTTCGAAGTCATCATCCATGTGACTTCCTCACAGTTAGGGGTCTCACCATGTGCCTTGGTAGGGCATTCGCGCCCAGACAACAAAGAATCCGAGAATCATCATTACGAAAAGACTACCACCACCGGCAACCCATAGAATCCAGTTGCCACCCCCATCACCCATCGCATCTAGAGAGGTTCCAGCGAAGGTTTGGACATCGGTGTTGTTGGAGATATGTGCACCATCGGTGAACATTACTTGGTAGTTGATTTCCTTGCCTTCAGTTACGGGGATAATGGCAGTTGCAGCGGCATTGCCATAGGAATAGCAAACACCGTTTTCATCACAGATTTCATCACCCTTGATTTCCATGTTATCAACGTTCCAATCGCTGGTTTGTTTGGCACCACTATCATCAATCCAGGCTGTATTCCATACTACTTGGGCACCTGAAATACCCTGCTCATCGTCGAAGAACACCATCAATTCTGCATCGTTACCCTTGAGCGTCTCTACAGTTTCAGTGACGACAGGAATATCGTTTTGCATATCGTAAGCGGTTGACTTGGGCGTTGCACTATTGATGGCTCGAGGTAGGCCTTGCTTTGCATTGGGTGTGCTTCCTTGTGAATTGTCATCTCGATCATAAACTACAGCAATCACACTGATGTTTGCTGCATTGACTGGATGAATCGGTACTTCCCCACCACCAGACATGATGACCGTTTCGGGAATGGACCAGTCTGCGACAACTGTGTAAGTTTCATCGATTGCTAGAGTGCCTTGGTCATCATCAATGACAGTAGCGCGGTGTACATTGTGCGTAATGACCTCCATACCTTCTTGGGACGAGTAAGCCAGAACATCATCTTCAATCACAAATAGATACACTGAATAATCCAAGGTATCGGTAACGGATCCAGAAATAAATGGGATGAAATCATCATCTCCTCCATAGGTTAGGTTGACTTCAAACCGCCATCCATCACCCATCCACTCTTGATAAACTTCGAGTTGAGTATTGGCTACTGAGCGTGACCCACTTTCGTCCATGGCTGCAATGTGGTCCTGACTGGAGACAAATCCACCATCGAATTCGCCGTCAGGTGTTCCAACGACTGAATAGAAGTCATAACGGTCGTTACTGGCTTGAATGGCCAATGGGTCATCGCCATCTCCTCCATTGGTTTGATGGAAGGCAATCCAAGTGAATGGGACACTGGGGTCATCTCTGTAGTCGTCGTGATACTGATTGATGACGGGTTCAGAATTAGCCATGCAGGGTGAGCATGATAGACTCGTAAACAGTTCCTCAATCGGGCGATGTGTCCATTGTTCCATCGAATCAGTAGCATCATCGTCTTGGTCGTAATGATTCACTTCGACAATGGCTGCATCGCTTGCTGCGCCAACCATTGGGACAGTTGTGAGGGACAGTAACATGACCAAAACCAGTGCGTATGGCATCGACTTAGACAAGTTCCATTCTTTCGACATTGAACGTGCGAGGTCGAGACCGGTATTCAACCTGCCGAATTCAGCCCCTAAGGGGCTGTATTTGTTGCAGGCTGCAGAGGAGGGGGAGAGGGAAATGCCTGAACGTCGGGACCCACATCGGGAGTTTCAAGTAAATTGTAATCCGAATCACGCCGCAGGGCTACGAATCCAGCTCGCCGAACCGTTTCCTGCAACTCAACTTCCAAGGCACAGGTTTTCTCTGTTCCTGAGGCCGAAACGACGTTTTCCTCCATCATCGTCGACCCGATGTCATCCGCACCACCAAACAGCGCCATTTGTGCTACATCCAGACCCATTGTTGGCCAAGATCCCTGAATATGCGGGATGTTATCGAAAAACAATCTTGAAATGGCCACATGACGGAGGTATTCCGTGGGCCCACAACCCAATTCACTTCGATTTCGACCTTGATTCCGCTTTCCAAAGACATTCATCTCCAGTTGAACAGGCCATGCGATGAACGAGGTGAATCCAGTCCAGCCTTTTTTCATCGCCAAATCTTGCAATTCGCGAACTCGATCCATGTGTTTGACACGATGCAATGCGCTTTCCCCAAAGCCGATTACATTGGTTGCCGAGGTGGTCAGGCCAAGAGATTGCGCTTCTTGCATGACTCTCAGCCAATTGTCGGCGCTTCCTTTCTTGGGCGAGATGTCGAGTCTAACATCGTCAACTAACATCTCAGCACCCCCTCCGGGCAATCCATGCATTCCAGCATCCTTGAGTTCAGCTAGCACCTCTAGGGTCGTTAGACTGCAGACATCAGCAATCCCTTCGATTTCGATCGGGGAAAAGCAATCGAGGGCGATGGTCGGATGGGCGTCACGCAAAAATCTGATGAGATCGGTATACCATTTGAGCGGCAAATCTGGATTGACTCCACCTTGCATCAACACCCGAACTCCATCAACGGCTTCGAGTTCAGCAAATCTGGCTGAAATCTGTTCATACGTTTGGGTGTATGTTTCCTCGTGACCCGGTGGACGATAAAATGAGCAGAATTGACAATTAATTGTACAGACATTTGTGTAATTGACATTGCGATCAATCATGTATGTCACATGGTTTCCCGGATTGACGGTTCGACGTCGTTCAGAGGCCACACTGCGGAGTAGATTGAAGTCAGCTTCTTCGTACAACAGTGTCGCATTCTCCACACTCAATCGAGGTGGTTCAGGGCCTCGTTGTGATTCAAGTACGTCTTGCCACATACCGGTCCCTCAGTTGGAACCGACAAGTGCCTCGATTTCAGTGATTTCCTTGGGGCACTTTGCTGTGAGTACCACCGGCCCATCTTCGGTGACAAGAACATCGTCTTCGATTCGAACACCAATACCGGACCATTTCGAATCAATTTCGACATCGTCTCTCCATGCTCCAAAGTATAATCCAGGTTCAATTGTAATAACCATCCCGGGTGCAAGTATGCGTTCCGACTCCTCATCCCCTTGTCGACCACCACCTACATCGTGAACATCAAGTCCAAGGAAATGCCCTGTTCCATGCATGAAATATTCTCTATATTGTCCATCGAAATCCTCACCCAGCGCTTCTTCAAGCGAGCAATCAAGAATCCCCAATTCAATGAGTCCAGCAGCTAGTACACGCGATGTTGCATGATGCATAGCGCTCCATGGTGAACCGGCCTGACAGGCCTCGATTCCAGCGATTTGAGCCTTGAGGACTAGTTCGTAGATGTCTCGTTGGGCATCAGTAAATTTTCCATTGACAGGAAATGTTCTCGTGATATCACTAGCATAGCCATCAATTTCACACCCTGCATCGATTAGAACCAGATCACCATCATTCATGACGTCGTTATTATCGCCATAGTGTAGGATTGTCGCGTTGTCACCACTGCCCACAATACTGGGGTAGGCCCACTGTGATTGATGGAATAGGAAGCATCCTTCAATGATTGACTGCATATGCCATTCACCCATGCCCAGCACACACTCACGCATCGCTTCCACGTGTGCGTGCGATGCAAGGTCCGCCGAATATTGCATCAAAGCAACTTCGGCCTCTGATTTTATGACGCGCATATCATCGAGAATTTCTCCGGGATTCAGTGAATCTTCTTGTAATGCCAACTCAACGATTTCATCGACATCTGAATCTAGACCATGAATGTGATAGACATTCTCTACATCATTCAACAGTTCTTCGAGATTTTCCTTAAGATTATCTCGACTCTCTGTTTCATCCACAGGCCACCCAGTTAGTGCCCCTTCCACACCAGGTCGTCGCCCATTCCAAGTTTCCATTTTGATGTCACGTGGTCTGACAAATAAGCGGCATTTCCATTCGCCATCATGATGAAAAACAGCCACGCCCTCCTTTCCGTGCCAACCAGTGAGGTAGTGAAGATACGAGTTGAAACGATGTCTGTGGTGGACATCAGCACTACGGATACCGACAGGATTGTTGGTGATGATGGCAACCGAACCTTTCGTCATTTCTGCACAGAAATCCTGCTGACGCTGACGCATCTCAGAATGATTGATTGCGGCTGGACGTGTGCCCAGTGCAGAGGTCACCCTCTCGTACATGATTGATGCCGACTCGACGACCCTTCATGAGACATTCGGGTCAAAATCGGGTATTTTTCGACCTATTATCGCTTCCATTTTGGAATGGTTGCAGACTGATTACTATAGAGGCGAATCAGAATGATTACAAGGAAAATACTCACAAGAATTCCAGCGATAATAATCATTAATGCCCATAATCCAACTCCCCCCAATTCGTCATTATACATCGGATCAGAAGGTGTTCCTTGAACCCCAAATGTCACCGTGATTGTATTTGTGGCCCCATCATCGTCTGTCACTTCAAGCATCAGGGTGTGAGAACTGGAAAGATCATCTGGCTTTTGCATCTGACGTTCCCAACCCGTCATGAGAGGCTCGCCATCGATATACCATGTACAGATAAGTCCAGGTTTGTCGTTCTCGCTATCAGTCGACCCCCCACATTCAATCAGCCATTGGGGGGCATCAACAAGGGTGATACTATCCCCCTCTTCCAGGTGTTGTCCCCCCACACTTAATTGTGCGACTGGTGCTTGATTGCTAATATTGAATTGATGTGAAATGGTATCGGAAAATCCAGCGCTGTCGGCCACGGTCAATGTTAGAGTGTAATGACCAGATTGTGTAGCATCTACCTCAAATGTTCGATAGTCATCCCCACTTTCGATAATCTGTCCATCTGGGCCACCATCAAGCACCCACAGGAAAACCAGGCCTTCTCTACCCCAGTTTTGATCGCTACTCCCGCTCCCGTCGAACTGAATCATCCCTGCAGACTCATTCACTTCAGTAGACCCTTCAATCCTAGCAGTTGGGGCATGGTTGTCAATTCCAACAGTCAGACAGGCACAGGGCGAGGTCAAACCGTCGTTGGACACAGCTCTAATAATCAGGGAATATTCTCCATCATCGTAGGCCGTCGTATCAAAGGACCACATTGGATTTGAACCCGATATTAAGGATGTCATGTTGTACCATTGAACCGATTCCGGAGATTCAATCCATGATTGGATACAGGACATTGCAATTTCACTACTATTACTGACAGTCCATTCTGCCCCCGTGAGTCCTCCCTCATCCATTGCAATAGTGTGAATCATAACAGTGCCTGTGAGTTTCTCTGGTGTGCTATCAAAGATGATACGTGGCGCCAATTGAATCATTTCCTCGCCTTGCGAAAAGAGAATGAGTTGTGCCACATCAATCTGATTATTTACATCTGTAGCCCGAATTTCAAGAAGACATGAACAAGGGGTATAGGATGAGAAATTGAGATCTAAAGAATATCCCCACGAGTTGCGACTCGACTCATGTGACCCTCCGGTTTCCGCTAGGCTATCAATCAAGTCTCCTTCATTGACCAAATCCAATCCATTGAAAATTTTCCATGTGAGTGATATGGGCATTTCTTCATCGATATAGGTTCCAGAAATATTCAGACTCGAATCGACAAACAAACCCTGATTTTGGTCGATTATAATCTGAGGTGAATCATCCGTAGTGGGGGTCTCAGACATTCCAAGGGGTGAGAGCAAAATCAACACGCACAAGGCCGAACCTAGACGACCTAACCCCTTCACCATGGTGATAGGGCACCCCGCACCGCTTTCAATCGTTGGTTGGGTTGAGCGCCCTAAAGGGCGCTTTCGGTCGTGACGACCTCATTCGAAGTTGTCACAGTGTTGTCCTTGACCGGGGAAGCTTGTTGGTTCACGCGGATTGGTGTACCATTTCTCTTCACATTTGTTTGTGTAGCCGTCTTGGTCAACGTCAATGATTGCATCAGCAGCATCGAACGGATCGAACTGGAAGTAGTATTCCCATCCTGAT
The DNA here is from genome assembly GCA_028821675.1 of Candidatus Poseidoniales archaeon. Classification (GTDB taxonomy): domain Archaea; phylum Thermoplasmatota; class Poseidoniia; order Poseidoniales; family Thalassarchaeaceae; genus MGIIb-P. Next base: position 20,209 of record JAPKFG010000002.1, read on the forward strand.
GCCATGTCATCATTGTCATGATCTTGATAGAACACTTCTGGACCATCTTCTAAGCCATCACCATCTGTATCATTATGTACTGGACTGGTTCCATTGAGAAGTTCCTCATAATTGGTGTAATTTTCCAAGTCATTGTAGAATTGACTGCCTTCGGGGACCGTCGGGTCGATATGACAATTGAAGGTCCCAGGGTCATTGTGTGAAGGACAGTAGCGATTTAGTAGACTGGTGCGGTTCAGACCGTCCATATCGAAGTCCTCTTCTCCATCTTCAATCCCATCTAAATCGCTGTCAATCATGCTCGGATCCATCGGACCACGGGCCCCAATAGCTTGCAATTCTTCTGAACTGGATAGCCCTAATTCAAGGGCCTTGTCTGACCAATACACTTCCCAACCATCGGGCAACCGATCTTGGTCCGTATCATCGTCAACCGGGTTGGTATCCCAACGGTCCGGTGCTTCCATAGCATTTGGCAGAGTATCGTTGTCAATATCGAAGTTGGCATCTGGTAAACTACCCAACGCCGGGTCGAGTGCCCAACGTCCGCCTTCAGATGGTACTGAGAATCCAGTTAGATTCATCTCATGAACGAAATATTTCGGATCTGCCTTACCATCATTGTCAGCATCACCTGCGCTGCCCGACCACTCCTGAATTCCATTCAGGTAAATCCAGCCACCTGCAGCCTTCTCACAAGTCGAATCCTCACACCCAACTGGCCTCCACGAACTCATGGCAATCCACAATGAATGCGAACGGGTATTGTCAGTAGTTGACTCGACCTGCATCTCCCACCCATCAAGCATTCCATCACCGTCGGTATCGTTGACCAGTGGATTGGTTGCACTTTGCCATGGTCTAGGAATATAGAGAACTTCATCCCCATCGTTCAGGGTGTCGTTGTCGGTATCAGAATTGTTGGCGTGAGTGATGTATTGATCTAGACCAAGGGCGATTTCTTCGCCGTCTTCTAGGCCGTCATTATCAGTATCGAACATGGATGCATTGGTCGTGTACGGAACTCCATCCCAGACAAATCCATCAACCGCTTCAGTATAATCCTCAAGATTGTCACTGTCTGTATCTCTATTGCTTGCGTTGGTGTATGTGATGTAGTATTCTCGACTGTCATTCAGACCATCCCCATCTGTATCAAATACTCCAGGGTCGCTAGTAACATGGACTTCATTTACACCTCGATTGACAACTCGAATTGTCCAGCCCATGACTTCGATGCCATCCAATAATCCATCACCATCAGTGTCCGGGTTGAGTGGGTCGCTTGAACGACCATCGATGACACCATCTCCATCTCGGTCTCTAGCTTGGTATTCGTCGAGGTTAGTGAATCGCTCATGGTGTTCGACAATGTTCATCCAAACGAAACTCCTCTCGGTAATCTCCTGGTTCACTTGTGCCGAGATTGAGTACACGAATCCGTCAACAGGTGCAGAGAGTGGAATGAGTTCGTATTGCTGGCCACCTGAACTCGCGCCAGAGAGTGTGACCCTGGCCCATGCTACAGTTTGGTTAGCAACCACTTCTTGATATGGTTCGATATTGATTGAGTGCACTCGCGCGAATCCATCAAATTCGGATAATCGCACATCGCCGTTGCCATTCTGGTCAAATCCATCGTGGTCAGGGTCATCCATTCCGTTGCTCCCGTTTCGTGGATTTAATCCATTGATTGCTTCCCAACCGTCTGGCATGAAATCATCATCTGAATCCCAATCGGTTGGGTCTGTGAATTGTGAGGCCCCCCAAGTGTAGGCCACTTGGTATTCCTCGACGTTGGACAGTCCATCTCCATCTGAATCGGCGAATGAATCTGTGGCGTTTGCTGGGTCTAGAATTTCAACGTAACAGAACTCAAAACCATCCGGCATACCATCGCCATCAGTGTCCCAGTCACCTGGGCCATTTGTGCGGCCATCGTTATCCATGTCTTCCTCGTACCATTCAAGATTCTCTTCGACAATACGTGCTTGTGTGAATGGCGCCGAGATGGTCATCGTATTGACAACATTTCCGCAATATGAATCGATATTAATATCGCCAAATGCAACTTCAACTTCGTCACCGATCAAGTCACCGTCACTATCCTCCGACCAAGGGTCTGTGCCATACCGTTCTTCGATATAATTCGGCATCGTATCTCCGTCGACATCGAGTACAGTGTCACATGAATGACGTCCAGTGAACGAATCTTCTAGGAGATTCCACTCATCTTGTCCAAACGAAAGAATCCAATCTGCAACAGTTGAAGGTGTTAGTAGGCTACAATCCCAGTTCGCATCGACTGGGTTCATCAGTGTGAATGTCGTTCCATCAGCTCCAATGGTTGTCTGCTGATGTAGGACCTCCCAGCCATCATTGAGACCATCTGAGTCACTGTCTCTCAGATTCGGGTTGGTGCCGTATAGGGCCTCCTCTACGTTCGGTAGCCCATCTCTGTCAGGGTCCCCCATAGGTCCGTTGTCGGGGTCAGGGAAAGTTTCGTTGTTCTCTCCAGTTGTGATATCATCCGTATTCGGATTTTGACTTGATTCAATTTCACCGAAGTCAGCATCACCATCATCTAATGGATCCAGTCCGTTGGCGACTTCCCACCCATCGAGTAAGCCGTCACCATCCGTATCGTCATTGTCAAAATCAGTGCCGTATTGGGTAATCTCCATGCGATCGCTCAAACCATCTTCATCGTAGTCTGCCCCTTCTTGTTGGGTTTCGTCGTCCGGTGCTGTAATATCACTGCCCGCTCCATCGAAATTGAGTGTAGTTTCCATCATTGAACCGACGATTGTATACATGCCCGCTAAACAGATGGTTGCGGTAATTGCGACAACAGCCCATTGGTTGTGATTTAGTCCCATTATTTCATCTCCTTCAGGGTGCGTAGCACCCTTCTACTTTCTTCCGACACGACGCTTTACACTTAATGCTTCAGTGACGCCGTGTGGCCCAGTATCACGCAATAGAGACGTAAAATGCGTATTATTATGCTATTTCTCTTCGACTTTCTAGCCTGATGTGCTGTCCGGTTTCGTCCGATGCCCATGTCGCCTTCGCCGAACGTCCTTCTGCGCGCTCCCAGCATCCAATCAGGCGCCCCACAAGAATGGCCGGATGTAGGGCTGCAGAAACATGGAGTTTCACCCCCCCATGTTCGTCAATTTCTTCTGCCCCCATCACGATGCCCAGGCCTTGTAGTGCTAAATGTCGCCTTGAGACCGAAATCCAATGTTCAGCCGAAGCTATGAGGACCAATTCACCGGAAGCCAGAAACTGCCGCCTAGCCGCCTCAGCCATTGCATCCCACAGGACAATCTGTTCGGGCTGTGAAATGCCTTCCCATTTCGTACGAGCATCAGTAGATCTCTGCGTTGCTGTGAGATAAGGAGTGGCGAGAGCCTCAAATCGGAGTAAGATATCACGAGATAACATAATTACACGATTTCCTTCGACAGTCCACAACCCATCTGCTTCATGACGTGCCCTGTCATAGAGGCGTTCATCATCTGTCGCTACACCTCTACAATCCACCCAAGGAGTAATGGATTTTTTGGGCGATGGAATTTGTCGGGAATCACGGGTACATTCTACTACCGTTTCCCCCGCTCCTCGGTCTGACCATTGGAAACGAAATCGCTGTCCTTCGATACATTCCCAAACGGCATTCGCCATGCCCGCTGCAAGTGCCGTTTGGCCACGATTGGCCACCAACAGTGTAGCCCCGTTAGATGAAGTTTCTAACATCTGAAGTTGCCCCATCCCGCGAATGGCCCAATCTGAATTGACATACGCAATCCTCTTCTTTTGCTGACCCAGCCAAGATTTGGGCATCGGGGGCGCCATATTCCACAGCCATTCTTCACTTTCCGCAGATGCATGAGCCAATCTTCGACCGAGGGTTTGATCGGTCACCTCCTCTAGTACCGAGAACCAATTCTCAAAGGCTGGTAATGTCAGACACCAGACGGATGAATCCCCTGCCTGCGTGTCGATGATGAACCCCACATCTGTCGGTGAATATCGTTGCTTCAATTTGGCAATCAACCATGGTGTCGACTCATCCATTGAATCATCAACAAGTGGCATTTAATCACCTAGGAAAAATCTTGGAAATCGTCTGTATCATCTGCATTTTTGTCCTTGATATTTTTGCCCGGTTTTCGCGATATCTTCTGTATGCGTTGGACTTGTTCTGGACGTGATGACGGTCTGCGAGCAGGGCCCTCGCTTGGAAGGTTGTGTGTGGGTATTCCATGCTTCCCAGGGCCTGTTTCCATGATGGGCCGCCGATCTTCCTGGATACCCGACGGGAGTTGCTTGCCTTGAATTCCTAGGCTGCGACGATGAGCCCCTCTGTAGGCAGCAGGGCCGATGAGTCTCTCTAGGGTACGCATTCCTTTATCCAACGGCTTGGGGCGTTTTGTCCACCAACGCTCTGGTAGTGGTTGTGCTCGTGCCAAACGGCTTGATTTCATATCCCTCATCCTGTTCCTAACCCGATTCTTGAATGGGCGTTCACGCTCTTTGTCCAAGCGGACTACCAGCCATCCAGGGAACCCAATATCATACACATTTCCGTTCACTGTCACCAGTAATCCCTTCAACATGAGATGATTTCCAATCGGCATTTTGTTTTCGTCACCTACCACCTTGTTACTTTTCAACTTCTTTGCATATAGAATCATGGCTCGTTGATCACGATGTTTGATTTCTCGTCGTTGTTGTCGTCTGAATCTACGCGTAAAGAGTTGCATACAAATTAACGCAACAGTCGTACCGACGCCAATCAGTGGATTTTGATTTGTTTCAATCCATGCCAACCACCCAAGAATGAACCATGAGGGTAGCAATATAGCCCAATTAACGACGACCATCACAAGTGTAGGCGTATAGGCCGGGGGGACACCCTTTTCCAATGCTTCATGCGCAATCACCATGACGTTGGCATTGAGGGCTTCATCCATCCCTTTTCGAGCTTTGAGGGCTGCAAATGGATTCACTGGTGCATCATCAATCCATGCCGCCTTTTCTGCATCTGTTCCAATGGCGAGTGCAATTTCCAATTCTTCTGCGTCTGCATGGAATCCGAGTATTCCTCCTAGTGCTTGCACACGCGGATCCTCGGGACTCGATTCGTTCACTTCTTCAAAAACATCTAGGGCATCGAACCATTCACCCAAATCGATCATGCACAGGGAGCATGCTATTCTAGCCAGTGTAGAATCTGGATGGGCTCTGACTAGATCGAGACATAAATCGAGTGCTTCTTCACTACGTCTTTGCGCGCGTAACATGGCAGCGCTGGCAATTTGTGCGTGTAGAGATAGCCGATCACTGTGTGCATTCCCTAGGTGTGATTCAGGTGACCAAGACTTGAGCCGTTTCTGCATTTCGCGGAGATGATCAACCGTTGAGTTATTCTCCCAGTCATACAAATCGTCTTTTTCGACACGTCCGACCCATGGATCCAACCATTCCATAGTTAGGGCGAGTAATTCTGGTTCATCATACCCGTCGGGTTGTTCCATCCCACGAAGAGCCTCTTTGGCTGCATCGAAACGGCGGCATGCAATATGCCCGGTTGCAATAATCATCCTTGCTTCGTCATCATCACCACCTTGTTGTGCCAACACTTTTCTGGCTTCCTCAATGGCTCTAGGCCACAACCCACGAAGTGCTGATTCTATCATCCGAGCCCGACCTTTTTCAAGTCGAACAACGGCCTTTTCACCATCTATCTTCTCAGTTTGGAAATTCCTCAGGGTCGCAATATCATCGGCTCTAGCAGCGATTGCGATATGATCTCTCATCCAATCACCACCACCAGCCATAATCACACCCTCTCGGCGTTCATCGGGTGCTAGATCGAATTTGAGGCCGCGGAGATGACCAAATCTGGTGCTTGATAGTAGCCACGTCAAGAGGAAAATAGCCTGCCCTGCAGCGATAAATTGCCATGTACTTTCAAGCAGTAATTTTTCGCTGATACTGCCTCCATATGGCATTAAATTACCAAATTCTTTGTATGTCTGCAAAACGAGTAGAAGTACAATGTATCCCGAGAATCCAGCCAAACCGAAGAACAGAATTCGCCCTTGGACTTCAGTTTCGGTTCTAATATCACGTGGCTGGGCAAGAATCACACCCCCTACACCTGCAAATGTTTGACCTCCGAGGAACAAGTTCCGAGTCAATTCAAAGATGAAAGCCAGACCGACAATCGCAACATTCAGCATCAGATATGATGCCAGGACCTCTTCTAGGGTTTTGAGAGAGATGATTTTTTGCATGTATTCGGAATTCTCTACCATTGAAAATATGGCTTCTCCAAGAATTCCACCGACGTCGAGTAACCTGTCAGAATTCGGCGGTTGATTGATGATTACGTGGATGAGTGTAACGATTCCGTTGATTGCTGTCAGCGGCATCGTCGCAAGGAATACCACCAAGAAGAGCGAAATTAGTCGTCGTAAGAATCTGGGTCTATCAGGGTCAATCGGTGTTTTCCAACCCTTCGCAGTTCGCCATTTTGAAAGAAGTAGTGTATTCCAAGAGGCCCCCATGATTCGACCATAAGCAAAAATGGTCGGTGCCATGAATACCAGTAATGCGTATCCACTCCAACGAATCATAATCGTCGAATTGAAGACGCCATTTGCATTTGCGGCTATCCATCCATAGTACATGATTGATGTCACAATCATCACCATCGCCGTAGCGGTCCCAATATAACCCACGACTTGAGTTGAGAATTTTTGACTGATTAGTCGCTTATTCATCGCCCGAATTTGAGCATACATCGTTACAATTGGAGAGACGATGATTGGAACCGATACAAAAACAACTGTGAGAAAAATATTGGGCTTGTAAAATGTCCCAGGGCCAATCAATAATTCAGCAACGATGAGCATTACACCCCCCATTGCCATTAGATATGACAAAACACCCATCGACACGCCACGTATGTTCAGAAGTTCCCTCGTTTGCTGTTTGGTGCGGGTTAGTCGGTGAACCTCAAAGAGATCATCATCGACTTCAAAGGCGACCTGAAGATTTCCGAGACTGAGCGGCAGAATCCATTTCCACAGTATCATCGTGCCTATGGCAGCCACTACTACTGGTACAAGCAATCCAATGTCAATGAACCCATAGTCGACAATTTCCGCTTCTGCCGAACTCAGAGGCAACAAGCAAATGAGCAATGCTAGGCTGAACAGCACCAAGCGAAAGTCACGCATCGTATATCCATGCTGCGCTCTGGTTCTAAGCGCTTCGACTCCACGCTGCGGGAACCGCAGCGTGGCGCACGCACGTGAGGGGGGTCAGCGATTCCTTAGAAGAAACCGCTCGATTCGATCAAAGGCCTCATTCAAAACATCTGAATTTGCGAGGTAAACAAGTCGAAAGTGCCCCAATCCCTTTTGCGCCGAAAAACCACTGCCGTGTACGAGGAGAACATGCTCTTCGTGTAGTAAATCTAGAACGAATTGTTTGTCATTGTTGGCCCACTTGGGGTCAGTCAATCGAACAAACATGTAGAATGCCCCTCCAGGAATTTGCACATCCAACCCCTCAATTCTTGAGATCCTCTCAATGCACAGATCCCTCTGTTCACGAACTTTCTGTGAATATCCACCCATCCAATCTTTCGATTGTTCCAACCCGGCCAAATACCCCATCTGGGCTGGTGTTGATGCACACAACCGCGCCCTCAACAATCGCTCTATTCCATCTCTTACAGCGCTCAATCGATGAGTGGGGTCATGCAATGCCATGTACCCAATTCGCCATCCAGGGGCATAGTACACTTTGGACACACCATTCAATGTGAAAATAGGCACTGTTTTGCTTCTTGAAGCGACACTGGAGTGTGTATTGGTGAAATCGAGCCCGTCGTAGATTTCATCTGCAATAATCATGCAATTGGGCCACTTCTCTGCAATGGAAATCAATTGGTCGATTTCTGCTGCACTTGCCACATTCCCAGTTGGATTGTTAGGATTGATTAGCACTAACAACCGAACATTTTCATCCATCTTTGAGTCAATATCGTCAATATCGACTTTCCAACCATCCTCTGAATCGAGACTGTATTCGATTGTTTCAGCGCCATACAATTGTGGATAGGCCATGTAGGGAGGGTAGTGTGGACCTGGAGCCAGAACCTTGGTACCTGCTCCAAGTGTAGCCGCGAAGATGATTTGCAATGCTTCTGTTACGCCGGTACAAACGTAGACATCGTCAGAGGTACAATTCCATCCTTTTCCACATTCATCCTTAGCAATTGCAGAACGTAGAACAGGAAGGCCATATGACGGCGAATACCCGGTTTCACCCCTCGCTAGACTTTCTTGAAAAGCTCGAATCATATGTTCGGGTGTTGGTAACCCTGGGTAGGCGATGGGGTCACCAATATTCAGTTTCAATATTTCATGACCTTCCGCTTCTAGAGCCGTGGCTGGTACAACCACATCTCGGATTGCATACTCGATTCGCGCTGCTCGCTCATTCACAGGAATATCACTCATTGTAGGCCCCCCATTCGCCTCACTTCGGCGAAATTCTCCAATGGTACGGATTGTACGCTGAGGCGTGAACCTTTGGCCAACAAGGGCATTCCCTCAAGTGCGGAGTTTGCTTTCATGTCTGGCAAGGTCACTATGTTATTCATAGCTTCAACGGGTTCGATATCAACCATCATCCATCGTGGATTCTCTGGCGTTGCTTTCGCATCGTAATAGTTGGAATTTGAGTCCTGTGCTGTGTGATCTGGATACCCTTCACGACACACTCGAGCAACACCTGCAATATGCGGAGGTTTGGTGTTAGAATGGTAGAAGAGAACCAAATCTCCAATCTTCATATCATCTCTCATTGTATTCCTCGCCTGATAGTTTCGAACCCCGTCCCAATGGGTTTGTCCATCCTCCACAAGTTGTTCCCATGGATAGACGTGAGGTTCGGATTTCATGAGCCAGTACGCCACCATCGAGCCCCTAGGGGCTCGCCCCGGTTTGAAAGGCTTCACCATGCGTCGTCAGCGCTGCCCAGAAGCACTGCATCATACGATTCTGCAGCATCAATCTGAGCTGAGACCGCTCGTGAACCCCCGGCAAGACCCGCCTTTCTGCGCATTGCATCACTTCCACCGGCGAGTCCCCAACCTTCCTTCACAAAGGTCGCATAAATTGCGGGTAATAGTAGGAGGGCGCTGATGGCAGCGAAAGATAGGAGGATAATGATCACGGTTACGAAGGGCTTGATAGCGGGGATTGGAATTAGATATGCAGTCATCAATCCTGCAGATGTGACTAACCACGCTTCGAATAGAGACATACCCGTGCTTGCACAGGCATCTTGTATGGCCTCTAGACTACCACCCAATTCACGAACACGATTGGCGATGTGAATCGAGAAATCTACACCAACACCGACCAGAATAGACCCAATCATGACAGTGACCAGAGAGAGCGTGACTGAGAATTCATCCATCACCAACCATTGCATCGCCACAGTGAAGATTACGGGGGCCGTTGTCAGCACGGCATATTTCGCGTCACGGAACACAAATCCAAGTGTAATCACAGTGAACAGTAGAGCGAATCCAAGAGATTGCCATTGGCTGCCAACGATGAGAGTGTTGACAGCTATTGTTACAGCCGCAACACCAATCAACCCGCTTGGCCGGAATCCGTGGTCCTTCATCAGGTCACTCGCATCATTGATCGCACGCGCCGCCGCCTCTGTTTCCTTCACCGGCATGAAGGGCATATCGATGTAAATGAGAGATCGTTGGAAGTCCTTTGACACAAAGAAGTGACGTAATTCTGGGGTCAAGCCATCGTAAAATACGGAGATGAGAAAACTCTGCGTTTCGATACCCGCTCGTCCACCATCATCCAATGATTCCAAGACGAGCCAGAATGTTGCGTTTGCTTGATATTCCGTTCCGAAAAGAATCTGACATACTTCATTGGCCACATTATCATCAGGAATGAGGTCGCACCACTGAGAAAAATCAGCACCAGACGCATTCAATGATGCACCAATTGATTTCATCAAGAATGCAATTGAAACAGCTGTGGTTTGATCGACATCATTGGCTAATTGCGCCAATTCTTCGATTTTCGTTAAACTATCGTACGGATCTTTCTGTAATTCCCCATCGCCGGAGGTCAATAACTCAGGTTCGGCGGCGATGTCCGCCTCGACAAGAATCATGCCGACCTGCCCACTTTCAAACTCGTCGGAATAGGTAATCATTTTGGCAACAGCGGGCGTAGTTTGCGGGGCCATTTCGAGTAAGTCGACGTCTTCAACCACATTTTCTCTGCTAACCAGGCCGCTGAATAGCATCAAAATAAGGAAGATTGAGATTGCAACTTTGTTCCATCTAATTGGGACGCCAACGACGGCGATGAAGATTCCCGGAGGTGGATGTGATGGCTTTTTCAAATCGAGCAGCATCGTCAGATTAGGAACCATCACCATCGTCAAGATGTAGACAACGATGATACCTCCAGCCAGGGAGTAGCCAACTGTTTGTATCGGCGCCATCGGTGTTAGAATTAGCGAAACGAATCCGATTACGGTAGTGACTGCAGATAGGAACACGGCTCGTCCTGTAGATTGGATTGCAAGGGCCATTTTTTCTCTGGGCGTGCCCTTCGATTCTGCATATCGATTGGTGATGTGTAATCCGTATGAAACGCCAAGGGCCAAGATGATGGGTCCGACAATAATTACTGTCATTGTCACCTCAAAATCGGTCCATCCAATGATTCCAAGCGTAGTGAAAACAGAACACAAGGTTGGAAGACCCGCGATAATCACCACCTTAACCCCCTGAACCCATTGAATTCGTCCAGTTTGTAGTACATCACAATGAAACAAGAATAGAACAAATGCGACAGCAAGACACCCGATAGGGAAAATCTTCCAGAATAGAGAAAATGTGTATTCGGTAACCGCATTGGTGATGGGTACAGGCCCCGTAAGTGTCATCCTGAGGCATAGTGGATTGTTTTCGTTCTGTTCAATCGGTTTGTTATTGCGATCTTTTACATTGCATTCGTTATTATCATCCATAACTCCCCAGTTGTTCGCTACACCGAGTCGATTGATTTCAGCCTGTGTCTGCTCGATGAGATCGGAGGTTGGAATATCGGCCTTCCCATCTCCATCAGCATCATTCTCTGCTACACCGACAATGATAACGGCTCTATTCCAATCACCTATTTCCTCTAAGACTAGTGTCCCATTTTCAGTTTTACCAACATCACGCACCAATTTATCTCGAGCATTGTCTGGGAGTTCCCCTACAATCTGGTCTATTCGGTTTTGGTCATCTGGAATACTGTATCCACCTATGATATCCCCGTACTCTTTGATGGCATCACTGGTATTGTCGGCCAGCCAATTACAAGCCCCTTCCAACGGACAAGCATCCCCAGCATTTTGGACGAAAGAATCGGCAACCCGCGGCGCACTGGAATTGATTTCTTTGACAACGGATGAAATACTCAAGATGTAGATGATATTGTCATCCACCCCCTCGTCTGAATTTTGCCAATTCAGTGTTTGTTCCAATTCATCCAACTGAGATAGAATGGCTTGATTCGTGATGTTCTTCCCCCCGGTTTCAACATAGATAATCATCACATTCGTCGTCCAATCCTTCTCAACCTCGGCAATATCAGCAGCTACTTGACTCCCATCGGGCAGAAAGGCCTGCAAATCACCATTGACATTCATCGAGCGTTCATCAGTCCATTGATCCGTGATGCCAGAATGGTATGCGAAGAATGCTGTAATGAGCAAACACAAGATTACACTTGCAGCGGGAAATCGAGTGAGGGCACCAAAAACCGACATCTCTTGTAATTCCCTGCGAATCATCTTTGGAGCTGAAAGAAGGGCCCCTACAGCCTTTTGAGATTCAAATTCGGTGATTTTACGACGAACATCCGTAGTAAAATCCTGCATGATAGCACGGGGTTGTATCCCCTTCTGCCCATCATCACCATCAGTCATGCTCGCCCCTCTGGGGCGCCCTTCTCACCCTCCGCTCTTTAATTCCTCACGCCCAACCGTGTACGGGAGGCTTGAAAACGGAAAGCCACGACCGCGCGGTTGGACCTGTTCAAGTAACCGCAGTAGGGCCGCAGGTGGGAACACCAAAATGGCAAAGCCGACCATTACCGATAAACGCTGGTCAATCGACCTTGAGAAGCGCATCCAAGAAGCGCATTATGCAGACACTGATGCCTACAATTCCCGTTATGGTTTCAAGCCCGACAGTGGTCGCGAACTATTCGTCATCGACACTCCCCCCCCATATCCGAGTGGCACATGGCATATCGGGGCCGTTGCACAATACAGTATGATTGATGTTATCGCACGAAGTCAGAGATTGCTCGGTAAAGAGGTCTACTTCCCATGGGGGGTGGATCGCAATGGAATCAACATTGAATTCACTGTTGAGAAAAACACCGGTCGCAAAATGAAGACATACGATCGGGCCGAATTCCTGAAACTATGTGAGGAAACTATCGAGGAATATACACAGTCGATGAGGAATACCGCATCGAGGGTGGGTTTATCCTGTGATTTTGAGAAGGAATATCTCACCGATGCTCCGGATTATCGAGCTGTCACGCAAGCGATTTTCGTCGACTTATTCAAGCGTGGTGAAATCGTTGAGGATCTCCGACCAAACATTTACGACCCGGTTGAAGGCACCACCATTGCCGATGCTGAAGTTGAACGATTGCAGAGGGAGACACAACTCATCGATGTGAAGTGGTCTACCGACAACGGTGAGGAATTGATTATCTCAACCACGCGACCTGAACTCATTTGTGCATGTGGCGTGGTTGTTGTTCATCCCGATGATGAACGATACACCCACATCGTTGGACGTAAGGCCATTCTTCCTGTCAGCGTCGAAGGCCGTTCAACAGAAGTTGAGATTCGCACTCATCCATCTGTGAAATCAGAATTTGGTTCAGGTGTGTTGATGGTTTGTTCATTTGGAGACCAAAACGACGTCGCCGTATTCCGCGATATGGGACTGGCTCCCTTCCAGGCCATCGACCTTGATGGATGCCTGACCTCAATTTCCGGGCCTCTTGCAGGACTCACTGTCAAGGATGCCAGAGCCGCTGCCATCGAACAGTTGGAGGCAGATGGCCGCATCGCCAACATCGAGGTCCGCGAGCAAGAGGTACCGGTTTCCGAGAGAGGAAAGAACCCGGTTGAGATTATTCTACTCAAGGAATGGTATGTTCGACAGACACACATTCAAGATCGAATGCGCGAGCATGTAGATGAAATCAATTTCATTCCGCCTAGGAACAAGCAGTTTCTGCTCGATTGGATGGAGAACGTAAGCATCGATTGGCCCATCAGCCGCCGTCGATGGTATCACACTGAGATTCCTATATGGTATTCTGAGGACACTACCAAAATCATCGTTCCACCCTCTGGCACCTATGTCCAACCGTGGCGTGAATCTCCCCCGAAGGGCAGCCGAGTTCTTGACCGAGAGACTCGGGAAGATTTGGGCGATTTATCTGAACTCAAATCAACACTCGGCACAATCTCCGGTGAGGAGAAGGTGTTCGATACATGGATGGATTCATCAAATTCCAATCTCTTCGTCTCTGGCTATCTAAATGACCCCGAAACTTTCGAGAAGGCATTCCCAACGGGCATCCGCCCTCAAGGCAAGGAAATTGTCCGTACGTGGTTGTACTACACCTTGCTAAAGAGCACCCTGCTTATGGATATGCCCGGGTTTCAGAATGTTTGGATTGATGGATTGGGTATGGACCCCTGGGGTCGTAAGATGTCAAAATCCCTTGGTAATGGCATCGACGCAGACAGCGTTCTAGAGTGTGGTGCAGGTGGAAGAACCGGTGCATGGCGAGTCAAGGGTCCGGATAAGAGCGTCCAGTTGAAGGCTAACAAAATTGGCAGTGAGTGCTTCCGCTTGTGGAAGGCGTGTGATGCCCAAGTTGGCGACGATTTCCACATCAATCCAGAAGAGATTGAAGCCAAGTATTTCGGTGTTTTAACCAAGATATTCAATGTGGCCCGATTTGCATCTCAATTCTCCGTTCCAAGTGATTTCAATCGAATCCCCAACAATCTTTGTGTTGGGGATCGCTGGATTCTTTCAGAATTCGCACAGGTGCTGTCAGATGTTGAGAGGGATTGGATTGCCATCGATATCTTCTCAGCCACCCGCACAATCAAGAATTTCTCTACTGATGTACTTCCGAGTCACTGGTTAGAGATGGCCAAAGGTCGACTCTATGACGGCGATGAGAATGCAGCTTGGACCATCCACAGCATAGTCAAGGACCTGTTGACTATCTTCAGCCCGATCTGCCCATTCTTCACGCATCATCTAAGTGAGACGCTGTACGGTGAGAGTGCTGTCGATGTTCGTCAATACCCCACGTCATCCATTGCCAATGATGATGACGCCGACAGACTACGTTCGCTGACTAGTTCGTTGTGTGATTTCAATAGTGAAACATGGCGTGCCAAGAAGGATGCTTCACTGAGTTTGAACGCTGAAATATCTGGAATTACAATTCCCTACGAATTGTCAGAATTCAATGATGAATTGACAGCCATGCACAAACTAATCTAACGTCAGTTCAACACTGCTCGGTTGACTACAGATTGCGGAGTTTCACCATTGAAGAATCCTATGAGCAGTTCCGCCATTTCAAATCCAATACGATTCTGCGCCTCAACTGTAGCCGCACCAATGTGTGGGGTGCCATGGAAGTTCGGATGTTTTAGAATCGGGTTGTCTCCAGCCGGTTCTACCTCAAACACATCGAGGGCACAGGAGGACAGTCTGCCGTTTTCCAATGCTTCCAGAGCATCTTGTTCATTGACAATACCTCCGCGTGCGCATGATACCAAATGGTTTCCACACGCCGTACCATCTGCACCAATACCCGTCATCAGTGCGAGCGTGTTTTCATTGACAAGGTGATGCGTTTCGTCGGTCAAATTGCAGTGAATAGAGATGTGAGTGCACAGGTGGAATACATCATTCACATCATCGTGTAATACACAATTCTGTTCGTCGGCGATGTGAGTTGGCAAATATGGATCAAATGCATGTATTTCCATTCCCATTGCATGAGCAACTCGTCCCACTCCCTGTGCGATTCTTCCAAAACCAATGAAGCCGATTCGTTTCCCCGAAAGTTCGGTGCCTTTGAGCGCTTTCTTGGACCAATTACCTGAACGTAAATCTCGGTCTGCCTTGGGTATATGTCGTACTGAGGCGAGCAGATGACCCAATGTCAATTCTACAACTGATTGCGTAGATGAACCCGGTGTGTTGCATACCAGAATACCAGCATTTGTAGCAGTGACTAGGTCAATATTGTCGACTCCAACACCGGCCCTTCCAATCAGTTGCAATGATGGGGCTGCTGAGATTGCCTCCGATGTCATTTTTGTTGCCGAACGAATGACAACGGCATCAAACCCATCTAGTTGAGTAGGATCCATGTCAACTTCATGACCCGCCTCGATCAACATTGAAACGGCGCTTTCCGCCATTCCATCTGTCACTGCAATGCGGGCCACGATGCCCCGGTTCGGTGTCCACCCCTTCAACATACGCATGTTCATAGACGGTACTCGGATGGGTTGTTTCATGCCTAATGAAAAACAAGTGATTATCGATGCATACGCCCACTGTGATGGTCCCTGTGGTGTCTATGACCCAGCTAGCGCAAGAATTGCTGGTGAAGCCGTCCAATCAATGACAAAGAAAATGCTGGATCTTGCAGCAAGTGATGCAGATTGCAGCTCAGCGGCCTACATCAACACGATGAGTCGATATGCAGCAATCAAGGAAGAGGAGGCTCAGAAGTGCAAGAAGGAACTCCTTGTTCTATGGACGGATTTCTTCAAGCCTCAGCACCTTGAATCAATCTCTGACCTCCACAACACCTTCTGGCAGGCTGCAAAGTTGTGCAGTGCATGCAAAGTGGAAGTCTCTACAGAACATGCTCAGGAACTTATGGATGCAATCGAGAACATTCACAATATGTTTTGGAATGTAAAGGGCCGCAGTGAAATCTCTTGGATTCGTGCGAGTTGAGACGTTGAATCGAATTCAAGTTCGAATTCATGGCGACAGTATGTGGCCTACGCTCAAAGATGGTGACAGCGTTGAGGCTATCCAAGGTCTAATTCCTGTGGTAGGGGATATCGTCATCGCCCATCATCCAATGAAGAAAATTACCGTCATCAAACGTGTCAAACGCATTCAGTCTGATGGTTTGTTCCTTGAGGGCGACAACCCTGACCCGATTGGTAGCGAAGATTCCCACAACTTCGGACCAGTAGCAACCTCTTCAATAATAGCAATCATTCAAGATTGATTTCCGTTTGAGTTAAGACCAGATGGTGATGCATACCCAACGTGGCAGAGGATTTCACAAGCCTGCTGATTGCCGTAGGTGTATTGCTCACCCCAGTCGTTCTTGCATTACCCTTGCGATTCTGGTGGTCCTATCGAGTGGGTAGTGAACCAGAACACGTCCGTTATCGCCGTTGGGTGCGACAAGTGTTGGACGCAGGAGAGCCCCTCTCAATACGCCGTCAAGAATTGGATCATCTCGCCCGCGGATTACCCATTGACACATCTCGTCAAGGCCGAATCGAAATGGATGTCCTGCACCCTCTGAAACTTCCTCATTTCATGCTGCTACCCGTCTTAATTCTCTCTCCCCTCGTTGGGCTCATCGGTGGCATCGTTTTCGTCCTCCTCTACCCACTGATTTTGGCAGCTGAATGGCTTCTCATCGATCGCGGCCTTCTCGCTAAAATCGTCAACATCGTCATGCGTGTAATGCATTGGGGTATGATTGGCATTCATCGTCTGGATAACGGGGTCCGTGATGAGGATGCCATGGTCGAACATATGCATAGACTGCCGACAACTGCTTTCCTTGGTCTATTCTGCTATCTTATCGTGTCCTATATGCCCCTACCCACATGGGTCGGCATCATACTCACTATTCTCCTATTCCTGATATTGACGAGTGTAATCGTCATCGTCAAAGCAGCATCCCACGGCGAGCTGGTATTCGCTGACACCAGTCAAAGGCGTATGCAACCGATGGAACGCCTTGTCGATGACATCCTCGCACCAGTTGTGGGCTTGGGGCTGCTCTTCCTACTGAGTCGTCATCTGTTCCTGACTCAAATTGGTGCCAGCAACTCCATCTTCGCGGACCCGATCTGGTTTGCGGGAATCGTCCTAATTGTTCTGTACAGTGCTGCTGCTGTCGCTATAATGGTCGAAATCTCATTCTTTGGTCTACGCTCGGAACGCGTCCGAATGGTCTTCCAGAATCAAATTGTAGAGTTGCACGACCCGGTTCTCTATGCATTCACTCGAGAACATGACCGAATGGAATTGATACCCATTTGTTCACTAAAAGAGCATCTGGAGTCCAACGGCGAGAACCTTGAGAAGAAGGATGAATTCAACTTCGAAGATATGTTGAGGACCCCTTCAACTCTCCGTGAGGGTGAAGATGCATTGCCCCCTGAGCAACCTGATTTCAAGGTCTTTAAGGGCGTGTGATTGACACAAACTCAGCGGAATGATTTACCACAACTGCATGCTTTCTGTGCATTGGGGTTAATCACTTTGAAACCCCCACCCATCAGACTGTTAACGAAATCTAGGGTGATTCCAGACAGTTGGACACTGTCTTTGTCGTGTACCGCGATGGTGACATCATCACAGGAGATGAATTGCCACCCGTCCTCTTCTGGACGGTTTTGAATCTGTAGATCGTACATGAATCCTGAACAGCCACCGCCGAGAACACTGACGACCAGAACATCACCCTCTTCCGAACTGTTCATGGCTCCTTCCATTGCATTCATGGCATCATCGGTAACATCGATTGTGACTGGGACAACTTCCATGTCTTCACCCACAGGAAGCGCGAAAGTGGCCCCACAGTCCTCGTCCGACATAGTACACCCTATATGCGGTCTAATTTGAATCCTTGTGAAGTTTGAGACTCACTTCGACGCACTTTGAGGTCGGTGTATTGCTGCCTTTTGCCACCGAATCAAGAGGGACCAACACATTTGCTTCAGGGAAATATGCAGCGAGGTTGCCTTTTGGGATATCGTAAGGTACAACCTTCCATTTTTCCGCGTGTATTTCTCTGCCCTCATGGTGACTGGTTAGGTCTACTTCATCCATGGGCGCCAATCCATGTATGTCCATGTCATCCCGGTTCATCATGATAATCCGACGAGAATTGTAGATTCCTCGATATCGATCATCCATCCCGTATATGGTGGTATTATACTGGTCGTGGCTGCGTACAGTCATCAAAATGAATCGATCATCAGAGATTGTTTTTACCATGAGTTCGTGTGAATGGAAGATTGCTTTACCCGATGGTGTATCCCATGTCGGCCCGTCGCGTGGGCCATTTGGAAGATAAAATCCACCCTTCTCGCGAACTCGTTCATTGTAATCGTTGAACCCTGGAATTACAGATTCGATTAATTCTCTAGTCACATCATGATTGTTAGTGAAACCGCTCCAGTCAAACGGCACGTCTCCAAAGCAGGCTCTGCCAATCGCACAGATAATCGCCGGTTCACTGAGTAGTTCAGGGGATGCTGGAGTGAGTTTTCCCGTTGAAGAATGGACAACCCCCATAGAGTTCTCTACAGTCACAAAACCTGCGGGGTCATGCTCTGTACGGCCCAAACAAGGCAAGATTAGCGCTTCTTTGCCGGTGACGAGATGGCTTCGATTCAATTTTGTAGAAATCTGCACCGTCAAATCGATTTCACGCAAACCTTTGGCTACTTCTTCTGTATCGGACATGGCAGAGTGAATATTTCCTCCTAAGGCCATGAATAGTCTAACTTTCTGATCCCGTGCTGCTCGAACGAATTCTACTGTATCGTATCCAGGCTGACGGGGCATCGAAATCCCCGTTTCACGTTCACACGCATCAAGGAATGAATTTGAGGGCTGATGATTGATTCCAACCGTTCGGTCGCCTTGCACATTTGAGTGGCCCCTGACTGGACATGCTCCGGCCCCTGATTTTCCAAAGTGACCTCCTGCGAGGAGAATATTGCAGGCTTCTTGTATCGTGGCGACTGCATTTTCATGCTGCGTTATCCCCATCGCCCAACAAATAATCAATCGTTTGGAATTTGATATTGCCTTTCCCAGTGTTTCAATTCGGTGGCGTTGAATTCCACTCTGATTAACAATTTCATCCCATGAGGTTGAAGCAATCTGTAATTTCCATTCCTCAAATCCTAGAGTTTGCTCGTCAATGAAATTCCAATCTAGCCCCCCTTCATCAAGTATTACCTTAGCGATACCTTGCAATAGGGCTTGATCGCCCCCGATTCTGACTGGAAAATGGTCGTCTGCAATCGGTGTTCCTTTCCCTAACAGTCGAATGACTTCTTGTGGATGCTTGAATCTGTTCAGTCCGGTTTCCATCAATGGATTGATACTAATGACTGACCCGCCGTTCCGTTTTGTTTCTGCAAGAGCGGACAACATTCTCGGGTGATTCGTCCCAGGATTTTGACCAATGACAAGAACCAAGTCTGCCGCATTGAAACAATCGAGTTTAACCGTGCCCTTTCCGATTCCAATAGCTGCAGATAATCCTACTCCACTCGATTCATGGCACATATTGCTGCAATCTGGCAGGTTATTCGTACCAATCTGCCGGGCCAAGGTACCCCAAAGAAATGCCGCTTCGTTCGATGCACGACCCGATGTGTATAGCACAGCTTCATTCGCATTGTTCAGATTGGAAGCCGCTGAGGATATTGATGCAAACGCATCCTCCCATGTCAGTTGCTCATATCGGTCAGAACCATTGCGAAGAATCATGGGGTGAGTGATTCGACCCAGTTTGTCCAGTTCCATGTCCGAATAATTGGACCATTCCTGCACTGTTTTCGATGCCAATAATGCCGGAGTCAGACGTTTTTTTGTCGCCTCTGTTGCGAATGCCTTGGCTCCATTCTCGCAGAATTCAAATCTGGAACGATGACCATCTGGATCTGGCCATGCACATCCCGGGCAATCATATCCATCGAAACGATTGACCGTTCGCATGGCCTTAATGGTGCGAGAGATTCCCGCTTCAGCAAATCCGATGCGGAAGGATTTCGTCACTCCTTGAATTCCCGCAGCTACTCTTTTTGGTTTTCGAATTTTCAGTTTTTCAGCCTTTATGGGAGTTTGTGCGTTGACATCCTTGCGCATACCCCTTCCCCCTAACTCAATTCTTGAGGCGCCACGCACCGGTGTACACATTGAATCGCGATTCTCTGGCAAAACCAACTAGTGTAATTCCATGTTGTCGTGCAAGTTCGATGGCCAGAGTCGTCGGTGCTCCGATTGCCACGATACAGGGTGAACCGGCCATGACCGCTTTCTGCACCATTTCAAATGATACTCGCCCGCTCAAAAGGAATCCAAGATTGGAGAGTGGTAATTGTTCAATTGAACGCCCGATGATCTTGTCCATTGCATTATGGCGCCCAACATCTTCAGCGAGGTCTGTTATGGCCGAATGTTCGTTGAATATTGCGACCGCATGGACACCTCCAGTGGAATCGAAGAGTGATTGTTCAGAACGAAGCTGATTCAACAACGTTTCTATCGTAGTGGTATCAATCATAAATCCATCTGGTGATATTGCAGGTGGGTGTCGTGCCATTATTGCATCCAAGGAGGCTCTTCCACAAACACCGCATGAACTTGAACGCACAAATCCTCGTGTGTGTCCATCGATTGTAATTTGACCCTCGATGAGAACAACATTATCATCTACGATTATGGACTCGACATCGACAATGTTGTCGAGTATTCCTTCTGTATATAGCAGGCCGAGTGCCAACTCTCGATCATGCCCGGGTGTACGCATGGTGGTGACCCACGGTTGGCCATTGACATGAATCTCAAGAGGCTCTTCTACGGCGACACTTTCTTCCCGTGGTAATGCCCCCTCGAACGTGACCCGTTGAGCAGCAACACGGTCTTCCATGCACACCCGTGTGGGGTGACGATTCATGGCCCTGTCGGCCCACAGATATTTTACCTTACGAAATTATTCGACATTGATGACTGTGACTGGAATGTCCATTCCTTCTGCCATTTCTATAATTACATGTGTCCACTTACTGGTGGGTGAAGGGAAAGCTAGAACGTGCGTGGCCGCATCAAGCAGTTGATTTGTCAATGATGTCGGTGCCTCACCTCTTCCATCATCCTCTAGTCCAGTTCGAGGTGCGTTCCACTCCTCTGTAAATACAGCATATTCGACGTTGTGATTGTCCGCCCACCGTTCTGCTAGGTAATCCACTCCACTGGCACCGCCTGTAATGACTAGGTCGGGGTGCGCTTCTTCTGAGGTCCACTGATCCATGGCATCTTCGACCACACCGTAATCATAGAATCGACTAGAACCAACTACAACCAAGTTGATGATTCGCCCATCTTGATTCAAATCTATTCCACCGAGCCGACCTATTACGTCACTGCCCGCCTCATTCTCCATAAATCCGAATAGAGGTATCTGGGCATAAACCCATGCATTGATGAAAAATTCAGAAAATGAGGGGTTGTAAACTCAAGCGGCGCGTTTATTCTGTTCCTTCAAGAGTAACTTGCAACGCCGAATCTGCTCTTTGGCCCGCTTTTTGTTTTCTCCCTTGAGGGATTCACCAACATCCTTACCCATCGACTGATTGAAGCAATGAATCGCATTGTCATACGATTCAAGTTCAGCGTATGCAGTACCCATGTTATACAGTGCATTTCCGGTGGTTAATCCCTTGTCTATTCCAAACGCCTTGTAGTAATTCTCGATGGCTTCTTTGAATTGGTTGAGATAATAGAAACAGTTCCCTCGTCCATTCAGAATTTTGATTGCCATTCCTTTGTCATCCTTGAATGAAGGAAGGGCTCGGTCAAAACAGGATAGCGCCTCCTTATACCGATCCTTATTGAGCAACTCAATGCCTTTGTTGTACCACTCGATATCCTGATTTGCGACACTGGATGAGTCCGCTTGAACCTCATACACAGTCCTGATTCCTGCATGGGCTTCTAGGGCTGCTGCGGCAAGATCCACCTCTTCACTCACGGACCCATACGTAATCCGTTCAGGTTCCTGCACGGTGTCGAGTGCAGCCTCGTGTGCCATGATTTCTTCAGTCGAAATCTGTGGTTCTACGACCTCCACTTCATCAGATTCAGGACGTGAAAATGCAGCCCATGGGTCCACCTCATCCGCCACTTCTTGCGCCGATGGTTCAGTGACCGGGGCTGATTCCGGTTCGGGAAGTGATTCTACTGCTTCAGCAACTTCAGTCACCGGCTCTGCAACATCCGCGCCCAACCCACGTGCTTTTTCACGACACGCTGCCGCTTTATCCTCGCTTCCAGCAGCGCTCAGTGAGCGAGCAAGACCCAGCCATAGTGTGGAATCATCCTTGTCATTCTCAAGTAACCCCTTCCAGATTGTGACCGCTTCAGCATGCTCACCAGCAATTGTGTTCGCGCGAGCACGAAGCCTATGTTCTGATTCTGGTAGGTATCGTAGTGCTTCCACGGCCATATCTGGGCCGGCTGGTAGTGTAGTTGGTAGTGTGGCATCCAGTTCAAGGACACGCCCCTCGCCCTCAGCAAGATCAATGAGCAACTCGGCGAAGGTAAGGCCCGCCTCGTGAGATGGATCGAGGGATAGTAGAGACCTGAAGCCATTCATAGCCAATTCAATTTGTCCCATTTCCATCGCGGCAAGCGCAATTCCGTTGGCTGCTTTGACGTAATTGTGATCACGATCGAACGCGTTTTGGAAACAGGATAATGCACCCGCGATGTCTTCACCACGTCGTTTCAATGCTCCAAGATTGTACCACGTCGATGCATGTTCTGGCTCTAGATCAAGTGCATATTCAAAGGCATTAATCGCAGCGTCCGCCAGTTCAAGCCTTGCCATAGCGCCAGCGGCAACTCTCCAGCATGGGGCATGTTCTGCCGCTGCTTCTGGTAGGTGTGCTCTGAGCATTTCAAGTGCTCCAGCAGGATCACCTGTTCGAATCATTGCAGTGGCAGCATCAGCCAATCCATCTAGATCCACTCCACCCTGAATCGGAGTTGACTCAGGTATAATTTCAGTTTCTACAGCAGCATGATGGGATTCTAAGGATTTCACAAGACCTTGGGGTTCAGCCCAAGTCTGCTCAGGTTCCGATTCTTGCATTTCAACCTCGACCTCGTCTTCAATTTCTGGCTCATCTATGACGATGGGTGTGACGGGAACCACAGCTCCCGCAGAATTTACAATCTCAAGAAGCGCGGGGTGGCCAGGAAAAGCAATCAACCCATTTTGAGCATGTATTACCGCGTCACCAGGATGCCCCATCCGTTGTAGGAGAACCGCTAGATTTGCACTTGCTGCTCCATGACTAGGATTGTTATCTAGAGCGATTCTAAATGCCTTGACTGCATCTTGAACATCACCAGTGGCCTCACTCATCACACCTCGGTTGAACCACGCCATGTGGTCATTTGGATCCATCGAAATGGCTTGATTGAACATCTTTAGAGCATCTTCATGTCGTCCTTCAATTCCCAACATTTCTCCCTGCTGTACAAGGTCTTGCACCGTCATCTCCTGAGGTTCATTACGAGAAATTTCAGGGACTTCGTCTGATGATAGATGGACTTGGTTTTCTGTTGCAGGCGGAGTGTATGTTGGCACGGCGATATTGTCTATCGTTGTCGTACCTGAATTGGCCGTCGACTCACTCACAGAGGAGGGTTTTGGTGCTATGCCAAAAAGAGGACCTGAGCAGTCGGGACAGGTGGCTTCTGCACCCACTAACCCCACTTCACAGTGGGGGCATACTTCGTGTCCGTGCTCTGGCATGGGTGCGACCTATATTCTGACGCTCGCGTTCTACGCATAAGCATTCGCTGTATTCGGTTGCGACCAAAGGGTCGATTGATGCGGCACAAGTTCAAGAATCCACCACCACTCGCAGTAACATGGCTCGCTTTCTGATGATTACAGCAACATCTGGCACCAATCGTGAACTTGCAGATATTTTCGCTTCTACAGCGATTGCAAAGGGACATGATGCGAACGTTGTCGATCTAGTAGAAATGGACCTACCAATGTTCACCGTGGCCCGCTCTGAGGACCCAGAAGAAACTCCTGATATTTCCGCGTTGGTTTCTGCAATGTCACAGGCTGATGCATGGGTCGTCATTGCTCCCGAATACAATGGGTCAATCCCACCTACGTTGAACAATGCCCTTGCTTGGCTGTCCACGACAATGGATTGGCAGAGTTTTCGCGCCCTGTGTACGGGGAAGCCGGTTGGTTTGGCCACTCACAGTGGTGGTGGCGGAGCACATGTCATTATGGCCATGCGTCAGCAATTTTCCTACATCGGTGCGGATGTCATCGGTCGTGCCTGTATGTCGGGTCGCGATAAAGAAGCCAATCCCGAA
Source organism: Candidatus Poseidoniales archaeon (assembly GCA_028821675.1). Lineage (GTDB taxonomy): Archaea > Thermoplasmatota > Poseidoniia > Poseidoniales > Thalassarchaeaceae > MGIIb-P. The sequence continues at coordinate 44,816 of JAPKFG010000002.1, forward strand.
ACCATTGATGCGATGATTGATAATTTGGCTCGCTGACATTCTTTGGTCGGTGAATCATTTGAGTGCAAACACGGACTTCAAATCCTTCGTATTCATTCTTGGCATTTCTATGTTGATTATCCTCTCCTCAATTGGTGTATTCCATCAGGATCGGTTGCCAGGAGAACCATGCAATGGGTCACCCGATAATTGTGACAAAGCGTACACAGATGTGACCTATCCTGAGACACACAATTCCCATTCATCATTGGATGAAAATTACAACTACTTGGCCGCCAATCATCGACTGAATCTAAGTCAGCAGTGGGATGCCGGATATCGCGCCTTCATGCTCGACATACACCACTCAAGATATTCTGAATCACTTGATAATACCTCATTCTGTCACGGTGAATGCGTCTTAGGGAGTCAGGATGCTGTTGAACTGCTATCTCTGCTTCACCAGAAGATGAACTCATCGACGAGAGATGTGGTGACCATACTCTTCGAAATCTACGTACCCTATTCACATATTGAGTACATCCTCAATATGAGCGGACTCATCGACAAGGTCCACATTCAGACATTGGGTGAACATTGGCCCACTATCGGCTCAATGGTAGATAGTCAACGAAACCTCGTTGTTTTCATCGAAGGTGATTTTGATGCACAGTATCCATATCTGCATAATTTCGTCGAACACGGATGGACCACAAATTACGGTGAAGGTAACCCCGAGGACATGACATGTGATGTTCACAGAGGTGATTCGACTCAACCTGTATGGCATATGAACAATTGGCTGTCTGTCGAAAGGGGCACTTCAGATTGGACACGAGCTCCGGTGGTTAACGACTATGATTTCCTCCTCAATCGCTCACTTGATTGCTGGGAATACCACGGAACTCGACCTACGTTCGTAGCTGTTGATTGGTGGACAGATGGTGACGCCGTCAATGTCACCCGTACATTGAATGAGATGAATCACTGGTCCGACGAGGTTCCCTTGCGCGCCACCACCGATTCTAGATGATCCAAACTTCGTTTGGCTTGACGAGATACCCGGGGGTCCTCATCATCCAATGCTGCTGCAAGTGGTGAAACAACCCGGCCATCAGAAAATCGCTGCATCGCATCAACCACTGCCAACCGAACATCGGGGTCATGATTACTGGCCATCTCGATGAGTCTAAGCATCAATGTATCACTGCTGTCGAGGGCCAACCCCTGAAGTGCAGCCAATTGAACAGATTTTGCCGAATCAGACAATGCTTCAATTAAATGCGAATGCGCGTCTATACCAATTGACGCAAAAGCACGAACAATTTTTTCCCGCTCTTCTGCATCAGCCCCTTTGATGGCATCTTCCAATGCAGGAATTGCCTCAACATCGGCCAATCGTCGAATTGCCGTCAAAGCACCCAATCGGGTTTGCCTATTTTCGGAGGAAAGGGCCAATAGTAGTGGGGCCAAATGGCCAATTGCGACCATTGCTGCAACCGCCGTAGTATGCATATCCTCATGTTGAAATTTCATCATGATGGGCTCACATGCACTTCGTTCGCGTAATACAGCCAAGGCCTCAATAACGTGTTTACATTCCTCACTTTTCAAATTCGTATCATAGAGCATTTCGAGTAGGCTTGGTACAGCACGCCTACCGAGTCTGTAAGCCATTTCCGGGTCGCGAACCGCAGCAGAAACACCTTCAGATATTGTCCTTCTAATTTCAAAAATACGAATGATTCCTTGGATGAGAATAAAATCAATTGTGAGCAGGAATCCCATGACCAGATGTCTACCTCCTAGCGAATCTAATTCAATAGAACTCATCTTCACTCCATAAATTTCAGACCAATCTAGAATTGATCTGAATAGGAGATCAACGCCGAGCAACATCCAGTCCAGAAGACTTGCATCCGCTGGAACTCGATAGAGGTCAAAAAGCTCATGACTGGATTTCAGTAATAGCGGGATTATCAGGAACAATTGGATTGCAGATAGTAATGCACTGATTCTGAGATCAGGCAACTCGTCCGGGTCAGCATCGGATAATTTTCGTGCAATTTTCGTTCTCAATTTTTCATTTGACACCCATGCACGCCCGACACCTATGACACCGATGAAACCGAGCCATAGCATAATCCATGCAAGTGATGATGTGAGATAGAAGGCTGCAGCATGAATAATACCAAACGATAACACCAACAACCCGAGTTGATAGTGAGGTGCTTTAATTTCGGTTCCAAACAGTCGAGAAAACCGGACCAACAACTCATCGATTTTGCTGAACACGTTACGTGGGGGCATCATTCCAACGATAAAGTCCATCTTTCGATTCAAACCATTATCTCGATTTCAAGCGACATCCCAATGAGGGGGAAGGTTCAGCGCGATACATGCCAGGGGGGTGGTGGTTGTTGATGGCAGCATGTTCAATTCTTGGTGTGGCTACTTGGTACACACGAAATTTCAGTGAACGTGACGACCTAATGCGTCTTTTCGCGTTTACAGGAATCGCCTGCATGCTGTCCTTGCTCGGCTGGACACTCACCATGGATATCTGAGGTTTTTCAATGAATGAACTCGAGGGGGCCTTTCCAATTCGACTGCCCGTTTGGTGGGCGCGAAGAGGGGCTGCCGGCCCCCATCCAGAATTGGAGGGAGTCACTGGCCGTTTCATCGTAATTCGTCACACCAAACGATTCAAGAGATTTGAGGGTCTTCTAGCGAGACTCTTGCGCGCCCCGAAGGAATTGCGCCGCCCACTGGATGATTTGAACAGTCTATTGTGGGAGTTGTGCGATGGTACGCGATCGTTCGAAGAGATTTGCGAACTCATGGATTCGACATTCCATGAACGCATTGCACCGGTGTCAGAAAGAACAACTGCAGCCCTCACACGCCTCAATCAATTAGGCCTCATCGGATTATCCAAGGATCCATTTGAGGGAGAATGGGAACGAGGACCCGGCCATGACCCCAGCGGAGACCTACCTCCACCAGATGACAGGTTAGAACTCGATTGGAGTTGATTATCGAGCCAAATTACAGGCTGGACAGTGTGTGTACTCAGTAATCGCCGTTGCCGCAGCAAACCCTCCGCACCCTGTACACTGCCACCATGCATCGGTCGATGTCAGAACATTACCTGTGACGATGCAGTTGAATGAGGGTAGCGATGAACTAGGAACCTCACTATGATCAACTGTTCCTCCAAGGGCATTGAAGGCATCAGCAACGGTTGCGTCAGGGACGCCGCGCAATTCTTGGATTTGCTCCTCACTCCATCCTGAAGCACGTAGTTGCTCATCCGTATAATCTGCAGGTGAAGGTTCGGGAGTAGGTGTGACTGCTAGAGCCACTGGGGCTGTCGAAGGCATGGGCCCAGGTGCTGCTGCTGTGGGTTGTACAGGCATTTGTGCAACAGGTTGTTGTTGGACGACAACAGGCATGGTTGATTCAGGGGCTGAATCATATTCATTCATTTCATGCTCATCCATGTCTTCAATTTCGTCCAATGTACGCCTTCGACGATAGATAAGGGCAATCATGTAAATGAAGAATGCAATGAATACGATTCCACCAGCAATTCCCCCAATCAGCATTGTCAGACTCCCAAATCCAGCAAAACCACCACTTTCCTCGATTTGTTCAGTCTTGAGGTGAACTTGACCACTTGACCAAATTGTTTCCCCCAATTCATCTGTGAGTACAAAATTGACAGTACGATCACGCTCATCGGCTTCAAGTGACAAGTCACAATCAATGGTGGCTGTTTGAGCTGGACCTGGACTGGATGCGGGGATGAACAAAACAACACCACCCTCTTGTGATCTTGGCCGACAATCCAAGAACACCGATTCGGGAACTGAACTGGTGAGATTGACAGTCACCGCCATGGTCGAATCTGTAGTGACATTGATTTGGAATGTATTGATTTCTTCAGGTGAAAACAATATGTTAGAATCCAAATTCCAACCCACTTCCACGCTGCGCTGTTGATCAACGTTGACGCGTAAATCTGTAGAAAATGTCTGTATCAGGTCTTGGTTGGTCACCTGTCCACCTTCCACCTCTATTGTGAGGACGACGGAATCTCCAAGTGGGAAGTTGTCAAATGTCTCAAAGACAATCATGATTTCTTCGACTCCCCCCGGACTCATTGGAACGTCAACCCACCCGTTTAGCTGACCTGTTCCTCTTGAGGTCACAGCTTGGACAATCATTCCTGGCAAATTCTTGTCCGATGTAATACGTAATCTGAGACTGTTATCATACGTGTTTCCGGAATTCTGTAGTGTGACCATCCATGATTCGCTTTGCCCAATCCAAAGTGACACCTCATCATGGGCAAAATCAGAAAGTTCAGGAATCGCCGTCATTTGAGTCCGATATTCCCATGAAAAGGTTGCATCCTCAGGGCTGGCATCCTCTCCCTCCACCGGTAATGCAGTGAATGTCAACTCAAACACTTGCTCCGGATCCTCGTTTCCAGGCACTTCAATCCACAGCGTCCCTAGGGCCACACTATTGCCATCGTAGGTAGTTGAAAGACTCAGTGGCCCCGAGATAATTGCACTGTTGAATTCGACCCACCAAGTCCACCCAGCCGAAGCATCCAGATCGAAGATAATATTCTCTGCACCATTGCCTAGATTTTCCACTTCGAAAGGAATTTCATATGGTTGTCCCGGAACAATGTCCATTGCCGGTGTATTCATCGCCAATGTCACATCGTGGAGTTGTCTTACACGAATATCAGCGAACACTCGTTCAGTTCCTGACATCCCTGATTCGATTGATGTTACGTGAGGGGTGACGATGGGCCCCGGATCATTGGCTTGAGCACCAACTGGCGCAGTGAAAGATACTAGCACTCTAGCAGTACTAGCGGGTCCAATGATTACAGATTCCGATGAGAGTAATTCAATTGTCCAACCAAATACACCTGTTGAATCAAACGAGAAAGTGTAACTGTCTTGTTGGGTTGCATTGTTCCAAATTGTAAACGGAACCGTGATGGACTCACCGGGGGAAATCCACCATCCATCATCTGGAATATCTCCTGGATCCACCCCAACACCACCATTGGATACCATGGACGCGGTAACATTCGCCCTCATTTTCGCCACTTTGTTCGGGTCTGCTTGACTTGTCGCTACAAACTCCGAATTCACCCTCATTCCTGGCAACGCATCTTGGGGGAGATTAGCCGTAATCGTGATGATTTCCGTTCCATCTTTGGGAACGGTTACAGTGGTGGATTGATCCCATTTGAGACCGAATGTCCACCCGTCTTGATTCAGTACAGGTGACGATGAAAGAGAAAACGTATCTTGGCCATCTCCATCATTGCGCAATGTGATTTCGAAATCACAGGCATTTCCGGGTGCACAAGGGAATCCCGGATCCTGCTCAACCCATGCTGGTTGGTAACCTGGGTCAACGATGAAGGATGCAGTGGTCGACGAGGTGACCGACGCTTCGATGCTTTGAGCAAGAACATTGACTGAAGTCGAGCCCATGGGTGAACCATCGGTCGGTTGAACCAGTAGTTTGACGGTCCGAGCCTCACCCTTGCCCAAATCGATACGCACCCCATCTTGAATTTGTGAACCAGTCATGTGTTGGAATCTATGATTCCACCCTGCCGGGAGATTACTGACACTGAGGGCAACAGAATCAGATAGGTTTCCGGAATTCGATAGACTGATTGTGGTTTCTGCCCATTCACCGGCCTGTGCATGCCCACTGCTTCCAGAACTTGCAGATATGGCATATTCTTCAGCTCGCGCCTTTTGATCATAAAACATCACGATATCCTCGAACCAGTAACCAAGTGACGTCCCCCCCGCATCTGAATGGAAGTTGATTCGGAACTTGAATTGTGAATTCATTGTTGATGCAGGAATGGCCCACCAAGGAACAACCTGATTGTTGACCTGATTGACATTTATCAGCCAACTACTCCCATCGTCGAAGTTCGTGTCGACAGAAGACGTGACTGTTGTTGTGATTCTCTGCCATGAATTGCCATTCCACACATCGATGTCATATCCATCTCCAGTGAGTGCTTCACCTGTGTAGAAAAATCCCACACCAATACCCCGTGTTGGTGAAGGGTGGGCGTCCGACGTATCCATAATCGCACTTGTGAGAGATGTATCCCAGTTATTACCATAATTGGATGAAGAAGTTGAGCCACCAACATGGAATGAATTACTACTACTGAGGGAAGCTTCGTCGGATACATACCAGTTGTTTCCAAGGCTCCACGAACCGACTGATTCAGCACGATCATACAGGTTGCCAATGGTAAGGCTCCTTGTCCCCACATCGTTGTTTGTATTCGCATCGTTGGTAAGCAAACACGTGATTCTAATCGTGTGATTTCCACTGTAGTCCGGTGTCCATGTTGTGGTGACGGTTGAACTGCTCCCAGCCGCCAGTGATGAGACTGTACCTCGATAGGAATGGAGAATAAAATCAGAATATTCGTCATGCAATATCTCCACATCAACATTGAAACTTCCTGCTGCTGAATCACCCAGATTTTCCACGGTCACCTCGATTTCCTGTTGTAGTCCGAGCATGCCATCAATAATCCATAAGTCAGCAGAACGGCCAAGGCCAATTGCAGATGGGTCTTGTGAAGAGAGTGCAGCATGGTTGCTGTGATCTGTACTGCTCACATAGGTGACATATGCAGATGTTGGTGCAATATCGGGCCCTGCACGACCTTGAGTGGCATGGACCGCGGGAATAAGTGAAACCAAGAGCAAGGTGACCAACATAGTGGCAAGACCAGCCGAGGTCCGATTGGAAAAGAAACGCATACGCCCCAAATGTTGGTTTTCAGACGAATCCTTCAACGTACCGGTCTAAAGACCGGCTCATGAATCATCTGTGGTTTTGTCCAATGCCACATTTCGAACCTTCTCTTCACGTAGTTCCTTTGCCCTCGCGGCGAAATATATCGATAGTGGAATGACCAGAGCAATTCCAAAACAGCCGATTAGCGCCGAAATCGACCACATCATCTCGGTGACCGGGTCAACTTTGAACGGTTCCACATTCTCTAATTCATGTGATGTAGACTGCACATGGGGTGAGAATTCATCAGGATGAATCACGTCTATATTATCAAGAGTAATTGTCCATACACGAGTGCCGTTGTGTGTTGAGATGAGGCTAGCAGACGCTTCCTCAGCGTCTTCCAACGAGTCCGCATAGAGGCTACCCAATCCGCCCATCGGCAAATCGGGTGAAACGATACCACGAATTGTGATATTGCCCGATTCTTCTGCAGTGATAGTGTGTACCTGCGATTCTGTGCAAACATTGTATTCCTCATAGCCCCCATCATCGATTTGTCGACAACTGAATCGGTCGGCATTTTCATCGCCCAACATTTCATGGTGATACCACACCCCATCTGATACTCCGACTGAAACCATGTCACCTTGTCCTACCCCTGCAATCGAGATGTTCAACCAAGTTGTCGAGCGGTTGGTTGAGAACGTCCATGATTGGCTGGTATCGTTGTTGGACAATCCTTGATCGATTGCTGTATGTTCGACTTGCTCATTGGATGTGTGATAGAGGTAATACGACGAATCAATTGTTGCACCATAAACAGCATATGAGAGAATAACGATTAGGGTTAACCCTAGCCCAATCATAGTTCGAAGCATGTTTGGATTTTGAGCCAACGCCTTCTTCATCGGAGCGCCCAGAGGAATTCACCGTTTGAACATTGTCAGATGACTGTGAGAATAACCCCACCATAGGTGGGGCGGTCAGCATTAAATATGGCTTGTTGGTCGGCGACGTGCTTAGGTTGCTCTCATGACCACGTTTTACGATGTTCCAGCGGACCTTCTCATACCGGTTCTCGCCGACCGTCTGGAGGCCGATGCCAAAATTAACCAGCCTGAATGGGCTGAATTTGTCAAAACTGGAGCGCACAAAGAACGCCCTCCCGTTCAGAAAAATTGGTGGTATCTCCGAAGTGCAGCAATTCTTCGTAAGGTTGGCCGTTTGGGTCCGGTAGGTGTCAATCACCTTTCACAGGCCTTTGGTGGCCCGAAAAACCGTGGTTCTGCACCCAATCGTGCAACCGCTGGAAGCCGACACGTGATTCGAACATCTCTACAGCAACTCGAAGATGCAGGCCTGGTTACAGTTCGACGCAACGCTGCTGGTACAGTGACCATGGGTAGAATTCTCACTCCAGCGGGGCAGAAAATTCTCGATGATGTTGCGCACGAAGTCCGACCACAGGCTGAGGAAGTATACCCTGGCCTCGGCAAGTACTGATTGGAGAGGAGAGTGTGGGTGAAATTATGTCTGTTAACGATGACGAATTGGCCCAGATTCGCGCTTCACGGCTTGCTGAAATTCAGAATAAAATAGATGCACAGGCTGACCAACAAGTCCATGCTGAAACCGAACAAGCAGTGGCAGAACAAGAGGCACTCATGATTGCTGCTGCCATGCAAACCATCCTAACTCCCGAAGCTCGTGATCGATTGGCCAGAGTTGAATTGGGTCGCCCTGAACTTGCTTCAACAGTAAAGCAACACTTGTTCACTCTTTATCAGGCAAATAAACTTCGTATTCCAGTTGATGATGAAATGCTCAAGCGCATTTTGCAGGGACTTACAGATAGCACCCGTCGGGAGACGACCATTCGCAGAATTTGAGGTGAAATGATGTCACGGAACAAGCCTTATGCGAAGAAAAAGCGCCTTAACAAGGTGACAAAAACGAATCGACGTGTCCCTGTTTGGGTCATGATGCGAACCAATCGCAAGGTGACCACACATCCAAAGCGTCATCACTGGCGACGCAGTAAACTACAACGTTGAATGGAGGAATGAAGATGGCTGAAACCAAAGAGATGGTCGTTCCACTTCGGGCTGCATGGGCAGTCCCACGAACTCAGCGCGCCGCACGTGCGATGAAGGAAATCCGTAAGCATGTATCTAGACATATGAAGATTCAAGAGGACGAAGAAATGTGGATTGACGAAGCCGTTAATCATGCAATTTGGGCCCGTGGAATTCAGAAACCTCCACGCAAGATCCGTCTTATAGTCACACGCGAAGAAGGCTTCCCGATTGAAGTCAAGTTAGTTGAGGAGTGAGAAAAATGGGCAATATCCGACCGTCATTCATCAAAATCCGAGCCATCCGTCTATGTGTAGAGTATCCTGACAAGTTCAATGATGACTTTGACAACAACAAGAAATTGGTTGAAGAATTTACCGATGTCGACAACAAGCGTATGCGTAATTGGATTGCTGGGTACATCACCACCTACATGCAGCGCCGAGAGGACTGAGGTGGCGACATGTCGGCCCCTGAGGTCGATCAATCCGGAGAGATTGGCCATGTTCATCATTCTCAACGCCAGGTATTACTAGACTTCGTGAAGCATCTGAAGTCGAACGAATTTTTGCGCTGTTCATACCCAATGCCCGACCAAGAGCGTGGCGAGGGTTGGATGATGTTCCTCTACGAGCGCTTGTCGGATGATATCATCAATTCATTTGAGGCGTGAGAATGGGTAACAATTCTAGCATCCCTCATCCACAATGGAATTGCGAACTAGTCATCGTACTGGCCGAGCCACAAATTGAGGGTAACATAGGTGCAGTGGCCCGTTGTCTGCGCAATTTCGGATTGCATGAGTTGCGGATACTTCGCCATGAGGGTGCATTCTCCGATGAAACCCGCAATCGAGCAAAACACGCCCAGGATGTCCTTGATGACTGCCAAATCCACGATGATTGGCAATCGTGCTTTGAGGACATCAACCTTGTAATTGGAACCAGCGGCAAGCGCGAGGTTGGTGACAAGGTACAATTCCGCCATTTCCTGTTGCCAACAGAACTCGGTGAAAGATTGTCTGAGGTCCAAGGCAAGGTTGCCATTGTCTTCGGGCCAGAGGGCATGGGCCTCACACAGGAGGAGTTGCGTGCATGCGACCTCCTCTTGACAATTCCAACATGGGAAGGCTATCCAATTCTCAATCTGAGTCATACTGTAGCTATTGTCTGCTACGAGTGGTTCCAGACATTACTTCCCAAAGTAGGCCATGACAGTGCTCTGCCCAAGACCGTCCACACTGAGCGTTTGCTCGACCCGGAACTGAAGCGTGAGATTCGTCGCCGTGCTGAAGAGATTGCGAACGCATCTACCAAACGTGATGATCAGAAGGTCTCTGCAGCCGATACTCTGAGCCGAGTTATTCTTCGCGGCATGCCCACCGATGATGAGGCACACAATCTTCTCGGTCTTCTAGACGCTGCCACTAAGGCGATGCTAGAAGACGAGTGAATGGGTACCCTTTGAAATCGCATTGGCCTGAAAACTTCATTGACAAGACGAATTCGATTTCAGTTTAATATAGTGGAAAGAACGTTGATTCATTTCAAAGTGTGACAACTCAAAAGTGCTT
>JAPKFG010000111.1 GCA_028821675.1 Candidatus Poseidoniales archaeon
AATGGAATGAAAAAATCAATTCGTGTTGCTGTTACTGGAGCCGCTGGAAACATTGGATATGCACTGTTATGGCGAATCGCTAGTGGTGATTGTTTTGGAACAAATCAGCCCGTTACCCTTCAGCTATTGGAGATTCCACCTGGCATGCAACGTTTAGACGGAGTAATCATGGAATTGAAGGATTCTGCATTCCCGCTGGTGCATGGCATCGTCGGCACAGATGACCCCAATATTGCATTCAAAGAGGCAGACGCGATTTTTCTGGTTGGTTCACGACCCAGAACAAAAGACATGGATAGATCCGATCTCGTGGCTGCAAATGGTCCAATTTTCGTTGGCCAAGGTAAGGCAATCGATGCGGTGGCCTCACCGAATGTGAAGGTCATTACTGTGGGCAACCCCTGCAACACCAATGCGCTAATTGCCTGTGCAAACGCACCGAGTATTCCCTCCCGGCAATTTACCGCCATGACTCGCCTCGACCAGAATAGAGCAGTAGGGCAGATGGCAGAGCGTGCAGGAGTGTCTGCTTCAAAGATACATGATGTATTCATCTGGGGCAACCACGCGAACACGATGTACCCAGACCCACGTTTCGGGACTGTCGATGGGGAAATCGCAACTGATGTATTCGACAGAGAATGGTTACAAGGCCCGTTTCTAGATACTGTAGCAACGCGGGGGAAGGCCATTATCGTAGCACGAGGGGCATCCTCCGCAGCCTCCGCAGCCTCCGCTGCCACCGACCACATGCGCGACTGGTGGCAAGGTTCGAATGGACGCATCGTTTCAATGGCTCTTCCTTCGGAAGGTTGGTATGGAGTTCCTGAAGGGCTTGTGTTTAGTTTCCCATGTCGATGTGAAAATGGTGATGTGATTGTGGTGGAAGACCTCCCTGTCGACTCATTTGCACAATCAAAAATTGATGAAAATGTCGCTGTACTATTGGAAGAGCGAGATGCAGTTAGCGAACTTTTGGGCAATTGAGGTGAAACATGTCTCGACCGCTCTATCTTGAGCACGACGGAAAGGTCCTGCTCGTCGATCTAGAGGGGAATGGACCTCAGAAAGCGGTCATGGGACGAGTCGGAGATGTGGTACTACGACTACCGACAGAATCCGAAGTAAAAGCCATGGAAATTGACTGGACTGAACGGCGGGTGAATCGCATCAAATTCGGTACTGATTACCACGAAGTTGTATATGGATTTCCAGAGATTGAATGGCCCAAGAATTGGGAATGGAAAGATAAACTCATCTCCGATGGTTGTGTCAATCCTCTCGCGCGCGAATGTGTCTATCGAAGCATGCATCGTGTCGTATCGAAGGTCATCATCCAGAATCAACGAAACGAAGTGCTGATGGCCAAGGCAAAGCGTGGATTCTTCACCGGCCACTGGACATTGCCCGGTGGATTTGTGGATTATGCTGAACATCCCCTTGAGGGAGCTATGCGAGAGGTGCTTGAGGAGTTGGGGATCTCTGTCCAAATAGACTCGGATGACCTCCTCCAGATTGATGAGAGGATCTTCACAAGTGAAGGAATTCAATTTCTGTCTTTCACCTACAGATGTGTGCTACAGAACGAACCCACATTCAGTCCAAAGCAGGATGAGATTGAAGAGGTGCGATGGTTCACCATCGATGAGGCACTGGCACGCGCTGCCAGCCTGTTTGATGTCGAAGCGTTGAGGTCATTGCAATGAAGCAGATGTTCAACGATTCGCAACTTCGTCGAGCCATTCAACTGGGTGTCATACTGATTGTCGGAAGTTGCCTGATTAGTCAGGTAATGATGCAACTTGGTGGCGGTGCTCGGGATGAAAGAGTGGATTTGACGGACCAGGCACCGGATGGGTTTGAGGACGATGGATTCATCTTCGAAGATGGATTTCCTCCATTCATATCGTCTGCTGGCGCATTCATGCCCGAAAGTATCGTATTCAACTTAGGATTGTTCTCTGGAGGTGTGCTGATGATTCTACTCTCATTCGAGGTATTCCATCGCACTAAACCCGAGGGGACCAAACGGAATGTAGCCAATGTCACGGCACTCATTACAGGCATAATCATCGGCTTTTCGATGATGCAACTCGTTGCCCATCCATTCAACACGAGTCTCATCATGCACATTTTCTGGGCGATGAACATTTTCTGGGGGGCGCAACTTTGGATTGCCACACTCACCTATGCCAGAGGGGAACTCGATGGAAACATCCGTTGGCGAGGGTGGGGGATAAATCGTATCCGATGGAGTTTGTTTGTAGTCGCCATCATCTCATTCCAAGCCATGACTGCGCTGGTTGCGACTGGGCATCTGGTGGAATCGGCCATTCTGGAATGGACATTGACATTCTCAGCAGAAGCGATGATACTGACATTGATTCCTGCACTCACGCCTTCTGCATGAGAGTCGCGACAAACAAGGCAGAAGCTCCGCCGAACATCATCAGTCCGGCCAGCATCAGTCCTTTCTGGAGGTCGGTCTGACTGGAGCGCTTCATTTCTGGTTCCACTTCATCTTCCTCACAATCTCCAAGACACTCGCCGATGACCGGCGCAGAGCCGCTGTGATCATCGGAAGTGATGTTCAAGCGTACCTCGATTTCGGTTCCATCTGAATGGATATCAGAGAGGATGTAGTTGCCCACCAGTGCGGTGTCATTGATGACGAATATCCAAGCAACTCGACAGTCGCTATCATTGTCCCAGTCGCACTCGTGATTCAGGACGCCAGATGAGAATTCTCCCTCGTCGTCGAAATCGCCATCGCCATTGAGGTCCAAGCCGATTTGATGGGTGATATTCTCACGACTATCCGCATTGTAATATTGAACGGTGTCGTTAATGACGAGGTTGACCCCCAGTGGGTCATGCGTATCCTCACGAACGATCACGGTGAAGGTGTCTGGCTCATGCGCTGCCGCAAGGCCGGACAGAAGAGGAAGTACGAGGAGTAGGGCCAGTATTCCACTGCGCATGAGGGGCGGTGTCCGACTGAGATAAATAAAAACCGACCCACAGGGTCGGTGCGCTATGGAGACGGCAAAGGGCCTCATCATCGCCGGCCTCCTATTCCTTGCAAGTGCCTCACTGGGCATCGTCGCCATGATGGATATGACCAGTGGAGTGGATGCTGAAAATGAGAAATCGTGGACTGATGACCCGCTCATACAAGGCGAAGAGCATGACCACAGGGAAACGACACAGCACAACATGAGCAGTTCAAACATCGAATTCGCAGATTTCAATGAACTCACAACCCCGGGCAACGCGGAGGTACAGGTGATGAGCGCACCCGATGGGCGGGTTTACGCCTATCAGGCAGGATGGAATGATGTTCACATCACGGATGTAACCGATCCGACCAACACGACAGTGGTGGGAGTCTATCACGACCCGAATACGCAGGTTCTCGACGTGAAGTACATCGAATACAACGGAAACGAATTCCTAATCTTGCAGAACCAATTGGTCGATACTGGCTATGCAGATCCCAACGTTGGCAATTGGGATGACCCAGTTCAGGTCAGTGTCACATTGATTGATGTGACCGACAAAACCAATCCACACTACGTGGATTCATGGTACGACGTCGATCACCCCAGTGGGCCACACAATCTCTACACCCAGATGATTGA
>JAPKFG010000112.1 GCA_028821675.1 Candidatus Poseidoniales archaeon
TCAGGCTCAGGCTCAGGTTCACTTGCGGTTGCATCCCCCTCTCCTTCGACCTCAAATTCGATGAGTGCTGCCCCCACGGCGATCATGTCCCCAACAGTTCCATGCAGTTTTGTGACCTTGCCATCTACAGCACAGTCAATGACCACAGTCGCCTTATCAGTCATGATTTCGACCATTTCTTGGTCTTCGACGACCGAATCCCCCAAAGCGACATGCCAAGCGGTAATCTCCCCCTCGACCACACCTTCACCGATGTCGGGCATTTTGAACACACTTGTACCCATTTTCAGTCCTCCATGGTGGTTTTCATCGCCTCTGCAATCCTAGCCTGACTTGGGAAGTAATCCCATTCTAAGCTGTGCGGATAGGGGGTGTCCCATCCGGTGACTCTCTGAACGGGTCCTTCTAGATGCCAGAAGCAACGTTCCTGAACAAGAGACATCAATTCAGCCCCGAAACCTGATGTTCTCGGTGCTTCATGAACGATAACACATCTGCCGGTTTTCTTCACAGAATTCTCGATTGCATCGATGTCGAGTGGCACCAGAGTCCTCAGGTCGATAATCTCAGCATCGACTCCACTGTTCTCAACGGCAGCACTGGCGACATGAACCATGGTGCCGTAGCAGAGAATGGTCACATCCTTGCCGGGTCTAACAATCTCCGCCTTGCCCAGTGGGATGTTGTAGTAATCTTCTGGAACCTCGCCCTTTGGGTGAGTATCCCATTTCACCATCGCCGCTGTGTGGTCACCATCGAACGGCCCGTTGTAGAGTCGCTTTGGCTCAAAGAAGATGACAGGGTCGTTGCATTCTATTGCGGATATGAGCAGGCCCTTTGCATCGTATGGATTTGAACATATGACGACTTTCAGTCCCGGCGTATGGGTGAAATATGCTTCTGGAGATTGACTGTGATAGTGTCCACCTTTGATGCCACCTCCACAAGGTGTGCGGATAGTGACGGGTGCACTGTATTCTCCACCTGAACGGTAGCGAAGTTTGGCTAATTCATTGGTAATCTGATCAAACCCCGGGAATATGTAATCGGCGAACTGAATTTCAGCAACTGGACGCAGTCCATTCATACCCATGCCAATGGCAATTCCCATGATTCCCCCTTCAGCCAGTGGTGTGTCAAACGACCGATGTTTACCGAATTTCTCCTGTAGCCCAGAAGTACAACGAAACACGCCGCCGTAAAATCCAGCATCTTCGCCAAATGAGACCACTGTCTCGTCACGCTCAAACATCGTATGCATCGCGGAATTAACCGCTTGAATGATATTCATCTGTGCCATCAGAGCCCCACCTCTCCACGTTGTTCCAGAAGGTGCCATGGCTCCTTCTCATACACATCTTCAAACAGAGTCGAAACCGGTGGGAATGGACCATCTTTGAGAGTTCCATGAGTTTCTGCTTCCTTGTATGCGGCGATGATTTCTTCTTTGCATTGGGCTTCCAGTGCAGTATGTTTCTCATCATCCCACTCACCCAATTTCACAAGGTGTGCTTTTAGGCGGTCGACGGGATCTCCCAGCGGCCAAGAATCATATTCGTCTCCAGGTCGGTAGATGCTGGGGTCATCAGAGGAAGAGTGACTGTCACCACGGTAGGTGTACATCTCCAAGAGGGTCGGTCCGTGTCCGGCACGTGCCCTTTCAGTGGCCCACTTGTGCGCCGCATATACGGCTAGGAAATCTTGCCCATCTACTCGCATCGATGCGACGTCATACGGGATACCTCGAGCTGCAAACGAAGAGCCACCGTGTGCCAGATTCCTGTGGGTTGAAATCGCCCATTGATTGTTGACGATAACCAGCACGCATGGGGCTTTGTAGACAGAGGCGAAGTTGAGTCCATAGTGGAAGTCACCCTGCGCAGCAGTCCCCTCACCCAACCACGAGCAAGCGATGCTATCCTCGCCTCGATAAGCGAAGGCCATTGCGGCTCCAACGGCTTGAGGGAATTGAGTCCCCACCGGGCTGGAAATAGAGACGAAGTTCCCCTCTTTCCATGAATAATGGACTGGCATCTGACGGCCCTTGACATTGTCATTGGAATTGGTGATACAATGACTAATCATGTCAACCAAATTGCGACCACGAACGAAGAGCAGGCCTTGTTGCCGATAAGATGGAATGACGATATCTCTGTTTTCCATTGCCATTGCCGCACCGACACTGACAGCCTCTTCACCAAGACACTTCATGTAGAACGAAAGTCGGCCTTGACGTTGCATCTTCATCATGCGATCATCGTAAGCACGAATTCGAACCATATGTTCCAAGGCTTGCCGAAGTGTGTCCGCATCCAGTCCTGGGTCCCAAGCACCCACGGCTTCATCTTCATCATTTAGAACACGAAGTAGGCCATAGGCGATTTCTCTGGTTTGAGAACCTTGACAATCGATGTCAGGTTTTTCATGATGCCCTGCTGGAATTTCATGAGGTGATGGAAAGGTTGTCCCCCCTTCTCGATGAGGGGGCACAGGTACGTGCAGATTCGAGTTCTCATCTTCTCCCATAACTCACACCAATCCAAAGTCGCTCATAGCGTTTCGCCGTTTGTTGATTCACCATAGGTGAGCGTCACCGGCCCACCTTTCGCCTCCTCGTAGAGGAGACCGGCGCGATAGGATGAGCGTACCAAGGGCCCACAGGCCACGGCTTTGAATCCCAATTCTCTCGCTGCTTGATCCCATTTGCTGAAAACTTCAGGTTCAGGAAATCTGTCTACAGCAAGATGTTTTAGAGATGGCGCCAGATATTGTCCAATCGTCAAAAGGTCGACATCTACCTCGCGGAGAAGACGCATGGCCTCTACCACCTCTTCATCGGTTTCTCCAACGCCCACCATGATACTGGATTTGGTCAGAATATCGGGGCGTAGGCGTTTGGCTTCTCGTAGAATCTTCAATGACTGTTGGAACGAAGCGCGGTGATCTCTAACCACCGAATCAAGGCGAGGAACACATTCCACATTGTGTGCAAAAACACGTAACTCCAATCCATTCAACAAGACTTCTAATGCTTCGAGATTTCCATCGAGGTCCGAAGACAAAAATTCCAATCCGATATCCGGGCGACGTGCATGCACCGCTTCCAAGCACGCTCGATAATGCGAGGCTCCACCATCAGATAATTCGTCTCGATTGACGCAAGTTATGACTGCGTGTGTAATGTCCATCAAATCGACGGCTTCAGCCAAATTATCTGGTTCGTTTTCATCTAGAGGGGGCGGGTCTTTCACTGTGCCAACAGCACAGAATCTGCATGCGCGTGTACATTCTTCACCTGCGACCATGAAGGTGGCTGTTCCTCGGCCCCAACAGTCGTGAATATTGGGGCACTGTGCCTGCTGACAGACCGTATTCAGTTGATGTTCCAGTACATTTCCTCGGATGTCATTGAATGCTATTTGTGCCTCTCCTGTTGGTAGGTAGGTCTTGAACCAAGACGGCAATCTCTTCCGCCTCTCTTTCCGACGCTCAATCGCCGTGAGTGGCTTTGCCACATTAGACATTGGTAGTTGCTTTCTAGCCATCCACCCCACTCCTGTTTCATCTGTCATCATCGGACTCGGTTAATCCTTTGTTTCCCGACCCTAGGGTCGGGCTCGGAGTGTT
>JAPKFG010000113.1 GCA_028821675.1 Candidatus Poseidoniales archaeon
AACTTCGGCCTATGGCCGATGGTTTGACGTGTACATCGCCCACGCCGGTTCATGGTCCGCATCTGTGTGCTCGGTGGTGGGCTGGTCGGGAGATTCGTCGCTTGCACATTGCACGAACGCGGCCATCATGTCATGGTGATTGATGCAGAACCTCTACAAAATCTACCGACCGGAATCAAGTGCGTTCAATCATTCGTAAACCCCGAGACGATCTCTGAAACTGTTTCTGGATTCGATGTTGTTGTCAATTGTTTACCAGGTCGGATTGGTCATGCCGTTCGAGAACCTTTATTGTCTATAGAAGGGACTTCTGTAGCAGATTTGGCTTTCACTGCAGAAGACCCAAGAATGTATGATGGATTGGCTAAGGAAACAGGTTCTAGAATGATCTATGATGTTGGAATCGCACCAGGGTTATCCAATGCTCTACTGATGGCGGTACAAACAGAAAATGGACCTCTGGACAGCGCTAAAATCTGGGTGGGAGGGAATCCACAGGAACCTGATGAAGAATGGTCATACATGGCTCCATTTTCCCCATCCGATGTGATTGAGGAATACACTCGCCCTGCGAGAATCAGGAGAGGAGGTGAACTCAGGACAGAGGCGGCCCTTTCCGAGCGGCATCCAGTCATAGTTCCCGGTTATGGCCATATGGAGGCGTTCCTGACCGATGGAGTTCGATCACTCCTCGATACAATCGATTGTGAAGAGTTGGTCGAATACACGGTTCGATGGCCAGGCCACATCCAGCGTTATTTGGAGGGGGATTACTCGGAAGAAGATTTGATTGAAGCTTGGACTTTCAATCCGCAGCGTCCCGAATTCACATGGTTGGCTGTCGAAGTGAGAAGTGAGAATGGAACGCAGAGATGGGATGTAATCGACGAAGGGAAGGAGGGTTGGTCATCCATGGCGCGAACAACAGGACTTGTCACAGTCGAAGTTGCTGAGATACTCGCAGAAAATCTGATTCCTGAATCCGGGGTGATGCCACCGGAACGTCTGGGTGAGGACCCAGAACTTCTGGACAGATTGATGAATGCCCTGCGTCATGCCGGAGTTGAGATTCATTCCTCTTCTGAAGAATGATGCATCTCACGATCGTGCTTGAGCGTGTATCGAACCGCTGCAGGTACGACCAGGATGATTAGGAATGCAACTACGGGCAGAATCCATGAAGGTTCGATGTCGGGCTGTGGCTCAATCAACCATGTAAATCTCAACGGTGAATGTTGGAAAGGGGAGCTCCACTCAAACAAATCTGTAGTGTGGTGCCCCACTGCCATGAAGGGTGTGAGATTGTTGAATGTCCCCTCGCTGAATTGGACTTCGACATCTTCTCCTTGCCATGAAACTCTGACAATTGCTCCTTCTTCGATTGTCAGGGTCGCACTGGAATCATTCATGATTCGATAGCCGGTCTTCAAGTGATGGTCAGACACGGTCAGTTCGGAAAGTTGTCCATCATCGATTCGCTCGATGCTCGTGATTTGGCCGCCATCGAGGGAGAGATGTGTGGTTCCGGGTACATCCCATGCACCATTGGGAGCAGCGCTTCCCTTCAACGTGATTGATTGATTGGTTCGAACTGATTCAGTAGCCAAATGAGAAGAAGAGTACCATTCACCCCAAGTTGTGAACCAATAATCCTGAGATTCGATCCATTCGAGGACATCTCGGTCCCTGCGAACGTTCAGGTCCTCAATCTGTGCTTCCCAGTACAGGCTTGCATATCCATTCTCTTCGATTGCTTGTTCAATCTCAGGAATTGAGGCGACATTCTGTTCAAGACTGCCGCCACTGCGTTCTATCCCCCATAGTGGATAATCCATTTCTGCGGCGAGATAGTCGCCGGTAATGCGGAATCCAGCATCATACATTGCATTGTGCTGGTTAGAATCTAATTCTGATGCGGACAGGCCGAATGAGAGGGGTTGTGCGCCCCATTTGGATGCATTGATTTGCAATGTGAGATATTCTTTACATTCTGTTATGACGCTGATATCCTCGAGTACATTTTTGCCCGGCATGCCATGGCATCCAAACTCATCACCAAGTGCAAGCCGTTCTCCACCCACCACCTCTTGGGATAACCAACCATCCGCACGCCAAGCCACAGCACCAGGCAGAGCCAAGGGCAGAAGCAGGACGCTCAGCATGAATATGGCGGCTCTCACGGAATACATCCGTGTGGCCGCATTTCTTGACCTTAACCACTGATGAATAGGCAATCATCAAGAGTGGTTTAGGCCGACAGTCCCCCATGACGGGGGTCAGCGAGACGACTCTGGGTGAACTACGTGAAGTCTGTCGAATCCCAGGAATGGACATCCCATTGCCCAAATCACCGTTCTACACTGTCTTACTTTCCACCATTCCAGTCTTGGTACGAACCATGTTTAGAATTCGATACAGAGGGGTCCATCGACTTCCTCGCAAGGGTCCGATGATTCTAGCAGCTAATCACACATCTCACATCGATCCATTCGCCGTCATCGCTGGTGCTAGACGAAGAACACATTACCTCGCCAAAGATTCTCATTTTGACAAAATCTTTACCGCATTTGTCATGAACTCTACAGGGCAAATCCGAACGCATCGAGAATCGGGAGCTGCCGATGCACTTAGCCGTGGATCGGATATTCTCAAGGCAGGATTAGTCATGGGAATCTTTCCAGAAGGAACTCGTTCACGTCGTGAAGAAGGGCCATTCCTATCCGAAGGTAAAACTGGCGTGGCTCGATTGGCTGCCAGTCACCCAGAGGCTCCCATACACCCAGCGGCCATCATGGGTGCCCGTGAAATCATGGCCCCAGGAGACAAAATAATCCGCTTCGGAAAGCGTGTTAATGTCACCTATGGGGAAGGAATCACTTGGAACGAGTGGATTGTTCATCCACTGGGTGGTGCACAGGATGAGGCAAGCATTCGCACCATCATCGAATCTGATGAGGAACAAAGACGAGATGCAATGGGGAAACTGTACCGTAAATTTACTAATCAGGTGATTGGAACCCTTGCTGCCCTCGGCGCACCCTGAAAGGGTGCGGGCATTCTTCAAGAACCGTCGCGATTAGGAGCGCTCGTTCCAATGCAGACCTATCTCGACCTCCTACGGCGCATCCTCGACGAAGGAGTGGAACGCGGTGACAGGACGGGGACAGGTACATTGTCGGTTTTCGGCCATCAAATGAGGTTCGATCTCAGCGAAGGATTCCCGGCTGTGACTACCAAAAAGTTGCATTGGCCAAGCATCATCCATGAATTGCTATGGTTCCTTTCAGGAGACACCAATGTCCGTTACCTACAGGAGAACAAGGTTCGAATCTGGAATGAATGGGCTGATGAGGAAGGAAATCTAGGACCAGTATATGGGAAGCAATGGAGAAAATGGGAAGCCAAGGATGGGAGAATCATCGATCAAATCTCGCAGGCAATTGAACTCATCAAGACCAATCCCTCAAGCCGCCGAATTCTCGTCAGTGCTTGGAATGTGGGTGAACTGGATGACATGGCATTGATGCCGTGCCACGCCTTCTTCCAGTTCTATGTGGCTGACGGAAAGTTGTCGTGCCAACTCTATCAGCGTAGTGCGGATGTATT
>JAPKFG010000035.1 GCA_028821675.1 Candidatus Poseidoniales archaeon
CCCAATTCAGCTGCGACAAAGCAATTGATGGGTTCAGAAAGATATGCGGGTGTGGATGTAACTGTACTTTCTTCGATGATTTCGATTCGATCGATGACAAGATCGGCGAAACTGCCTGGATTCAATATGAAATCTAATCTGAAGTCACCCTTAGGTGTTGAGAAATTGATTGTGTGTTCGCTGCCCGTCATATCTTGCGCAGGAATGTTATCCCAGGCAACAGCCCAACCGGACATATTGATTCCATCCGCAGCCACTATTCGCAGCGAGAAATTCCCACTGGCAACACCAGAATGAGCCATCAGACTGGTCGGCACATTCGGTGTCATTCGAACCGCTTGTGCAAAATCTTCTCCAGACAAAGATCCATCTTCGATTCGCAATGTTCCCCCGTGCGCAACCGTGATGCTTGCGCCCGTGGGGAGAGTGTAATCCGTGGCAATAGTTAGTGTCGCTCCAGCCTCGACCGTGACAATGGCATCAAGTTCTGAACCCATGTTCCATGTTTCGTCAGTAGAAACATCGTAAATTCCACCATTGGTGGGTGCAGACCCTGCATTTGAAAATGGAATCATACAGATCAGCATCGAGGTTGCAAGCAGTAGGGCAAGTGTACGTCCGGTTCTCATGATTGTGGGTGTCGCATTGAGGTCATGAAGGATGCGCCGCCGTGCGCACAATTCTAAACCGTCTCTTTTTGTCTTGATACGTGCCCGGCGTTTCTCTCACCATTGCCCCCTCGCTCGGCGAAACGATGAGTTTCTGGAGTGGGCCCTTACTTGTGCTGTGGCTCTATCTGCCAGGATACCTTGCCAACACAGCAGCGATGCTCGGTGGGAAATGGATTCCTGAAATGACTGGAGTAGAACCGCGCCCCATAGATGGCGGACGCCAATTATCCGATGGCCATCGAATTCTAGGTGATGGAAAAACGTGGAATGGCCTCATGGGAGCAATCCTTGGTGCTGGATTGCTGTGTATGTTCACCCATTGGGCTGGAGAGAACAGCCTTGTCACTGAAGGCGTTTTCATTGATCCGTTGCTTTGGGCTGCCCCGGGCGATTGGTTTTGGATTGGCGGTGAATGGGGTGCCGCATTCATTGTCGGCGCTTTCTTGGGCTTGGGTTGCATGATTGGCGATTGCGCTGGCTCCTTCATCAAGCGGAGAATGGGGAAAAAGCGCGAGGGCTCGGAGAGTTCACAAGCACCCTTGCTCGACACCCTCCCATTTGCGATTTGCACATTTGCGATGGGTTTGCTATTGTTCCCTCAAACACTTGTTGGAAATTCTGACTTGATTGTCCCGATGTTGGGTCTGTTGGTCCTCACTCCCGTCATTCATCGGTTGACCAATGTGTTTGGTTACTGGGTTGGTCTGAAGGAAGTCCCGTACTGACGGGACTCTTCATGTGCTGAAACCTCCGCAGAGGCACCATGGGACGAACCGTTCTGGTCGTCGGTGGCGGTGGCCGAGAACATGCGTTGGCGATTGGCCTTCTGGAGAGTGAATCCGTCGACGCCGTCCATGTTGCTCCAGGCAATGCTGGTACTGCAAATATTGCCGTCAACCACAACGTCTCTGCCGGGGATGTGGGTGGTCAAGTCGAATTGGCTCAGTCACTGAAGGCAGATCTTGTTGTGGTTGGGCCTGAAGCACCGTTGGTGGGTGGCTTATCCGATGCACTGCGTGCTGTTGGAATCCCGAGTTTTGGTCCGCATGCCGATGGTGCGATGCTTGAAGGAAGCAAGGATTTCGCCAAGCAAATGATGCTCAAACTGAACATCCCGACCGCTGGTGTGCAGCATTTGACATCACAGACTAATATCGATGCAGCTGTCGACCATTGGGGTTCTCCTTGGGTTGTCAAACGCGATGTATTGGCTGGGGGCAAGGGCGTTATAGTGACCGAGGACCGAGGCGAAGCGCTAGATTTCATTCGTTCTTCAATCGAATCAGACGGTATGGTTCTGTTGGAAGAATTTCTCGCCGGCGAGGAAGCAAGCATGTTGGTGATGATGGATGAATCTGGTTTTGTGGCACTTCCTTGCAGTCAAGATCACAAGCGAGTCGGAGAGGGCGATGTCGGACTGAATACCGGAGGCATGGGTGCCTATGCACCCGCACCTGTCGCGACAGAGGCTATCAGAGCACGAGCCATTTCCGAAATTGTCGAACCGATGCACGCCCACCTCTCATCACTGGAGACGCCCTATCGTGGATGTCTCTACGTTGGGCTGATGATCGATGATGAAGGCGCTCCATTTGTGGTGGAATACAATGTCCGATTTGGAGACCCTGAGACACAGGTCACGGTCCCCCTAATTTCAAGCGATTTGTGTGAACTTCTACTGGCGGTTGCCGAGGGCCGTTTGTCTGAATCGATGCCGACGTTTTCTAGCAATCATGCGATGTCGGTGGTCCTCGCTGCAGAAGGATATCCAGGTCCTCCTGTGAAGGGTCGCCCCATCACTGGGGACCTTTCTGATTACACAGATTCCGTGGGTCGAGCCTTCATTCATCACGCTGGTACCGGTACCTCTGAAGGAGATTTGATTTCGACTGGTGGCCGCGTCTTGGCTGCTACAGGGATTGCATCGTCTCTTTCCGAAGCCAGAGAACTTGCCTATCAGAAGTTGTCAGAAGTGGAACTTGAAGGCGCTCATTTCCGCCGCGATATCGGTCATAGGGCACTTTGAACGAGAGTTCTATTCGGTGTACTGAGCCACACCCTTCGCGCGAGCGCGTGAGGAGAGGTTATAACGAGCCCTCAAGTCGCGGCGTCGCTGATGGCGTAGCATATGTGCTGTCAGATACCCAGAGAGGGGAAATGAAAATGGAAAACGAAAACGGAACTGCGTCGACGCAAGTACCCCTGTATGGGTTACTTGCCATCCCGGTGACGATTGCCATCATGCTAGCCATGATGATTGCAGCCACCTGGAACACCGTCGACTATGATGATAGCAATTGGAACACATTGCTGATGATCACCACCGTGTTGTTAGCCGGTGGTCTTCTCGGCAAAGCACCTCGCATCATCTTCGAACCCGTTGGAACCCGTCCCTCTCTCGTCTCTCTCGGTTTTGCGGTGGTGATTGGTGCCGTCGGTCTGTTGCATTACTACGATGGCGCAGCTTTGCTGGGCCTCGGTTTCGTCATGATGGCGATTGGCGTTCATCTATTTGACCGCGCTCGCCGTCACGAAGAAGAACTGATTGTCGTCGGCCTCGTTGCTGGATTCATCTATGCGATTCAGGTCGCAGCAGGAGGTCATGCATGGGGTGCTGTTGAGGAAACTCTCGGTACTCAGGGATACTACGACATCCTCGATGTTGATCGTGCTGTTACCGGCTACCTCTTCTTCACTTGGTGGATTATCTCTATTCTATCCAGTGTTGTGATTGCACTGGCCCTTCGTGGCCGTTTGCAAGATGCAGGGAGTGGTTCTTGGTTCAACGCCCTTCCAGAGAGTGTTTCAAAGAAACACATTCCTTTGTTCGTTGGTCTAATCATTTGGATTGGTGCACACGCGTTTAGCCTGTGGCACCTGACGACACTTGACAACCCCGACAGTATCTTCCTTGCACAGCACGTCGGCTTCTTCTGGGCCCTGTTTACGGGTCTTATTGCCATGTTCGTGGCATTCTGCTGGGGGGAGCAATGGCGCACGTTGGGTCTCTTTCTTGGAATCAATTGGATTCTGTACAGTATTGGCAGTTGGCAGGACGCAGGTCTATTCGGACTAGATGGCATTGCCTTCCTTAACGGAAGCCTCGGCGGTTTGTCGTGGTTCGCCATCTTCTTCTGGCTCAACGCTGGAATTCTGTATTTCGGATTCACAGGTCGCCTCTTGAGTGGCCCTGAACGCCGTGAACATGGTCAAGCGCGACTTTGGTGGAACAAGCACTGGTATGGAATCACCATCTCTGGTGCACTCATCACCGCTCTGTTTGTTCGCGTAATGTGGAACGTCATCCCTGCAATGAACGCATCAGGCACTGGCGAATGGGACATGACCGGGGGTTCTGACCCTTGGTACATGAAGCGCGCCATTGACTACATCCTTGCACAGAACAGTCACTTCGTCATCGATATGGATCGTGCCTATCCAGTTGGTTCCATCAATCCACGGCCGCCCTTGTTCAGTTGGACATTGGCGCTTGGTGGCCTTGCATTGGACCCTTTCTTGGAAGGCGATGTCTACGATGCAGCTTGGTGGTCCATTGCTGGTATGCCTGCTGTTTATGGTGCATTGACCGTACTTCCAATTGCAGCGACATGCAAGCGATTCTTCGGTACTGGAGCCGGTGCAATCGGTGCATGGCTCATGGCACTCATGCCTGGTCACGTCAGTCACAGCACATTCGCTCTGGCAGACCACGATGCGTTTGTGATTCTGTTCATGTCACTCGGATTTTATTTCTGGCTATGTGCCGTTGATTCGATTGGCAGTGACAAGTTGCTAGAAGATTCAGATTGGAATCCATTGCATTTGGTTAAGGGTATCAAGGCTGCATTCAAACAACACCCTGCGGCAATGGCACAAGCCATTCTTGCCGGTGTCTCGTTTGCAACGGTCGCACTCGGATGGAAAGGATTCGTCTATGGTCTTGCCATCATCTATGCAGCATTCTTCATGCAAACGGCCCTCAATTTGATCCGTCGCAGAGACAGCATGCCGCTGACAGCAGCCATCACCGTCATGATGCTGACAACCTTCCTGTTGCCTTTACCATTCTACGGTAACATGCAACTGAACCTGATTTGGGACGCCAGTGGTTTCCAGCCGTTGTTCTACATCGTCGCTTTCACGGTCATCAATGGCTGGGTCGTCACTGCATTCCGTGACAAGCCATGGCTGATGGTCGTAATTGTGGGTTCGGGGGTTGGTTCGGTTCTGTTGGGTTCGTTGTACATTCTACAACTATTGGATATCTCGAATGGATGGGACGTTCTCACCACAGGTGGGTTCTACTTCTCCAAGAACAAGGTGTTCGGCACAATTGCTGAGGCACAGGCCCCCAGTCGAGGACAACTGTTCGCTAACTTCGGTCCACTGGTGTTCATGTTTGCACTGGGCATGGGTATCATCACACTCTGGCGAGGATTCCGTACCCGTGAACAAACCCATCTTGTTCTCTCAGTATGGATTCTATTGGCCTCATACATGGCATGGTCCGCGGGCCGATTCATGTTCAACGCAACACCAGTGATGGCCATCATGGGTTCCGCTGCTATCGTCGGACTTTGGCGATTCAGTGGTGTCAAGGATTTCGCCAAGTCATGGCGACGTATGGGCATTACAGGTTCTAAAGCGCGTTTCAGTTCAACGATTCGTGCAGGTCGTAAACACCCCGGTGTCCCCGCAATCGCCTTGGTCTTGCTTCTTTTGTTCAGTCAACACGCCATATATGGACTCGATTCTGGTATTCCTCGCGGGGAGGTTGCCGAGAAACAGGTCGATGATGTCATTCACGATCTTCTGCCTGATGCCATGCGCGCCGAACTCTTTGGTTGGTCTATGCTAGATTCATCCCCTTACTCTGATTTTGGAGTAGACCAAGAGGAGGATGAGAGAGCCACCTGTCAAGGTGAATGTTGGTACATGGGTACATTCGGTCCCGGTTTCAATGGACGTTCGTGGAATCAAGCCTATGATTGGCTTGAGCATCAAGATTCTGATGTATCGTTCTCGGAACGCCCTGCATTCGTATCCTGGTGGGATTATGGATTCCAAGCATTGGCTCAGGGTCAACATCCAACCGTAGCGGACAACTTCCAGTCTGGAATTCCAGCTGCTGGTAACATGCTGCTCGCTGCCGGTGAGTCCGACACCATTGCTCTGTTTATCATCACCCTCGGTGAGGGAGATATGCGCCAAGAGTACAACGATGATCAAGGCGTCCAAGATGACAACCAATTCACACGTGCATTTACCCAAGCAATGCAGAGCCATTTCAGTTCTGCAACACAGACTGATGACACATGGGATGAATGGGTCTCAATCAATACGATGTCAGACAGTCAAGGTGTGCGAGATCGTTCGTTCACTGTCATTGGTTCAGCAGACGATGTCATCGTTGCCCAAGGATATGTGATGAATGACGATGGCACACGTTCCACTACGGAACTCTACCGTCTCTACGAAGACCGTGAATTGATTGGGGAATTCCCCAATATCGCTACGGCCATTACCGAATTCAATCAGAACGGTAAGGTTGACTGGATTGAGAATTGCCCAAGTAGTGGCGAATCTGTCATTGATGACAACGGTCGTTCACCCGGCGACGAGTACTACGATGCTTCAAACGCATTCTCTTGCAAAGCCACGCACTACATCATCGGAGATTACTGGTACACCAGCGACCTTTACGATGATTTCAACGACGTATCGACATCTCTGCACCGCCAGAATGCTCGCTACGCAATCGCACGCGACCTACTAACTCACGTCTTTAGTCTGGATGAGTTGGTCGACCTGTATCATGACTTGACTTCAATCGAGTATGAGGTGGCAACCTACGAAGGTGGCCCAGGCGAGACTGTAATTCGTAACAACGATATCCGCTACTTTGCCGTTGACAACCGATTGTATCCAATCGGTGGTTACCAATATGCTGAGAGTGGAATGCACTATGGGAATCCCACGGGAATTTTCTATGCACCCACAACACTCAGCGGTCTAGACCCTGAAGACTACATTCAATCCGTCTACATCACGCAGCGCGGAGATCGCCCTGAGCAAGAGATGACGAGTGCCGAGTTTGAGGCCGCCTACTTGGCCGACTTGCTTGCGACTCAATCTGGCGGTGATGGCGATGTCATCGAGCTGGTTGACATTCGTGTAGATCAGCAACCTGAATTCTTTGAAACGATGATTGCTCGGGCCTACATTGGCTATGGTAGCCCACAACTCGGTTTGGATTCTCTGAACAGAATTGCACAGCCCAAACAGCACTTCACTGGTTATGGTACTCCAGACACACCTTTGACCTACGCCTTCCCATTGCCCGGTGCGATGATGAATCATTTCGTCTTGGCAAATTGGTACGATGCCAACGAAGAGAACCCACAAGCAATCTCTTCTGCAAACACTGGCGTCAAGATCCTCAAGTATTACTCGGGTGCCACGCTTGAAGGTGATGTCGTACTCGGTGAGATTGGTGTTGTTCCCAATGCGAAGTTGCTCATTGAGCGCGATGCTTTCAGTGGAGAAGGATCCACTGACAATGATGCTCGAACCTATTGGATTCCAATCGGAACAGCACAAGCCGATGATGAAGGGCATTACAGTATCACTGTACCCAGTGGGCGCATCCGCGTCTCTGCATTCATGGGCGAATCAAACTTGATCGACACAAGAGACACGCTGACGACCGCGACCTCCCAAGATGCACAGGGTTGGGCAGTCGATTTGGTGACCGATGTCAATGAAGACCGCAGCATCAATCCAATCACCGGTATTCTTGGAAATGTATCTGGATCAACTTGGTTGGGGGAAGCCACAATCAATATCACAGGAGATGATGGTCACTCAAATGGCGCTGCTGTTCTCAACATGGAGATTAGTGTTGGCGCATCTGGTGCCACCGGTACCATCGAATGGCAGGGTGACGCTGACTTCGGCGGTGAGCCTCTTGCAAACATGGACCTACGCATTTCAAACATCTGGGATGAAACAAAACAAGATGCCTACCTCCTCACCACCTCTGATGGTGACGTAGAAGGCGAGCATCAGTACGGACCCGGTGCGACCGGAGAAGTGACCTTTACTGGACCAGGTTCGATGATTACTGAATCGGGTGTTGTAACTGCAACCGACTTCACTGGAAACTACACACGCAGTATTCTTCTCAACCATTCCTACACAGGAATAGGCAACATCCTCGGTCGTGGAACATTCGTTGGTACAATCGTTGATTCATCCGGAATCGCATGTGTGAACGGTTCGATGCCCGATTCAGAGACCTACTGTCTTGAAGATGCAAATGTTACTGATACCTTCCTAATCGATGGTTCTGTCCAAGGAGTAGATGGCCGATTTACCTCAAATGGCACATCTTTCTTCACGACCCCGATGTATCGGGAAACTATCATCGGTTCAGGAACATTCATGGTTAATTCCTCAGATACGAATCTCTCTTCGTATGGAACCCTCAATGGTACAGGCACCTTCTATGGAACAGGTCATTTCAGTGGAGACATGGTCAAACCCGGTTCATTCCACCTTGTAGATGCCATTCCCGGCACCTACCACGTGGCCGTACTCTTTGAGAACGGTGAAGAATCGGTTCTGCCGATGCCTCTGATCGTCCCACTTTCACGAGACAGCCCTGAAGCGAAGAACATTGAATTGTTATTGCCTGGAACTTGGATTCAAGGAACAGCCACCATGCTTCCCATGGATGATGGCCCAAGCGAAATCGTCACAGGTCGTATGGAACTTGTGGATTTCGAAGACATGGATGCTAATGTCACAGAACCTTGTGGTGATATTGCCTGGTCTCCATGTTGGTTTGAGACAGATGAGAATGGTACATTCGGGCTCGGTCCTGTATTAGAAGGCGCATATGTCGTCATCATGGACCGTGATCAGGATGGATTTGACGAATATCGTTCAGATACAATCACAGTAACAGCAGACAATGCAGGAAATGTCACACCTTCAGATATCGATAAAATTTTACCGATGTACGATATTGAATTCCTCTTACTGGACCATCAAGATCAGCCTGTTGAAGGACAGAATCTCACGTTCTCCAACCAGTTCACGCCAATTACAATTGACGCACGTGACAATGGCAATGGTTCGTACAACATCGAATTGCCTCGTGACACCTGGGTTGTCGAGAGTATTCTAGATGACGAATACATCCTTTACGAAGAGATCGAACTTGAAGAGAACATCACGGGTATGGTATTGCAGTATGTTGAATCCGCTTGGATTAATGGCACTGTGATGTATGATTTGAGCGACAAACCAAACGAGGAGCCAGAACCCTACTACAATCAGATGGTCAACATCCAATGGGGTGGTGGCATCACTGAAACAACAATGACCGACGAGAATGGAACGTTCGCTTTCCAAATTCCTGTTGGTGCAGAGGTGAACTTGACCGTGCATGTGGTCGTTGGAAATCTGCTCGATGGTAAGCATTTCACTGTGCCAAGTGGAGGAATTGATTTCTCCGGTGAAGACGATTCTTTGTATCCACAGAACAGTGTGGGCGCTGCAGGTGATTTGTTCCTGTATGATTTAGGCAATTCATACACACAATCAGTGCCTGGCTTCGGTGATTATCCATTCATGTTGGAGACTTTCGATAGTTTGACTGGTGTTACATGGCAATGGCCAATCGACACCTCCCAAGGACGATTCTCCGCTCGAGTATTGGAAGGTGGAGTGAATGAAACCAGAAATTGGACCCTCAGCATCAATAATGATGCTCTGAATGTCGAACCATACACATACTCACCATCAGGTGACAATGCATCACTGTATCTTATTGCAGAACCCGCATATGTGAACACAACGATTGTGACATTCCTCGATCATTCCCTTGATGGAAACCAGTCAAATGGAACAGCACTGTCTCTAGACTTCCGTTTGATTCCGACCAATGCATTCGATGATACTGGTAATGTCAATATCAGTGCAGACGATGCTCGTTGGGATAATGGTACGATTGAACTAGAACTTCGTATTGGCCGGTGGGGCTTCGAAACTGATGCAAAGATTGCACGGAATGAGAATGCTACCGATTACAACACCCTACTGTCTAACTCAAATGGCATTATCGAAATTGCAATTGGCGCAGAGGATCATGAAGCTGAATTGGGCATCTTACCAGAATGGCACACCTCAATCACATTACGCAACGAATCTGGTGGTACAATGGCTAACTGGACTGTGTACTTTACACAGGCCAATGGCACTGACTCATTCACCATCGATACCGATGAAAACGGTACGATTGTAGAATACTTCCCAGAGGGGGACTGGTTAATCCACATTATCGATTTCATTGATGATGATGGAGACGAAACCAATGATGATCCATTGCAGACCTTGCGTGCTACGTTGAGCATTGATTCCAATACACCAGGAACGAGTATTGAATGGCAAACCGTTGAAGCCGCTCAATTCAACCTCACGCTAGTTGAAGCAGGTAGCGGTGAATTGCTAAGTGGATTCTCGGTGACCGCAGTAAGTGAAGATGGGCTTGGGGAATTCAGCCTTGGTCCCAGCGATGAATCGGGTATGATTGATGGTTCTCTGATGGAGGGCACATGGACATTGAGCCTGAATCGAACAGACAACAATATGCGTTGGATTCTCGACAATATGACCCTGAATTTCACATCTGGTTCAGGAAACCCTGACACAAATCTGTCATTGAACAAGTGGGTCGAAATTTCTGGTAACCTGTTCCGTGACATCAACGATGATGATGCTTGGAGTTATTCTGAAGGTATCACAGACGCCAATGTGACGGTGAACAGCACAACCTTTGGCCCCGTGGATTTAAACACAGACATCTTGGGTACATGGAGAATTTTCGTTCCAGTGAATGACACATATGATGTATTCGCGAGCAAGGATGGATACAGCAATGGATCAACCACACTTGAGGTGGGTTACACAGCGAATTCCTCTGATATCGAATTGACGGCAGGGATTGTCACAGTCGGCGGAGAGATTACACACATCCTGCCTTCTGAATGGCATCTCATTGCCGATGACATCAATCTGGTTCTGCTTCCAGAATCGGGTCTTGCCTTTGATTCGCTGACCCCTACCAAGGTGTTGGTGAATGGTACATGGGATGGCACTTGGGCGGCTGACATTGAACCAGGCAACTGGATTCTGTACGCTACCTATGATGGTGATGAAGGCCAGTTTGCGGCCATGTCTTACCTTGAGGCAGCCGTTGCCGAAGGAGGCGAGGCTAATGCCACTCTTTCACCCGCTAGCCTTCTACCTGTTACCACCAAGTGGTTCGACTACGATGGTGTAGAACATACTCTCGGAGACAGTGCACTCATCGATAGTGGAGACAATCTTGTCTTTTCCAGTGGAAACGCATACAGTTGGAATGAAACTGTGGATGCCAATGGTGAACTTTCTCTGCTTCTACCTGCTGGAGATTACAGCATTAGTGGGACATTTATGACCACGGAGAATGATGTCGAGATGACCTACAATGGCGGTAAGAGTGCGGAAGTTGTCGGCGGTGGTGTCGAATCTCCAGAGCAGCAAGTTCTGTTCAGTGTTCAACAAGACCACTCAATTTCCTTTACCGTTGGTGAGAACCACACATCGATTCAGCAATCCGTAGAGGATGGCGATGACTTCACAATCATCAACAATGATGCTGAAGATGGGGATGAATTCACAGTTGGTGAGATTAATCTTGACCTCACCTACAATGGCAACGGCCATCAGGACGAGTATCTCCTGACCGTTGAAATGAATGGTGGCGATGCTGCATTCTGGACGGTCGAAGTATGGAATGGAACCAATGAGACAACCGGTGCAGACATCTGGGATATCTCGCGTTCTTACACCCTCGGTTTGGATGTCGGTACAACAGCCGACCTTCGTCTTCGAATCACAGCACCGAATGAGAGTGTCGCTGAATCATATGATCAAGGCCATTCAATGCTCATCAAGATGACACACAGCGATCAATCAACTGACGAGTACGAAATCAAGTTGTTTGTCCCACAACGATATGGCATTGAAATAAATGATGAAATTCCCGAATTTATCGGTATTCAGCCGGGTCATGACGAGTCCTTCGCGTTCATATTCACGAACTTTGGTAACGGGGATGACAGCTACTCATTCCATATCTCGGAATTACCTGAGGCCCTGACTCCATTATGGAGTGTGACTGGTGCATCTGCAATTGAGGTGGGCCCACGAAGTTCACAGGGTTACTCGGTGACAATTCATGCATCTGAAGTATGGGTTGGGGATGCGGAGTTCACTGTTACAATCACAGTTCTCAGTGAGGACAACACAACTTCCGAGGTAGTCACTTTGAACATCAAGACCGCAATGCCGAACATTAAGATGACAGATTGGGATGCGATTGGACTAGCGCAAGGCGGATTCGCAGCGTTGAGCCAGAACACTCAACTCTATGTCAATGTAGAAAATACCGGTCTGGTCGATGCCCGTGATGTCGAGGTCGTCGTACTCATGCCTGTTGAGGACGCTGCAGATGTCATTGTCGGCTCCCTCACACTCGATGTACCCATGGGTGAAACGACCATATTCACAATTGATATTGAACCCGTGAACGAAATCGGCTCAATTACATACACATTACGAATCAATTCGACCGCAGATCAATTGGAAAATGACCCCGAAGATAAAAAATTCAAAATCAATTATCAGCCAGAAGTTTCGACCGAAGCCAACAGTTGGCTCGGTGTAGTTGTCGGCATCATTGTTGCCGGCATCATCGGTCTGTTCTGGAAGTTCAGTGGCAGGCGTGGTCAGGCATTCTGATTGTGAACGATTGAATTGGACGCCTAGCGTCTACGGACAAACCAACAAGTGCCATGCACCAGTTGGCGAAGGGGCCATGAACCCCCAGTCGCCCCTACGGGGCGAATCCGATGACGCCAGACCCTTACCGCCATCTCGAGTATCTGCCGGAACCGGAAGATCCGAGAATGCTCACCGCCATCGACCCCGATGCCCCTGGTTATCCACCTGAGGCCTACGGGGCAACGGCTGAACAGGCTGAGGCATGGAGGGTGGCAACCAATGAGAATCATCGTCGTGACAGTCCCAAGCCTTGGGGTTTCGTCATTGCGTTGTGTCTCATATCCGCATTATTGGTCACCTATCCCCAAATCACCTCATTGTTTGCAGGTGCACTCACGCCACATTCGAGTTGGGCCTATGAGAACACGAACATCTACGCACTCCAAGACGACCTCGGTTTGACTGGACAAGGAATTCTCGTTTGTATTGTAGATACGGGCATCGAAATGACACATCCAGACCTTGAAGATGCCAATCTGGTTAGTTATCGTGATTTTGTGAATGGAGACGATCATATCATTCAGGACAGAGGTATCGACCGTCATGGAACAATGATGGCCGGCATTCTGGTCTCACACGGCCAATATCCCGGTGCGGCCCCCAACGTGGGGCTTGTCGTTGCTGCTGCATTGAATTCTGAAGGCACCACTCAGTCCGAATCCACAGTTTCCGATGCGATTGAATGGTGTTGGAATGACATGGATGTTGACATCATCTCACTTTCATTGGGGGGAGACCCCGATCCAGAGAATCCACTTGGGTCACAAACAGCGGATGCAGTTAGTGATGCTCTAGATCACGGAGTCTTTGTTGTCGCCGCAGCTGGCAATTCAGGTGGTGCTGGTACTGGGGTGACCGATGTGTCAGTGCCAGCCAATGTGGACGGAGTTATCGCGGTAGGTGCAGTGGATAACAAAGGATCGTTGTGGGACCGTACAGCAACCGGATCTAATACTGAGGGTGCAGATGGTAATTTACGTGTAGAACCAAACCAGAAACCAGAGGTTTCTGCCCCCGGTGTCGGCATAATATCTACATCAGATCCGAGTCAATCTATACCATATTCAGCCAGTAGCGGAACTAGTGACGCCACCGTATTTGTGACAGGGGCTTTGGCGTTGATTCTAGAGCGCCACGGAGATGCTCTACCCAGTAGTAATTCAACACGAGCGGCAATCACTCTGGTCAAACAAGCTCTGGCCGATTCGTGTCAACCCCACGCCCTTCAGGGAGATGACCATCACCCTCGATGGGGGTATGGAATCCTTGATGCTACAGCGTGGGAGCGCGCAGTTGCCGATAGAATCGCATCTCAAGGTGATATTTAAGATAATATTTGATACTAATTAGTGATATTATTAATATTATTTGATATTTCTATGGTGAAAAACGGACTGCCGCGGCGTCGCGGCTGTTATAGCCCTTGCAACTGTCGCAGACTTGCAACTTGGAGTGAAACCCATGAACGAGACCCATCGAAATAAGAGCCTATTTTTGTCATTCTTGATGCTCACAAGCGTCATGATTGGCCTAGTTGGACTGATGCCCACAGCAATGGCGACCAATGAGACGTCGAACGGAACGATTTCAGGTACAGAAGTTTGGTCGGGCGCGCATACGTTGACTGGAAACGTCATCGTCGCGACCGGCGCCAACTTGATTGTTCAACCAGGTACAACCGTCACC
Organism: Candidatus Poseidoniales archaeon; assembly: GCA_028821675.1. Classification (GTDB taxonomy): domain Archaea; phylum Thermoplasmatota; class Poseidoniia; order Poseidoniales; family Thalassarchaeaceae; genus MGIIb-P. The sequence continues at coordinate 14,250 of JAPKFG010000035.1, forward strand.
ATCCCCAATGGAACATTCATCGATGTCCGTGGTGGATTGTGTGCTGGAGATGTAGCCTGTGGAGCTAATGGTATGGCAAGCAACAGTTCTCGTATCACATTCAATTGGCAGGACCCCTCAAATGCATCTGCGATCGGCAGTTGTTATGGCATCTTCAGTGGCAATCACTGGAATCAGGATCCCTCATGTAACGAAGGAATCCTTCTGCGCAGTACGGTCGACATCGGTGCGACCAAACTGAACCATGTGTCAATCACCAATGCGTACGGCATCCCGCGTTGGGTATCTGAAATCTCAGAAGTTCGCTACGGCGCCCTTGTCGCAGAGGGTGCAAGTCCTACCATGACTGCACTGAAATTCGAAGGGGTGAATACAACCAGTCTACTCATTCTTGACTTGGCCCGTCCTGACATCGTCGGCGGGGAATTCACAGTGGGCGATGACGCAACTTCACTGGTTGGTTCGGCTATCCAAGCATATGGTGCAGGGAGTGCGATTCAACCTCTTTCCATACTTTCTCCTTTGTTCACGGGTACAGCCAACGGTTGTGGGCAGAATGAAGACGGTCGCCACGTTCTCTGGGTTGAAGAATCCTATGTTGATATCCAATATGCAGTGGTTGCAAGTGGAGATTATGGAATCCGTCTCGATGATTCAGCGGGTTCGGTGACCTCATCTACGATTGACACTACGTGCAATGGTATCGACGTCAACAACAAAAAGACTGCTGGAAACAACGTCGCCTACAAGTTGACTGTAGCCAACAACAAGATTACCACTGCAGACAATAGTCCTCTGACAGCATTCAACAATGCCTGGGTGGATTTCAACAATAATGTCATCGAAGGTGCATCGGAGGGTTCCGGGGTCCAGGTTGAGAAGAGTCGGGTGAATATTAACGGTGGTTCAATCGGACCTATCGGTGGTTGGAACGGAATATGGTCAATAGGTGAGAGTGATGTTCGAGTTGAAAATGTGACATTCCAAGGTATCGCGCAGGAACCCCTAGTGGCTGGCCAATTCCCTTGGGGGAACGAAGGTTGGAAACCTTTGACTGAAAATCGGATGTATGTCGCGAATTCAGTGATAACATCGTCACCAACTGGTTGTACTAGCGACAAGTTATGGGGAGGGGACTTTCCTTGCCCTGGGATTCATGCGTACGGTGCCTCTGTTACACTGATGAATAATCAGTTTGAAATTGGAGGTGGAGGTGATGGAATTCGTGCCGCTGCATCAATTTTGGATGTCAGAAATAACGAATTCAATGTTTCAGGAACCGGTGCTATGATCAAGCATGTTGATACAGGAGTTGCAAATACTGTTGAGTACGGTAGCCTAGGTTTCTTTTCACAAAACTCCTGGATGGGTGTGGGTCAAACCTACAACATTAGCAAGAGCAGCATAACTGTCCAGTCCGAGAATATCCCAATCCCCAATCAGGCTGCGAACACAACCAATCCCACAACGCTGAGGTGGGAGGGTAGAGAATCCTGCCCCGGCTGCTCCGACACAACTGGTGGTGATTGGGCCACACAAGTTTTGGTCCCTGAAACCAAAATGTGGCCACCGCAGTATTTCCCATTAGCTCTTGATATGACGAATAATTCAACTGTTTTCACATACTCAAATCTAACTGGATTGGACACCTCCAACATCTACATTGACACCTCACCATCAAAGTGGGCAGTTCAAGTCAGAAAGGCCGAGATTGTCAAATTCCGCACCATTGTCGAAGGTGTTCGAGTCGGTGGTGCAACCGTACTCATCGAAGACAGTCATGGCGGTGATTTGTACAGTTTGACAACGGATAGTCAGGGGTGGACTTCTGAAATCTCTCTTGCTAGTGATTTCCATCTCGATATGACAGGTGGTGGGCCCGGAGGCATTCACCCCGATCGCTACGC
>JAPKFG010000114.1 GCA_028821675.1 Candidatus Poseidoniales archaeon
CGGCCAGTTGAGTCGTGGCTTCGACCTCAACTACGGGCGTGACGAGATGACCAGTGGTGGTCAGCGAGAGCACCGAGTCGACGTGCTTGAGCAGAACCTGCGCAACATGGGCCTCGAGCCGGCCGACTTCACATTCTACACCGATGGATTCCGCTATGGCGCTCCTCCGCACGCTGGCTGGGGACTTGGGGTGGCACGACTGCTGATGGTCCTGACAGGGGCGGGCAACGTCCGAGAGGTGGTTCTCTTCCCCCGAGATCGAAGTCGCGTAACACCCTAGGTGAATTCTATGCCAAGAACGCTGCTTCTGGCGTTGATTTTGGTTTCCGCAAATATGACAGGCTGCATATTTGATAACTCAAACGAAAACCAATTTGAATGGCCTGATCGCAGTGGATCACTTTGTGAAATCCTACATTCAGTAAATGAGTTGGTCTGTACTGAATATTTGTCGGGGTTTGAAACACCTATATTGTCACAACAACATCCTGTGGAAGATGAAATTTGGATTGTAGATTTGAATGGAATGATTGTGGCGTGGAACGGCGAAATAAAACGGAATGTTGCAAATCTAACAGAAATTGTCAGTCGGTGTCACAACGAGCAGGGGTTGCTCGGAATGGTATTCACAGATGATTTTGAAACCTCAAACGAAATTCTGCTTTCTTACGTGGAAACTGGAACCTGTGAGGGTGAAAACCAATCGGGCCTGATTCTAGCAACAGCAAGTGTTGTCGATGGAAAGATATCAGCGGATTCAATTCAAATCCTTCGCAATATCGATGAGCCATACAGGAACCACAATGGAGGCCACCTATTGGCAGTCGGTAACAATCAGTACCTCTGGGGCGTAGGGGATGGCGGGAATCACAATGACCCGCATGACAACGGACAAGATACAGCCACACCTTTGGGCGCACTTCATCTATTTGAGTATCAAAATGGAACCATGCAACCCGTTGTCGAGCGAGTGGATGGTGGAGATCAGTATGTCTTTCATCACGGCCTTCGAAACCCTTGGAGATTCGACTTGGATGCACAGGGTCGCCTCTGGTTGACCGATGTTGGTCAAAACTGTTGGGAAGAAATCAATCTCATCTCAATGGATGAATCCGCAAATTTTGGTTGGAGTACGCGAGAAGGACAACATGAGTTTGAGGCTGGAACATGCGATTTAGAATCTTCAGAACCCGCTGAAGGATTTATTGATCCTGTCCATGAATATTCTCATCAGGCTGGAAATTGTTCAATTACAGGAGGATTCTGGATGGATTGGGGGCCTAGCATTCTCCATGACGGATATCTGTTCGGAGATTTTTGCTCGGGTTCAATTTGGTCACTGAAACAAACTGATGAAGGATGGGAATCCGAATATATCGGCTCCACTGGAATCATGATTGTCGGGTTTGGACAAGGATTGAATGGTGAATTGTTAATGTTCAGTTGGAGAGGTTCAATCTACAAATTAGACGATGTTTGACCCAGTATTCGCAACCGCATTGGTTCCTCGAATTTATTGTAGAACCAGAGTGTGATTGGCAAGACGATGAGGATATCGAGAATCAAGAATTCAAAGGTGAATCTCATCGAATCTCCAAGTAGGAAGATGATTGCCAGAGAGATGTAGTTGGCCAACGGTAAATGAAGAATGTAAAATGAATAACTGGCTTCACCCATTCGATAAATCGGGCCATGACGAAGCAAGGCCATGGTTCGATCAGTCCCATGCGAGCTGGACAGGAAAAGAAGAATGAACAACGGCGTCAACAGTCCGTTGTGAATGTAATTGCTAAAAATAGGCGGCAAGAAAATGAATAAGAGGACCGTCGAGAGGGCAATTGGGAAAGTGTACTTCGATTCAACATTGAGTGGTTCGTTCCTGAGATTCAACCAAGTTCCCGCAGTGACACCCATCAGAAATTCAAAGATGCGTACCAAAGGAAATTTGTGCAATATCTCAATCTTTGTTGAGTTCATGTCAAGATTGGATTCCAATAGGATAACGACCGCTTGAGAGGCGATAAAGAAAATCCAAAACAATAGGCCGACCACGCGTGCACTTTTCTTTAGCAACCATGAATGAATGTAAGGGAACATGAGATAAAATGTCATGAAAACACCGATTGTCCATGCGGGACGATTGATGTACCATGGTTCCTCAAAGTGAGGTAAGAATGATTGAATGTGGAATAAATTCGCCAGTGCCGGAAAGATTCCATCCAAAAGATTGGCATCCTCCATTCGCGACAACCGCATCAAGAAAACCGGTAGAAAAACTAAGAATCCGACATAATAGACTGGCATCACTTTGGCGACTCGCTTCTTCAGAAATGTCAGCCATTCTCGAGATTTCCATTCACGTGTACCGCGTCCCAAAGACATCAGAAAACCCGAAAGTACGAAGAAAATACTGACGGCTGCTGTTCGTTCAAGCAATTCGCTGATAATAGGGCCTGTGTTTGCAATTTCATCCGGTAACTCATGCAATAACAAAACGTGGAATGCAGCAAGAAATCGAAGACCGGTGAGCGCTCTCGTGTCTGTCAATCGAATAGAATCGCCATCCTTGGAGGATAGGGTCACCTTATTGATTCTCTTCTCGTGGGGAAAACAAGAGGGGATGAATCATTGTCAAATCTAGGGCACCGTTTGGGTGGTTTGGGATCCTGTTCTGGAAATACAATCGAATCGTTACGTGCCACGATTGACAAGGTATCAGACCCACTCTTTCTGTATTGGGAATTCGATGTTCACGAATCGGCCGATGGGATCCTGTTCGTGTATCATGATAATGACATTGAAATGGACGGAGAAATGGTGCTCGTGAAGGGCCTTGAAATGGAGAGTTTGAAGAATGCTGGAGTCCAATTGGGATTCCAAATTCCGACATTCACAGAAGTTATTTCGGAATTGTCAGAGCGAAATGAAAACACCATGATTGAGATTAAGAATCTCATCTCCGACGAAGCTAGAAGAGAAGTAATCACAGCGATGGTGGGGCACCCAAACTGGACGTTGATGGCAACCCCATTACGATTTACTGCTTCGTTTCCTAGTGAATCTAGGGCACATTGGCATAGTGAAGTTCGAAAGGCTGGAACCAAATTGGTTCGAGTGGGTAGACATCGTATTGACTTGTTCTCAGCAGCAAAAACGCGTCTAGGATGGATGTTGGCGAAACCGAAGTGGTTGTTCGGATTTTGAAAACGCCCGGAATTTGCATCATTTATTACAATAATTAGCCTCACATTTGCCGCTATAACAAGTCGACAGGGTGACCGAAAATAACGGGTATCTACGGCCCCTCCGCGAAACGGGGATTATGTCCAAGCCGCGTTTCGCTTATCTGCTCCTGAAGGAGCACCCATATGGTCGCGAGATGCTCCGCCAGATCCTCTCCGAGGGCTTCGTGCCCGAGATTATCATAGAGGAGGATTCA
>JAPKFG010000115.1 GCA_028821675.1 Candidatus Poseidoniales archaeon
ACAGTTCGCAAGGTATTCTTTAGCGAAGCGCGCATGGGCGCGCGATCCAATGCGGCAAGAACAACATCGACATTTACCAGTGAGAGCAGGGGCTGCAGACGTTCCCCCTTCGGCATAATCACCGCTCTCGAACCGCTCTGTAATCGTTCGAAAACCTGTGAATCAACCCATGGTGTGTCACACGGCGCCAATTGAATGCGTTGGATTCCCCGTTCTGCACAAATGCGTAACGCCGATCTCAACCCAGATTTCGCACTCCGTTCAAGATCATTATCTAGGATGTATTCCACGTCTGTCAGATGCCTCAGTGCCGCCATAATCTCCTGACGCTGGTGACCATCTCGCACTGCAACGAGAATCAAGTTACAACCCGCATCTCTCAGTGCATGGGCGACTCGAACAATCATCGGGTCGCCCTCGACAATCATTGTTGCCTTGTTTTTTCCCATTCGTTTGGAGGCACCTCCCGCGAGAATCAGAGCAGGGTACATGCGACCACCTATTCGAGTTGCTTGAGTTCATTCATCGCGCTCTCAAGTTCAGCCATCAAGGCCTGCGCTCGGTTTAGCAGAGCTCGTTGATCACGCTTATTGGCGGCGTTGGGCAACCATTCCAACAATTGTCGTATATCTGCAGCATCCCTCTCAACGGTCCACTTGAGGACCTGCTCAAGAACGGGGTCATCCGCTTCGAGGAACCGCTCGACCATACAGGCTACGCAACGGCGACAAACCTTCAGCCTTCGCTTAGGAATTGAACATCTGATCGCGAACACGGCCCAACAGAGAATCTCCGTCAGGATACGGCAGCGTTTCAAATGCATCTCGTAGAGCGCCCGATAAATCAGGACGACCCGAGCGAACCCAATGCGCATGTTGAGTCAACAATGCAAGATGTCCCTGTGCTGCATTGTACGAACACCATTCTAGTAACAATTCTTCACTTGGGGGTTTGTGATTGGCTCGAAAACACTCTTCGATGGAAAGCAGTAGTGCTTCTGCGGTCGAACTTGTACCAATCAGATTAGCCAAACTAATCCACACATCTCCTTCATCCTGCAGATTGGCTAGCAACAGTGCAGCCAGTGCTACATCTTCGCGTCCATTGCGCCCCCATAAGTCGTGAATTACTTGCGACAAAACATCAGGTTGACTATGGGTAAGCAACCATGAGCAGATTCTTCTCAAGAAATCATCTGGCGTTCCAAGATGGAATGCATAGCCACCCGATGAACCTAGACGATCCGTCTGTGATTTGATAATTAACGCAGGCACTCCAATGGGGTATGCTTCGCGAATGACACCCATCAGACGTTTGGAACGAAGATGGACTTTTGCTGGCTGAGAGGATAACCAATCATCCAATGGGTCACTTTTCGTCACCCTTCGGCCCCCCTTCGGGCAAAATTGAGCGAATTCGATTGAACAGCCCATCGACGATATCTTTCGCTTGATCGAATCCTTTTTCGACGACCTGGAACACATTCTTTTCGACATGTTCTTCTAATGCATCATGAATTCCATTCATGACCAACTCGTTTTCATCATCAGAGATATCGAATAGATATCGAAGATATGCGACGACCAGATATTCATCCTCGCTGATACTGGCGTTGAGATATGCAGTTTGAAACATTCCGGCGTAGACCTTGAGCCGTTCTTCATTGCTGATTTCATTTCCGCCCTCCAATTTATTACCAGCAACAATGGCCTCATAGACACGCTTGGGAACATCTTCATCCAAACCGAGTAAACTGGCCAATTTGATGACCAATCTCTTCTCTTCTCTGGTGATTTCCCCATCTTTCAGAACGATGGAAACAACACCTTGAAAGGTACTGATGTCTGTAATTACATCGGAGGGCACGAATCGGGAGACGCGTCCCTTCCTCATAGCGGTTCGCCCTCGTTTACAACCCATAATTGGCCTATTTTTTCATCCGTAGCCTTCATGAAGGAGGGGTTGGTCGGCTCATTTACAGGAAGTTCCTGTCACGCTCTCAGGGCCCCGTGCCCTTCCCCGTGAATACGCGCAATGAAAACCCCCCCGAAAGGGACGGCCGAGCGCTCAGGAAAACCTGTGAAAGCAAAGAAAAGAAAAGGAAGTGAAAAAAATGAGTGATCATCAGAAAGCCAAGTACATGATTCATGCTACAATCAAGGCGGAAGGGACCATCCAAAGAAAGGACGTTGTCGGCGCAATCTTCGGTCAAACCGAAGGTCTGCTCGGCGAGGAACTTCAGCTGCGCAAGTTGCAGCGAACTGGCCGAATTGGCCACGTGGATGTAGATCTCAACTCGCACAAGGGCAAGGTATCCGGCGTGATTCTGCTACCCAGCAGTCTCGACCAGGTATCAACAGCCGTTGTCGGCGCCGCTCTTGAGACCATTGAGCGAATTGGACCATGTAAGGCAACAATCAAAGTAGCCAGAATAGAAAATATTCACAGCGTCAAGCGTGACACAGTCATTGACCGTGCGAAGGACTTGCTCCTGAGCATTGTGAACGAAGGAACAAACGACAGCAAGAGCATCTTGGATGAGGTTCGCAGCGTTCTCACGCTGGGCACCGAGACCGACATTGCAGGCATGACTTGCGGACCCAATGCAAAGGAGAGCGAGGCTCTCATCATTGTAGAGGGACGCAATGATGTGCGAAATCTGTTGAAGTTCGGCATCAAGAATGCAATTGCAACCATGGGTGCCAACGTCAAGGATGAACTTGTTGAATTAGCGAAAACCAAGAGCAACGTCACAGCGTTCTGTGACGGTGATCGTGGCGGTAAGTTGCTGTTGATGGAATTGTCCGGAGCATTGGGCAAGTCCCTAACACACGTGGCTCTCGCCCCTGAATCTCGCGAAGTCGAACACCTTGAAGGCAAAGTCGTGACCAAGTGTCTGAACCAGAAAGAGACGGCAACCAAAGCCATGAACCGCATTAAGGCCCAACTCAAAGCAGATGATAAGGGGGCACCCTCCAGCAAATCTGCCGTGAGTAACGGCTCACGCGATGTCCCAGCTGACATCCGCGAATGGTCCGCACACATGGGTGACTTGAAGAAGAATTACGCACTATTGATTCTTGAAGATGGTACCGCTTCAGACCCCATCGGTGTGAGCAAACTCGCTGCTTATGCTGAAGAGGTCGAAGGCGCTCAGTGCCTAATTATCAATGCCAAAATCAGTGCTCGCGCCATCGAAATTGCAGAATTGGGTGCAATCCCAAATGTACTCGGTAGCGCATCGGGTACGGCTGGTTCTGACACCGTCGAAACTTACGCAATGAGCGACCTCGAATGAGGCTCACCCCTACGGGGTGTGAATGATAACCCCATCCGCATTCCGATGTGGTATGCAGCCTGAGCAGACAGCGCCAGCGCCAGCCATTCAACCGGTGCCCGTAGCGATACCTGCGGCCCCA
>JAPKFG010000116.1 GCA_028821675.1 Candidatus Poseidoniales archaeon
ACCTTGTCGACGAACCAACCAATTTCGGTCTCAATCTTCAACAGGTCGCCTTCCTCGATGCCCAGCTTGGCCGCATCCTTTGGATGAATCCAAATCGGATTACGATGGGCAATCTCCACCAGCCACTTGGCATTGGCAGAGCGCGAATGGATGTGCTGAGGAAGTCGGAAGTTGGGTAGCAGGCAGTATTCGTCATCTCCGGTCAGTCGTGAAGGGTGAACTTGGCTCTTTACACGGAAATGCGGAATTGCGTGCTCAGGGTAACCGAAGTCAATCATCGTCTGTGAATAGAACTCTTGTTTTCCACTCGGTGTTGGCCAACCTTCCTCCTTATGTTTCTCATAGGTGGCCGGCTCAATCATGAATGCGCCGTGCTTGCGCATGTAATCCAACTCTGTAAGACTCTCTTCTTTGGATGCCTCAGGCAGTCCTGGGACACGCTCAAAGAGGTATTGGTAATACTCGTCAATTGTGATTGATTCGCCCGGTCTATAGGGGGATTCGAAGTGTTTCTTGATACCCATTTCGCCATCTGGGTCGATGCGGAGACTGAGTTCATTCCAGAACTCATCTTCCTCCCAAACTTCGCCCGGGTTAATCTCGTAGGTGAAGGTCACATCCTTGCCCTGACGGCGTGCATATTCACGCAGTACAGGTTGGCGGAAGGCGACCCACTTTCCAGAACTGGTTGCATAGGAATTGACGTCGTGTCGCTCAGAGGCGTGACCCATTGGTAGAACATAGTCTGCGAAGAAAGCGGTTTCGTTCCATGTAGGTGTCAGTGCGATGTGACAACCGATGCTGTCCTCGTTCTGCAGCATCTCCATCCATGAAAATCCATCAGGAAAAGTCCACACTGGATTGAATACACGGGTGAAGTAAACATCCATCGTACCACGACCATCCTTGACCAAGTGTGGCAGGATATGGCTCATCTCGTAGTGAGACAGCATGTATTCAGGAGGGAAATGTAACTCGTTCCAGCCATCTGGATCGGGTGGCTCATCGAACAGTTCGGGCTTGAACTTGGACCATGAATTGGGGGCCGTTCCACCTTCGGTTCCGACACTGCCGGTCAGCACATTGAGGAAGTGGAGTGATCGGCTGACCTGCCATCCACCCAGGTTTCCAATCGCTGCACTGCGCCACACATGCGTACACAATTTTGTACCCGCATTGGCGACCACCTCACCAACCTCGATGACCTGTTCAACGGGGATTCGGCATTCCTCAGCAGCATATTCTGGAGTGTACTCTGCGTACTCATCCAAAAGCAAATCGAGGAATCTCTCGTAGGTGCATTCCTCCTTGGAATGCACGGCATTCATCCAGTCTTGCCAGTTGACCTGATTCTCCACAAAGTTGCGGTCAACCAGACCCTTCTCCATAATCATCCGAGCCCAGCATAGGAACAGTACCGTCTCGGAGCCCGGCCATGTCGGCAGCCAGTGATCTGCCATCGCAGCGGTGTTGGATAGACGAGGATCGATGACAATGAGTTTGGCACCATCCATCATGCCCTCGAGGATTCTCTGCGCATGCGGATTGAAGTAGTGTCCAGTCTCCAAATGCGAAGATGATAGCAAGATGACCTTGGCATTGGCGTGGTCAGGTGAAGGACGATCATGCTGATGCCAAAGTGCGTAGCCTGTTCGTGCCCCTGCACTACAGATGTTGGTGTGTGAGTTGTGCCCATCCACGCCCCACGCCTTGAGCACACGATTTGTGTAGCCCTCATGACCTGGACGACCGACGTGATAGACCACGCGATCCTTAGCACCCGTCTTCAACGATGCGCGAATCTTGGAGGCAATCTCTTCCAGAGCTTGATTCCACGAAATCTGTTCCCAACCACCTTCACCACGCTTGCCCACACGCTTCATTGGGTGAAGGATTCGCTCAGTGTCCTGAATCTGATTGATGGTTGCGGGACCTTTGGCGCAGTTTCGACCTCGAGAACCAGGGTGGTGCGGATTGCCCTCAAACTTCGAGACCTCACCGCTGTCCTTGTCAACATAGGCAAGTAGTCCACAAGCGGATTCGCAGTTGAAGCAGGTTGTGGGAACCAGACTGTAGCGCTTCTCAATCTGCTCAGGCCATGCCTGTGCATCTAATTCTACATGGTCGTGCCAATCATCGGGGGAGGGAAATCTTCGCAACGATGTGCCTGAACTCAACGTCTTCTGGCGATCGAGGTTGGGGATGATACGCAGACCCTGCGCGATTTTTTCGATTAGAGAACGGGACATACTTCTTCACCTCACAATAGTGGATCCATTTGCGCCTCACGTAGTCCATGTCGGATGTGCTTGAATCCGAACCAGTAGACCAAGGCCATAATCAGAATTGCGCCAACCATAATCTGCGATTCAGGCTGCTTCCAATCGGTCAACCACAGGATGAGGAGCGGTAATCCACCGCAGATGAGCATCTCGATGGTACCGGTCAGTGCAATCTCAGAATCTGAACGCTGTGCCCACATGGTTCGGCCCTTGGCCTGCTTGAGCAACCAACCAGTGTAAGCCCCCGTCATCCAAGCCAATGGAATTCCAGCATAGGCAAGGCGGGTGTGCCAAATCTCAGCATAATCGAACATAGAGACTACGACATGCGCGCAGAGGATAGCGCCAAATCCAGACAGGATGTAGGCGCCACGAACCAACCAAGAATCCCAGTTCGGTCGCAATATCACATACAAGAATCGACCGGGTTTGTCCAGATCCTTGACCAGAAGTAAGCCGGTGACACCCAACAGGGCGATGCTAGCGAAGAAGCCCGGAAGAATCAGCCACTCAATCTCATTGATGCCATACATCATCAGCAGCATGAGAAGGATGTAGAAGCCAGACGCCGCCGCCTTAGTAACAATGTACGCAGCCACCTCGCCATCCCAGAGGATGCCTTTGCTGGGTTGGTCGTAAGATCGAGTTGCCTTGGACTTGTCCTGCTCGAGTTTGGCCATTACATCGCGGATGATGGCCCTGTCTCGTGGATTTGCAGCTTTGGCTTTCTTTTCCAATGCGAGTTGAACTAGCATCGAAGGAGTATCTGCCTCGGCCAGTCTGGAATCGGCATACTTGGCGAAATGACCGACACCATGGGCTTGGTCTGTCCACATCCCGACACCCGTCAACGCAGTGGCGGCAGGGTCGAGCATCTCATCGCTGGTCTCGACATAGTAGACGTTGGGCTTGGTACCAGCCTCAGGTTTTCTGACCTTGACATCGTTCTCTGCAATTCTAATGGAAATTGGTGAATGGGGGTCATCTAGATCTCCGCTAACAATCGATTCAGTTGGGCAAACAATGACGCAAGCCGGCTCGTAGGAATTCTCAACACGGTGTGCACAGTAATTGCACTTGGC
>JAPKFG010000117.1 GCA_028821675.1 Candidatus Poseidoniales archaeon
GACGACTGCGGTGATGGCTCTGACGAGGGAGTAGAGGAGCAGGATGATGCGTCAGATCGCATTTGGAAAGTTGTAGCCGATGCTGAATTCGCCTTTGCAGGTGCACTTGATGACTACAGCGTTGTGCTCGCGACTTGTGTCGAAGAGGATGACGGAGCGCTCACTTGTGGTAACAATGATTCGGTGGGTGGAGAATTTGACATATTAGATATTATTGTAGATGGTCTGAACAATACCGGAGTTGGATTCATCGATGAGGATGCTTCAGGCACATTGACCGATGGAGATACAATCATGGTTGGAGGCAACACCAGTGGGAACTGGACTCACGTTCGCCTACACTCAACCTCTGCGGATGCTTACAGTGATGAGAACCCATTGCAAGAACTACCTGGCTTCACAGCCATGCTCGGTGTGCTTTCACTGATGGGTGCAGCAATGATCGGTCGTCGAGACTAATCAAGCAGAACGGCTGGAAATCTCAGTTTGGATTTTAGCGACAAAGTCAGCGAGAGCCACGCCATTGACCTGTTCACGGTCTGGACCCATGTAGGATACAGTACCACTGTTCTCTTCTTCGTCTCCAAGGATGAGAAGGTAGGCTGGTCGCATGGCACGATGGGTCCGCAATTTCTTGCCAATCGTATCGTCACCCGTATCCATTTCAACGCGGACATCAGCCGCACGCAATGCACTACCAACCGTATTGGCATAGTCAATGTGCTTCTCTGAAATGGTCAGAATGTGTGCTTGCGTTGGAGAGAGCCAAGTTGGGAACATGCCGCCAAAGTGCTCAATCAGAACCCCACAGAATCTCTCCATGCTGCCGAATGGAGCACGATGAATCATCACTGGGCGATGCTTCTCTCCATCCGCACCTGTGTATGCGAGATCAAATCGCTCGGGCAGGTTGTAGTCTACTTGTACGGTACCCAATTGCCACTCGCGTCCAATGACATCGCGAACCACGAAGTCAATCTTGGGACCATAGAAAGCGGCTTCTCCGGGTTCCTCAGTAAAGGGGACACCCAAGGATGCAGCGGCATCGCGGCAAGCTTGTTCCGCCTTGTCCCATTGTTCTGATTCACCGACATACTTGCTCGAGTCATCCCCGCGCACGCCTACGCGCACGCGATAGTCCTCCATTCCGAGCGTTCCAAAGATAACCTGCACCAATTCGATACAGCCGAGTACTTCCTGTGCGATTTGATCCTCCGTGACAAACAAATGTGCATCGTCTTGGGTAAAGCCGCGCACACGGGTCATGCCAGAAATCTCACCCGATTGTTCCCAACGATACACTGTGCCAAATTCTGCAAGGCGAAGAGGCAGGTCTCGATAGGAGCGGGGCTGACTGGCATAGAGGCGGATGTGATGGGGACAATTCATCGGCTTGAGGAGATAGCCATCGATTTCACCCTCATCCATACGGTTCGACAATTCCCCACAGGAACAGCCTTCACTGGCCAGTTTGGACATCAGGTCGCGCTCAACAAGAGGAGGATACTGACTCTCTTGATAGTAGGGATAGTGACCACTTGTACGATACAGGTCGAGCTTGCCGATGTGAGGTGTGTAGACCTGATTGTATCCTTGTCTACGCAAATGACTGGATATGAAGTCCTGTAATTCATTGCGGATCACTGAACCACGTGGTGTCCACAAAATCAAGCCTTGACCAACCATTTCGTCAATATGGAACAGTTGCAATTCTTTGCCCAATTTTCGATGATCTCGCTTGCCCGCTTCACGCATCAAAGTCTCATGATTTTGCAGGTCTTGCTTGGTGGCAAAGCACCAACCGTAGATTCGTACTAAAGATTCGCGTGAGGCATCAGCCTTCCAATAGCAAGTACTGGTACTGGTCAGTTTGAACCAACGCAACATGGCTGTAGTCGGAACGTGAGGACCGCGGCAAAGGTCGACGAAGTCACCCTGTCGGTACACCGATGATCCAGCACCTTCTCCGATCTTGTCGTCCATGATTTCAATCTTGAAGGGGTTGTCGGCAAACATGCTTCGCAGTGATGCATTGTCATGTTCTTCACGCTCGACCTTGAGATTGGCCTTGACCAACTCCTTCATGCGCTTCTGAATCGCTCTCAAATCCTCATCGGAAAGTGGATCCATGTGGAAGTCGTAGTAGAATCCATTCTCAATAGGTGGGCCGATGGTCGGTTTTGCTTCTGGGTTAAATTCGAGAATAGCCTGAGCCAACAGATGTGCACAAGAATGCCGTAGGATGTACAAGCCAGCTTCAGATTCGCCCAGAATCGGGGCTACAGTCTGTCCATCGGAGAGTTCGTGACTCATGTCGCGCTCGATGCCATCAACAAGAGCCGCAACCGCCCCAGATTTGCGACCATGTACATTGTGGATGACTTCACCTGCGGTGATGCCTGGGGCGTATTCATGGGTCTCTCCATCGCCGACAACAATGTTGAGCATGGACATAACTACCCCTCCTACGGCCCCTATGGGGCCGAATAGGGCATATCAAGACGATGGCGAAAAATCACCCTAGCCGAGCAGTCGTGCGATGATGTCGGCTTTCGTGCCACTGCTGGAGACCTTGCGTAATTTCGCCAATTCCACCAATACTGGTTTCTTCATTTTCTTCAATGCCGCTTCGTTTGGTGATCCAACCTGTTGTGTTGTGACTGGAGTCGAATCAGAATCCTCGTCCCACTCAACATCATCTTCAATGGGGGGAGGTGCTTCCTTGGGTCCGTCCTTGGCATAAACATCGGCCTTCCGACTCCATTCCTCATTCCAATTCGAATCCCATGACGAAATGTCGACCTTCTCAAACGAGGGCTCGGCTGGAGCAATGGGCTCGGGTGGATCGAAATGATCGATGGGTGATTCAGGAGAGGATGTGGGAGGACCCGGTGGTCCAGGTGGTGAAAGAGGCAATAGTGCATCCATGGATGGAGCAGGAGGAGCGGGTGGAGTATCCTCTTCCACCTGAACAATGACACCATCCAACGCGGATAGATCAACTGGAGAAGAGGGTGGTCCTGGAGGCCCTGAAGGGCCAGAAGGAGGACCAGGAGGGGCCGCATCCATCGGTGGAGCTGTGGGAGGACCGGGCGGTGAAGAAGGGGGACCGGGAGGGGCCGCATCCATCGGTGGAGCCGCTGGGGGGCCAGGAGGTGCTGCAGGAGGACCAGGTGGGGCTGCGGGGGGACCTGGCGGTGAAGCAGGGGGACCCGGTGGAGAGTCACTAGGTGGAGGGCCAGGCGGAGCACCGAATGCACCCGGAGGTGGGGCAAATGCCGGTTGATTGTCTGTCGGAGGTGGCCCCGGTGGTGAAGCTGGAGGCCCAGGGGGAGCGGCATCCATCGGTGGAACTGCAGGAGG
>JAPKFG010000118.1 GCA_028821675.1 Candidatus Poseidoniales archaeon
CCGAAACCCCTCTGCCTCATTATCTAAGTTCGAAGGGGTTGCTGTGGGCCACTTCAGAGGCTACCCATGCGATTACTCAAATATTCCTTGATTCTCTCCGAGTGAGACATTCCCAGGAGGGAGTGCGGATAGGACATCGTCTTGCAATAGACCGGTTGCCTTAGCGATCTTTGTCGCAACCTGGTCCTTCTTCTGTGTACCCGGAGTCAGTCGAACCCAGCGCTCACAAACAGAACTGATCACGTCATGTGTTCCGACCAATGGAAGTGGCACGCCGTTGATAGCAACCATACCAAGTGTGATTTTCATACTGAGGTCCTTGTACCAATGCCGATTTCCGCGCACGATGAAGGCACCTCGACCCAGAGATTCACCTGATTCTGTGGTTTTACTGACTTGACCCTGTTTGGCATGGAATGCAGTTGCTGCTGCTCCCCCACTGCCCCATGCGCGTGACCAACAGACCGCCATCTGGGCGGCACCGGCCAATGCTTCTTCGGGGTGTTCGGATAAATCGAGAGATTGTGTCAGCCGTAGTGAGGGTACACCCTCGGGAAGCGTAGGGTTTGGATTGGGGTCTTCCTCGAATCCTTCCTTGAGTTTCAGTGTGCAAGATGGAGCCCCGTGTAAATCTGCGTGGAAATACAAATCTGCTGAAGTGAGGTGCTTCTTGACGAGTTGATCATTGCCCTTGGCATCTCGCCCGCCAACGAACAACTGTCCACTGGATAGCATCGTCCAGCGATTCCGCTCAAACCAGAATTTCTTAGTTCTCTTTGTAACAGATACACGACCAGCTGCCTCGTCTTTGACGCGCTGCTTGTCGACCTTCTTCTGCCGCGTTTGAGTCTCTGCGAGAGCCACCTTCGCCCCTTCAGCTCTCTGCTTGTCCTTGCGCCCCTTGGCAAAGTATCGTTGCGAATTCTGATGGACGGTCTGGTCGAGATGCAATTCTACAGTAATGCCAGGGCTGCCGTTCTCATCGCGCAGTTTCGCTTGAATAGTCCTAGATTCTGGATTGGCAGACTCAATCCAATCGGTATTCTTTATGGCTGCGCGGGTTTCATCCCAACCGATTTCATCAATCGAATGGATGACCTGATTGAGTAGAGATTCAACGTGCTCCCAATTCTCTTGAATCGATTTACCGATATCTTGCTGCTTCGCACCTTTCGCAGTCAATTTGTCAACGGCAGCCGCCTGCTGGCCTTCACGACGAGCCAATTTTTCTTCTTGTGAATCAGCTTGACCTGGTGCTGTGATTTCAGCGAGTTTTTCGGCTTCTCTTCGGGCCAGTGCGCTGGCATCATAGCCACCTTTCCACGCATCAATTGCATGGGACAATGATTCAAATTCCATCGTCAATGCATCACCCGATAATTGAACCGGACCAACTTCAAGGCAGTGTTCTTCCATCTGTGCATCAAATTCAAGCGGGTTTGTGGAGGGCGCAAACAATTCGTCGACAACAGCTATGGCACTGTCAGCGTCAATCTGACCAATAAGATTCTGAAATGCAGTGAGTAGTTTACTCACATCAGTCATTTCGTTCGCAGCCTGGTTTGGGTCGAGGGAGGACTCTGCACAGATTGCCTGAGCATAGACTCTGCCCAGACTCATGCGTCCGGCCAATGTGTTGACAAGGTCACGGTCAGAGTCCCCAAGAACGGTTCGCAATTCAGATTCAGACCAATTGCGAGGATCCATAGGCTCGGGAGGAGAGGTATACATCTCACCGCGCTTGATGACCCGTGTCTCATATGTCACGTGTGTCAATGGCTGAATGATGATGCCATCTGGGTCTAGAAGAATGACATTCCCGTTACGGAACATCTCGATGACCAAGTCTCTGCGCCCATCCTTGGTGTCGAATTCTAGGACGATGATGCGATCGAATCCCAATTGAGAAGCACCCATAAGGCGAGCATTGGACAAATGCTTGCGAAGCAGCATGGCGAATTGTGGTGGATGTGTCGGCATCGGGCGGTCGCGCTGACTGAAGTAGGTGCGTTGACCGCGGACGATGACTAAGTCTCGTTTGGACACCTCTTTGGGATTCAAACGCAAGACCACCTGCTCATAATGGGGCTGATACACCTTCCTACAACGCGCGCCCGCGAGAGCATCAATCTCAAGGACCATCCTTGCGATATCGAATGATGACATCTGGTCACGCATGGTACGCCCTCAGGCTAAGCCGACGACTGCCTCTTCTTGAGCCAATCGCTTATCACATACGGCGTCCAGCATGAGTCCGTGCGTCAGATGGAACCTACTGGTGGCGGCTTTGCCGACTTGGCTAGACCGGAGCGTAGTCCTTCACCGGGCACTGAGGTTGGAGGAGAAATCGACGAGGCACTAGCCATGTTCTGGTATCGTGATTTGTTGCGCCCCGGAACCGATTCCCCTGAGGTCGACCCCGATTGGGGCATTCATGTGAACGCAGACGCTCTGGTCGAGTGGGCTGCGGGAATTGCTACCGCCATGGAACGGGATGGTGTCGCAAATGCACCGACATTGTCACTTGACCTCGCATTCATCTTTGGATTCGATCACTGTTTCTTCCACCACTGTGTCGATGCACAGGTCAGTATCCACATGATGCGATTACACGCTGCGGGTGAACCTATGCCTGATTTACGCGCTGAAAATAGAGAATGTTGTGAGAAACTGCATGATTCAAGGAATGCACCACAATGGTGGTTCGCAATCGAAGAAGCTCTCGCCAATGCGCATGTCGCTCGAGATCCAACCCGATTGGGTGGGCTTCGTGAGGCCTTTCTTCGATACGGGATTCTGCCACAACCTCTCGATGGCTCCAGAGGGCCGTGGGCGCTATGGGAACAGGCAGCAATGGATGAGAAGGCATTCAAGGCATTGTCACACATGGTTTGGCTTCAACATCTGACAGGACAAGCCGACCCGCTCGGAATCCTTCCCGAAATTGAGATGGAGATTGATGAAGGTGGTGATGATGCCGCTTTCAATAGAGTGATTGACCTGATTATCGAAGCTTGTGAACCCCAGCAACCCGGCGAAGATGGAGGACAAGACCACGATTGGATTGCAGATCTCTACGGTGTACCTCGCTTGCACGCATTCGGAGGTTTCACAGAAGGTCTGTTCCGACGATTGGATGTACCCCTGTGGTTCCATGGAGGCAATGGACCCGATCTCATCCATCGATATGATGCTCAACGAGGAGAATGGCCATATGGTACGATTGAGCGATTGTATGGACACTTCAGATTGAGTGAGGTTTCTGGAGATTGGGATGACCCATTCACCAGTGATGATGATGATTTTGAACTGTCACCTTAGGTGACGTTCAAGGATTGACTCGATTTGGGGCC
>JAPKFG010000119.1 GCA_028821675.1 Candidatus Poseidoniales archaeon
ACTGCCATTGTAGCTTAGCTGGTAGAGCACTTGATTCGTAATCAAGAGGCCGGGAGTTCGAATCTCCCCAATGGCTCCATTCGCTTGAAAGACCCCAATGGGTTCGCGATGCCATGGATGTCGGTGATGCAGCGGGCAATCCGATGATTCGTAATGCTCTGGGTGATTCATTCCCAGCCTCTCCTGAAGTGACACTGCGGCTTTGTCGTGAGGCTGGAATCGATGAATACAGCCACGTTCTGCACCTCGGTGCTGGAGTGGGTACAGTTTGCCAACTTTTGATTGAAAAATTTGGTTGTAGAGCGACTGGCATTGTCGTTGTCGAACCTTTTCTTCAGCATTGTATCTACGAAGATGAGCGCGTTCACTATGTCCACTCAAAGATGGACGAACCACCGTTCGAGCCGGGCACATTCACCCATGTGCTGATTGAATGTCGTTGCGTCATTCAACGTGATCTGGGGGCCGTTTTCGCCGCAGCGAAACAGATGCTTGCTCCAGGTGGCCAGTTGATTGTCAACGAACCGGTGATGGGTGCCTCATCAACTCTGCCGAAACTCATCGGGCGTATCGTTGGTGAGACTCGGGTGCAAGAGGTCGTGCATCAAAGAACGGCATTGGAAATCGGCATCGAGATGTCAACTGCGGGGTTTGAGATGATTCACAGTCAATCCGAGCCAGAAGTGACAGAACGCCTCCTCCTCAAATTGAATCAAATATCGATGCTGCTGAAAATGGCCTTGCGTTTTTCTTCTTTCAATCCATATTCCAAGGAATTTCCCTTCACCAACAAGGATTTGTTGAAGGCGTTTGATGAGTTGAGAAAAGCCCTCGACAATGAGACGTTTGGTTGGCATTCGTGGCGGGCCACTCCAATTTGACCGCAAAGGTTGACCTCCGTATGGTCTACTCGCATGACATGAGTTGGATGTTCGATGCTGGCAAGATTGGGCTGACTGCGCTCATCATCTTCGCCGTGGTACAGGTGCAGGAACGCAACACACTGCTGGCCGCTGTTCTTGTATCCATCCCGATTGTCAGCGTCCTCTCGATGATGTGGATGAATCATGAAGGCCAATCTGCGACGGAGATTGCAGGCTTTGCCAAAAACATCGTGTGGCTGATTCTCCCATCCTTGCTCATGTTCATCGTTATGCCACTTCTGATTGAGCGCGGCTGGGAGTTCTACCCGGCTTTGGGTGCGGGTCTCGCGACCACAATATTGGGTTATTTCCTGATGATTCAAATCATGGAGAAATACGGCTTGGCCGCTTAGGAATTTTGGAATTTGTTCAAATTGATGATTGAACCGATGCGTGCATCGACATCTGCCTTGATCGCCGCAAGACTCTCTTCAGTTCCGGCCTCTGCACGCATGACGAGGATGGGTTCTGTGTTGGATGGTCGGCATAGATACCACCCATCTGGATATTGAACACGGACACCATCTACTGCACTATATTCCATATCTGAATAGGCTTCTCGTACCGCATCCATGGTTTCTTTTCGACCAGCGGTCAATGGCACCTTGGCTTCTCCTGTTGAGGGGTAGGTCGGGATGCCATCGAACAGCGCTGAGAATGGCCTGTTGTCACGCGCGACCAGTTCGAGTAGACGTGCGGTCGCGTAGAGTGAATCATCAAATCCATTCCATCGATCGTTGAAGAAGAAGTGTCCACTCATTTCGCCTGCCATAGGCACCTCTGGATTTTCGCGCAAAGCCTGCTTGAGGAAAGAGTGTCCTGTACGCATCATGTGTGCAATGCCTCCTGCGGCCTCAATGGTCTGTTCCAGTGCCATGCTGCACTTGACATCGTGAATCACAGTTCGCGCCGCATCGCTAGCATCCGCGGGCACTCGGGAGAGAATGTCACGGGCAAACACGGCCAGCACACGATCTGGATGGATGAAATTTCCATTCTCATCGACCACCCCGACGCGGTCACCATCGCCATCGATACCGATACCAAATTCAGCTCCGGTTTCGACAACTTTCGCTCCGAGTTCAACCATGTTCTGAGGTCGTGTCGGATCTGGTGGGTGATTTGGGAAACTGTTGTCCCATTCACAATGCATGGCAATCGTATCGCATCCGAGTTGATTGCATAGGTCGACCATGAAGGGACCAGGAACTGCATTGGCGCAATCGATGACCACTTTCACATTACGAGCGGGAGCCCCGGCTTTGTCAATGACATCAGCCATGTAATCAGGAAGAAAATCGCCAGCATCGATGTGCTGTCCTTCACCCGAACGGAATTCACCAGCTTCGAACATTGCTCGAAGTGCTTGAATCTCATCACCAGCCATCGCTGCTGTTCCTCGACACATCTTGAATCCGTTATACTCGGGCGGGTTGTGACTTGCGGTAATCATCACACCTCCGTCGACATCGAGATTTGCCGTAGCGCTGTAGAGTGCCCCTGTGGTGCAAATACCAAGATCATGAACATCACAACCTGCGGACATCAGCCCGTTGACGAACGCCTCGTGCAGTTCTGGTCCAGATTCACGAATGTCACGGCCCACAGCCAGAGCGCCGCAATCGAGGAATGTGGGCAGTGTGCGACCTAGCCGATTGGCGAACGCCACCGACAATTGCGAGCCTGCAACACCTCGAATATCGTAGGCCTTGAACGTCTCAAGGGCCCATTCACTCATGGACGGTCGACCGGGGCTTTACTCAAAGTCACTGCGATTCATTGGGTGGGTCAGAATCGTTGTTTGTCGCTGTATTGTTCGTCTTCACATGAGTAATCATGATGTAGATGACGACCAGAGTCAATAGATCGATTCCGATGATGAGGTAGACCAACCATCTCCATTCTGGAAGCGCTGTCCAGACCCATCCTCCGATGATGCATTCTGTCAGAAAAATACCGACTAGAACAGGCATCAACAACGGCCAAGCCAGTACGCTGAACGGCTCCTCAAGAGGCTCTGTCGGCTCGGACATTTAATCACGCATCTTCGTGGGCCTGTGCGACGATTTCAACCGCTGCACCACGTGGTAATGCAGCCGCTTCAAATGCGGCTCGGGCAGGTGGGATTTCAACATCGGACAGCCACGCGCCATAGACTTCGTTCATCGCAGTGAAGTTGTTGATATCATCCAATAGGACTTGTACGAATGTGACTTGATGTTTTGTGACGCCAGCAGCAGCCAATAACACGTCAATCTTGTCGAGGCTAGCTTGAGTTTGTTCAGCAATATCACCTGCATCGGGTGCAATTTGTCCTGCCAACCAGATGACGCCACCCACCTTCACAC
>JAPKFG010000120.1 GCA_028821675.1 Candidatus Poseidoniales archaeon
ACCTACAACGCCGACCGCGCCGCAGGTATTTTGGCGGATGCATGGCGTATGAGTTCCTGAGGACTGGGTATGCAGACGGTACCGTGGCAGGCACATACTGGCCATGTGAACACTGGACCCTCCAAGTGGTGGTCCTGGGGATTGGCCATCTTTCTGGCCATCATGGTCTTCTTCTCGCTGATTTCAGTCGCATTGACAACCATCGTCCCCTATGGTGAACTCATGAGCGACTGGGAAGTCGAAGAACCAGGAGCCTATCCGGAGGATGGGGCGTCCGAAGAGCAGGATGATTGGAATTCTAGCAAAGAGGACTGGGATACATATGTCGCAACATCAAAATTGATGGATGATATGGAAGAACTCAAGCCGTTCCATATTTGGACGGGGTTAATCTCCAGCGTGATTGCAATCGTTGCCATCTTTATGCTGTTCCAATTGAATCCGAATGCCTACAAAGTCGTCTATGGCTGGTTTGGAATCACAACCGTGTCTGGACTCTGGTATGCATTCAAAACTCAAGAGATGATGAACGAATTTTACTCAAGTTTTCCTGAGTTTGAGGATTCATTCTGGATGTCCATTCAATCCGGGTCACAAATCGGTGGCACACTGGTCTGCAACGTCTTCCTGCTGTTGATTGTCATCATGTGTTCTATGAAGAGTCAGGACAAAGGGGAGGTCGAAGAGAGTGGATTCCATCGACAGCCAGTGGTCACATTCCCGGCCAACCAAGAAGAAGAAGAAAGTCAACATTGATGGGCTATCTCGGCAGGCGGAAGGGTATGCAACCCGCTGCTGTACAAAACATGATTTTTTCAAACATCGAAACGATACCTGGCATGACCATCACTCAATCTCTGGGTGTGGTCAGTGGTTCGACCGTGCGCGCCAAGAACGTCTTCAAGGACATTGGTGCCGCATTCAAGAACATCGCTGGGGGCGAAATCAAAGCCTACACTGAACTTCTTCAAGAATCACGCAATGAAGCGCTTTTCAGGATGTTACAGGACGCTACGGCCCGCGGAGCGAACGCCGTGGTCAATGTCCGATTCGCCACCTCATCAGTGGCCGGTGGAGCCGCAGAATTGTTGGCCTATGGAACTGCAGTAATCGCTCAGTGAGGGGATCTCATGGCTGAGGGTGACTTCATCGGGATATTCATTGCCTGTGGATGTGTTGTCGGACCATGGCTGTTGAGTCTGGTGGCCACCATGATTTACCAGCCTCGCAAGAGGAAGGTTCTGCTAGAGCGTGAATCTGCCGCGGCTGTTACAGGTGATGCTCTAACAACCTTGAGCAAACCGTTCGGAAATCGTGAAATTCGCGAATTCAGGGTGATGATGGCCAATGTGGTGATGTCACCCAGTTGGGTACAGATGTGGATTGGCGGAATCATGAGCATCTTCGGCGGTCAAATCAACGTCTATACGAAAGTCGTAGACTGGGCGCGCAGGGAAGCCAAACAGCGCCTGAGAGAGCAAGTGTCAGAAGCTGGATTCGATGAAGTCATCAACTTGAGAATAGAGACGACAATGATGACCAAAACCAAAGGCGGTAAGGATCGAACCTCGGGTGTCGAGATACTGGTCTACGGAACGGCCATCAAATACTGAAGGAGGGGGGGGCAGTGCAACATCTGCGCAACAATATTTTCATCGCATCGTGGACGCTAATTTTGCTTGCCGCTGGCGTTTCTGTAGGTCTTCCCGGAGCCAGTGGTCTGACCATCGCTGCACCCGCTGGCATTGCCGGTAGCCTCATGTTGGTCTGGGCGATTTCCATGAAGGATGAACCAAAGGGCATGTCCGAGAAGGACATCTCCAAATGGACACCTGAGACTGACCCGCTTCCACCTGGAGCGGGTGGCTCTGTGATGTACAGGGTTGACACCACACTAGATGATCCAATTCGGACCAGTATTTTGTGCGGTTCTTGTGGACAATTAGAGTGGATTGACGGTCAGAAACCCAGTGTATACGCTTGTCCCGGCTGTGGTCAAGAACTCTGGGAAGAAGAGGAATGAGTCCCCTTTTTTCACGGAACGGTCAAGAGCAAGAGGTGGAGAGGCCTCCTATGGAGGCCTGCGCGTGGAACTGTCCAACAACGAGAAGCGGATGCTGAAAGCACTGCGCTCTCGACCTGACGAACCATGGGGTCTAGACGAGGTCTTGGCCGAGTGTGGTTGGGATGATCAAGCCCACGTTGCTGGAGCTGGTCTAGGACTCGCAGAAAATGGATTGGTGGGGATTGAGGCCTCCAAGACAACGGAGTGGACACTTGGCCCCGAAGGGGCCGCTGCTCTAGAGAACGGACTCCTAGAACAACGGCTCTGGAATTGGTTGGAAGGGCAAGATGCTAGTGCTCGCAGCATGAAAGACCTGCAAAATAGTGAGATTGCTTCCAAACAGGAATCAGGAATTGGCGTCGGCTTGCTAAAGGGACTTGGGTGTGCTCTTGAGAAAGGGGCATTTGTTCTCCCTGAACTCACGGATGCCGCAATCGTCACGTTGGTTGCTCGCAAATCCTTCCTTGAACAATGCGAGAAGGGTACGAGCGAATCTGATCTTGATGCTGAACTATTAGCCCACTTTCGAAAGCGAAAGGGATTGATTGAATCTACAGATGGGACCACCCGAACTTGGAGTTTGACCGATGCCGGGCGTAGATTGGATGATTCAACGCTAGGAGAACGATTGCAGGTCGTACAGATTACACCCGAACTTCTCCAAGGCGAGGAATGGCGCGATGCCGACTTCAAGCCCTATGATGTCGAACTGGATGCACCGGTTCCCGCTGGGGGGCGTCCACATCCAATGATGGCATTGACTGAGAGGATTCGTAGCATCTTCCTCGAAATGGGCTTTGACGAGATTGACGGTGACTTCGTCCAGACTGCGGGCTGGAACATGGATGCATTGTTCATCCCACAAGACCATCCAGCCCGTGAGATGCAGGACACGTTCTATCTGACCAATCCGGAGAAGATTGAGATCGCACAGAACTTCCTTGATGATTGGACCGCGATTCACGAACGTGGTGGAGAAACTGGCAGCACTGGCTGGGGCGGTTCGTTCTCTGCAGATGAGAGCCGAAAAGGGCTACTGAGAACCCATACAACGGTCAACACGGTTCGATATCTGGCAGAAACCCCAGATGTTCCTTGCCGAGTCTTCGGCATTGGACGGGTATTCCGAAAGGAGACCCTTGACAGGACCCATTTGCCAGAATTCCATCAGATTGAGGGCATCATCATGGAACC
>JAPKFG010000036.1 GCA_028821675.1 Candidatus Poseidoniales archaeon
TGCCCATATTCAAGCGTCACCCTGCATCAAGCCTAAACACCGTCCATCCTAGTTTGCTTCAATGTCAGATACGAAGCGGAAGTCCATCTTCGGTTACTGCATGTACGATTGGGGTAAATCCGCCTTTGAAACAAGCGTGACCACCGCTATTCTACCAGCCTGGTTCACCTATCTCTTCCTTGAGGCCAATGGGCTGACTACGAATTTGGTCGGGGCCGAGATGACCGCAGATGCCGTTTGGGCCTATTCGGTCGCAATCGCGACATTGCTTGTCGCCATATTGAGCCCGTCCTTCGGCGTCATCGCCGATCGGCGCCGCATCAAGATGAAGGCGCTCAAGTGGTTGACATGGATCGGTTCGGCGAGCGTGCTTCTGCTCGCAATCACCCCTCTCTTCTCCCTCTCCTTCCAGTGGATGTGGATCATGATCATGTTCATGCTCGCCAACGTCGGATTGAACGGCGCGGGCGTGTTTTACAACTCCCTGCTGCCTCACATTGGCGAAGAGCACGAGATGGATTCGATCTCAAACAAGGCCTATGCCTACGGCTACCTCGGCGGCGGCCTGCTGCTGGTCTTCCACCTCGGATTGGTGATGGGGGTCAGCGGTGACTGGGTCATCCCATTCTGCATGGCCTCCTCGGGGCTGTGGTGGTTCGGATTCGCCTGGTACACCTTCGCCTATGTCGCCGAGCCACCAATCGAGAACGAACTCGAGGAATTGACCTTGAAGGAAGCGAGCAAAATCGGCGTCACAGAGGTCGCCAATACCCTGATGGAGATGAAGAGATTCAGGACCCTTTTCATCTACATGCTCGCATATTTCTTCTTCATCGACGGCATCAACAGCGTCACCTCGTTGGCGGGCGCCTTCGGCGTCACGGTCCTTGGACTGACGGTGCAGGAGCTCATCATTACCATCGTCGTCATCCAGTTCGTCGCCTTCCCTGCCGCCTTCTTCTTCACTTGGTTGGCCGAGCGCTACTCGACCAAGAAGGCGCTCTCCTTCTCTCTCGTGATGTGGTGCGTGATGATTGTCGGTGCCATGGGCTTCGCTCCGTTGGAACTGTCGGAACCCGCGGAATATGATCTTCAATTCGAACCGATGGAGGGGTCGGACAATTACACGTTGACCACCCTGCACGAGGAGCCTTTCGGCAGCAGCGATGATGATCAGGCAATTCAGGAGGATTGGCAGCATCTACTCGATGGTGGGAACGTTTCGTGGTCAGATGCGAACGTGCTGCTCGGCGGATTGGAGGAGACGAGATTCAGTGCCTACCTCGGAATCGACCCCAGTGGAGAAAGTACCGAGGTCAACATGGTCGGCATCGACCATCCAACAAATCTCGGGGATGGTGAATTCGATGCCATTCCAATCGCGGCGCGGTCCATTGTGTGGGCTCCGCTCGGCATCACCATCCTCTTCCAATGGTTGATTCTGGGTTGCATGGCCGGTGTGCTGATGGGTGGCAGCCAGGGATTGGCTCGGAGCCTCTTCGGTCAAATGGTTCCAGAGACCAGGAGTACCGAATTCTTCGGCTTCTTCGGCTTCTTCGGCAAGGTAGCCGCCTTCATCGGTCCGCTTCTCTACGGAACCCTATCCGTGATGTTCGACAGTCGGGTCGCAATAGCAAGTTTGGCCGTCTTAATCATCGCCGGTACCGTGATGATGTGGTGGGTCGATGTAGAGGACGGCATCGCAGTGGCAAATGCCGAGGATGAACGCATCCGCGCCCTCAATTCGATCGGGGAATAATCGCATCGGCAATCAACGCCAATTCGAACAGGATGATCATCGGTGCTGCAATGAGTGCCAGAGATAGCGGGTCGGGCGGTGAGAGCATGGCGGCGACAACGATGCTGGTGAACCACAGATGCCGACGATAGTGCGTCAGCATGGCCTTCTCTACCAATCCACCCCTCAATGAGATGAGAACGGCTAACGGAACTTGGAAGGCCAGAGCACTGCCAAGTGCAAGCGACAACAGGAACCCAATCCACGCTTGTAGATGCCAGGTTGTCTCCAAACCTGCAGCCGCAGCATCATCCTGTAGATATTCCAACAAGAAGGGAATCAGAATATCCCATGCGTAAATCAATCCTAGTACGGCCAATCCTAGCGATATGGTCAGTGCGATTAGTCCTCGCAGAAGTGCCCCTTTCGGAAGTGAGGGTAGTTCCATATCATCGGGCATCTTTGAACGACCCGCCAATCGGGCAGCATCCCAGATGAGTGCCATGACAACCAATGTGATACCCAGATAACCAGCAATCTGCAATCGAAGTAAGACCAGTTCCAATGGTTGGAGGACAATGATTGTCGTGTCATCAGGAATCAAACTCGATTGATTGATTAACCAATCAAGGGCATTTCCAGCCAACGGGTAGCCAATGATGAAACCAAAGATGAACAAGGTGCACAATACACGAACACGTGTTCTCAGATGAGTGCCAAGGCGACGGAACATACGCATCCTTGGCGCATTCATTAGTTCCTCGATTTCCAATCGTTCGGGCATACATGTGGCCTCGATTATGGCAACTTAGGAATGAATGGTGTGTTTCGGCGTGGTTTGCTTCCATCATCGCGTTGGGCAGATGAATCAATCGCAGTGGCTGTCAATACAACCTCATTGTTTGACCACGAGGGAGTTACGACTTCCGGCTCAGGCATGGCAGCAACGTGAACTGGTCGACCCATGATGGTCCAAGCTCCTTGATATGCATCCCATTCAGCCATTGGCGGCAATCCTGTAGGTCTTACAGGCATGACACCCTTGGTCGGTTTTTGTCGGACTTTGCTGACCACTTTCTCGGTGAGTCCGGCTGCAATTGATGCGACTTCCTTGGCGCCACTCATGGTCGCGCTAACCACTTCTTTGGTAGCATCTACCGTTGCGTCGGCGGCTTGTGTCATGATTGTGGATATTCGTTCAGTAATGTTGGGTTTGGGTGTTTCAATCGTTGGAATTTCAGGGATGGTTGGAATTTCAAGAGGATCGGGGGTGTCGACTAGTGGTTCACGGAATATTTCAGGTATTTCTGGCAATTCCCGTTGCGGTTCTGCTTCATCTTCTGGTTCTATATCCGCCTCTGCTTCCGGTTCCCGTTCTGGCGTCGACTCCGTTTCAGGTTCCCAAACACCCCAGCCGATATCATCTTCCTCTTCCACCAATGCTGAAACCATGTCCAGTGTATCATCATCTGGAATTGTTGTTGTGAATCTACTGTCATGAATCGGTTCAGTGACAACTGTAATTTCTTCTTGTTCGGCAGCAGCGGCTGCATTGGCTGCTGCAATCACTCCCATTTCCCCTAGGGCTGCTGATACGACGCCCTGATCCAGAACTTGTTCCTGACCGATGACAGATTCAACAATCGATTGTGTATGGGCATCTCCACCTCCGGAAAAGCCGATGTTGATTGCACCCACCTCAAGCGATTCTCTTTCACTGACATCATCACTACGCTGGATGGCTCCAAACTCAGGGCGGCGGCGCAAACTGTAGATTGCTCCAATAGTTGCTGGAAGTGCAAGAGCAAGCAACAGCCATTCTTGAGATGTCATGGATCCTGCTTCGGACCACACTGGATCTGTCGAACCACCAAACAATCTGTCTTTCAAAAACAGCCAGAAATGGAATTTCTGCCCGACTCCTCCATCGGCGAAAATGATAGCTGGAAAGAACCCAAGTAACCCATTTAGGAGGTAGATAATCCATGTTGGAAAGGCCACAATCATACACCAGAGGCCTGCTCTTGGATGATAGCGTTCCATGTTGGTCACCGGGGAACCTGCGATAGTGCTCGCCCATATCAACATCTCCTACGGAGATGAACCCATGCATCAGCGTCTGAGGATGATTGAAAGCAAATCTCCATCCATGAGTTGATGTGCCAATCCAGCCCGTTGCCAATCGAATTTGGCCGACGGTCCTTTGACGCGTGAATATCGAAATTTCCGAACGAAATCTCGGTGCAATGTATTGCACACATCTTCAACTGTAGAGGTGTCTTTGACGATGAGTGGTTCGATTAAATCCGCTTCTTGACCTTGAGGTTTGAGATAGATTGACATGAACCCAAGATTGTCGTAAAGGAAGTCCTTCATGTCCTCAACACCCATCCCTGTAAATGCCGAGATTGGCATGACTGGCCAGCCCTCAGGGAGGTTGTCTGTGGTTCTAGTAAGGTCTTTCTCACTTGCAATATCCATCTTGTTGACGACAATCACCGCTTTGGAATAGACGCGATTTGCCGCCATGGTATCGACTAGATGATCTGCTGTAGCATCGATTCTCATTGTGACGTGGGCGCTGACAATTCCGAATGAGCGAACGATATCTTGGACTTCGGTTTTATCCAAGTGAGTCTGTTCGCATGTGGAACGGACAATGATGCCGCCTCGGTCTGTTCGCACCACAAACACAGGGGGCCTGGCCTCATTCAATCGCATTCCACTGATTTCCAATTCGCGGTTCAAGACACTGAAGTGTGATTCCTGAAACGGGTCGACCACATAGAGAACCATGTCACAAGATCGGATGACGCCGAGAATCTCCTTGCCTCGTCCTTTGCCTTCTGCAGCACCTGGAATCAGGCCAGGCAAATCAAGAATCTGAATTTTCGCCCCACGGTGTTCCATCAATCCAGGAATACAGGTAAGCGTGGTGAATTCGTATGAACCAATCTCTGATTCCATTCCTGTCAATCTGGCGATGAGTGTCGATTTACCAACAGAAGGAAACCCGACCAATGCAACCGATGCATCCCCCGATTTTTTGACTTCGAAACCGGACGCAGGTCCACTGCTTTTGGCGTGGGCTTCTCGAGCCTCATTCTTGCGTTTTAGTGCAGCAATTTTCGCCTTCAGTTTGCCAAGGTGATGCATGGTTGCCTTGTTTTTCTGAGTCTTGTCAATCTCGGCTTGGATATCTGCAATTTGCTCCTTGATTGTGGCCAATACATCACCTCCCGAGCCTCTCGCCCGACCCTACGGGTCGAGCCCGGGTTCTTCAACCCGATTGACAAAATGGACTTGGGCGAGCATTGATGGGTAGCCGACACCGGCGTGATATCATGGCCTCCGTTGACCTTGTGGCCCGCTTGGTCGATGCGGCAGTATTCAGGGGACTCTGTTCAGTTCCAGGGAATCAATTGGCCTCGGCGATATCCAAGGGCGAGTTCCGCGATCGTCGACCGGATGAAATTCCATCGCTTGAGCGAGCTTTCGATATTGATGCTGAGGCGGAATTCCTCGATTGGCACGATGCACAACATATGGATTGGACTTCGTCCGGCTTCTTGGACAATTTATCGCAATTGAACAAAGAGGTCGCCGCAGAAGGACTTCGACATCTCTCGGAATTCGCCAGTCCTGGCTCATTTCGATGTTGGGAAGGTCGGGCGATGCTCTACCTTGATGTGCTCCTCAGTCGTTCGATTCTAGACATCGAAGATTTGTATTCCGATGAGACTTGGGAGGCAGCTCAGTCTTCCATATCAGAGATTGAACCCGACGAATATGCTGAATCTGTCATCATGTCTTGGATGGCCCAGAGGGAGGATTTGGGGGAAACTTTGGATGCAAAGCAGGATCCTCGTATATTGCCCACCATGGAAGCACATCAGACGACAGCAGATATCTTGCACCGCACGCTTCAGACTGCTCAATTACCTGAGTTGTTCTTGATGGTAGGCCGAGATTGGACCGATGCGACCGAATGGGGTCAAGGCGAATGGAACCTCGGTCGTTTGCTAGAAAATGGATTACCGGAGGCCTAGAATGGAACCTGCTCTCATTGTACTCGGGCGATTCCAGCCATTTCACAATGGTCATGCCGCGATGATTGAAGGCGCCTTGTCTCACGACCTACCTCTGAAAATTTGCATTGGTTCTTCAGAAGTTGAGCAGTCGTTGGACAATCCGTGGACTGCTGATGAACGAGAACAGATGATTCGTACTTGGCTGGCTGGAAGAGATGCCGAAATAGTCCGCATTCCCGATTTGGGAGATCCCCCAAATTATGTCCGTCATGCAGAAAAATTTCATGGCATAGCAGGAACACTTTTCACCACTGATGTTGAAACCGCAGGGCTCTATAGAGCCGGCGGTTGGGACGTTATTATGGGTGATTTAGTCCAACGCGAAGATTGGCAGGGATGGCGGATTCGAGCCACCATGCAAATGCTGTCAACTGTGATGGAAGAAGAGGCTGCAATTGCCGCATTGAATGTCAATATGCCCGAGTCGGTGGTTCGGCTTATTTTCGACAATGGTTGGCAGCGAAGACTGTTCCACATGGGGACCGGCGGCGAACCTGTAGGCTAACAATCACTGGTTTCAAGTTCAATTGTAGTCATATGGTCAAGCAGCGCATCGATTCGCTCTTGATTGACGCCCATGTCTCCAATACCTAATCTCGATTCAGAGTGGATTTGGATCCATGTCCCATTCTCAGTGCATCCTGTTTGGATGAAGAAATCATCTGGGTACAACATCCATGCGGTTCTGAAAACCGTGTGTGATGTGGTTTCTGACTGGGCTTCGACATCTGTTCTTCCTTGGGAATCAACCCAATTCATCGCTGCTGCATGAACATCTTCTGGAGTTCCATCGATACCCATCATCATCCGTGCGCAATTCTGACTCCCTTCAGGACACTCTTCGGGCATTTCAGAAGATGAAGGGGCAGCAAACGCACCCAAGATTTGAATGAGCATGATACAGGCAATCCAAATTGCTGGTGGAATCAAAATCCACCTTCGTTGCTCCATCCTCTCACTCCTTAGCAACGATGACACGGGCGGGACGCAAGACTCGATCCTTGTACATCCATCCGGCTTCCAGTGTATCGATTACGACACCATCTGGGTGTTCATCCGATGCTGGAAGTGTGGTCAGAGCCTCCATTGTGTTCGGGTCGAATTCCGAACCTACTTCAATCTGAGTCAAACCTTCGGATTGAAGCGCTTGGAGGAGATTTTCTCTGGTCAGGCGGACACCTTCGGTCATCGGACTCTCTTCCGCGGCCTCAAGCGCCTTGTCCAAACTGTCGAGAACGGGCAGTATTCGGCTGGCGAGATTGAACCCTGCAAATTTGAGTAATATTGCTTTGTCCGTTGCCGTTCGCTTTCGGAGATTGACGATGTCCGCATCTCTGTAGGTGATTTCAGCCTCTGCCTTCTCTGCTCGAGTAATGGCTTCGGCGAGTTGTTCCTCTATCGTAGGTTCAACCACTTCTTCCTCAGGCTCGGGCTCTTCGGCCTGCTCTTCAGTCGATTCGTCCTCGGACATCGAATTCTGCGGAGTGGCTGTTGTTCTTGAATCCGACGACCGCATCATTGCGGACGAGCATCGTTCAGCCAGACAACTCCGACCTCCAATCGTTCATGGGTCGGGTGGACTTCGATTATCGCGACTGGCGCCTCAATTTCATCTGCAATGCCTTCTGCCAGCATCAAAGGAATCTCTAGGCGACCCGCATTCTCATCATGATAGATGAATTGAGGAGGAATTCCCGTTTGATCTTGTAATTCTTGGGTCCAGGCTTCCGCATCTTCAGCGGAACACCAGATGGCACCAAATGTCATCGTTCCATCCTCAGTCATTTGTTCGTGAGGTGAAATCGTATTTTCTCCACGGCGCAGAAAGCGTCGACGGAGTTGCCCTGAATCCTTGTACGAAGCAGTACAGAATTTCACCATGTATCCGTAATCTGGAGTGACTTTCTCATGCAGGGCGATGGCCAGTTCTGCTGAGCCTTCAGCGCCGGCCGTAATTTCACTGGATAGATTGAATCCTCGAACTTCCATGTTGTCGAAATTGCCCACGGTAATCTCCAATTCATTGAGGTTGAGGAAGAGAGCAGGTCCATCCCGCATCTCTTCGATGAGTTCGTGCAGACGCTGTTCTTGATCCGGTTCACATGGCAATTCAATGCCGACGAACAATCCGGCATCCCGGCAAGCTTGCATGGTTGGAACGTAGCGCTCGTATTCCAGATTCAGTAGATGGAATCGAATCTCGTCGAGCCCTGCATCTGCCAACTCTTGGGCGACTTCCGGCTTGAATGGGATGCTGGTGTATAGGTGGATGTGATGAGTTGGGCCGAACGCCTTCTTCAGTTGACGGCAGGCTTCCATGCTGCGTTCTGCAGCCATCATTGGGTCGCCTCCGGTGATGCCCGTGCCTGTGGCATTCATGGCTTGTCCTTCATCGATAATCGTCGCCCAATCACCGATGTCGACCCGGCGTTCATTGGCATACATGAAGTCGATTTCACGACGACTTTCTGACAGAGGACAGTAATCACACATCCAGTGGCAATGTCCAGTGACGAACAGAACGAGTTTGCTACCCATCTGACATTGGATACAACCTTCGGCCTCATCCATGGATGGTAATTCAATCATGCACAAGCCTCCAATAGCATCCGATGATAACGAGAATCCCCGCTGAGTTCAGGATGGAAAGTAAGTGCTATTCTGTTCCCGCGACGAACGCCCACCACTTCCCCAGAGAGGGTGCATTCCACTGTGTCCCGAACCTCACCGAATCGCGGCGCTCGAATGAAGACACCTGGAAAACCACAATCCAAATCTGATTCAAAGGAATCCGCTTGTCTTCCGAACGCATTTCGATCAATTTCAGCATCGACCAGTGGCTCGCCCCCATCCTGAGGGTCGGCCAAGAGAATGGCTCCAGCACAGGTGGCCAAGACAGGTCGTGTCTCATTTTCCCGCATCCACTCGTACAGTGAAGGCAGCAATTGACTGGCCACATCATTTCCGCGCAATCGCATGACTGTGCTTTCTCCACCTGGGAGCATCAAGGCGTCAATGGGGTGTTTTTCCAAATCTTCCATGGTTCGCAATTCGATGATTTCGATGTTCATCGACAACTCTGCGGCCGCCTTTTGAATGGCAGCCATATGCGCATGGCGCGCACCCTGCAGCATTGCGATACCGATGACCACCATGATTGTGGGCCAATCTTCACTCACTTCATGCCTTCGTTATCAAACGGGCATTACTCAGGCATGTCGAATCTCGAAATCTTGCATGAATGCGACCAGTGCGACCACGCTCTCCAACGGACATCCATTATACAGACTGGCGCGAATTCCACCCACGCTTCGGTGCCCCTTCAAGCCAGCCAGACCAGCGTCCTCTGCTTCTTGCAAGAAAACACTCTCAAGGTCTTGATTTTCCATCCGCCAAGTGACATTCATCACGGAACGGGATTCCCTCTTTGCATGTGGGGCCCAGAAATCGGTTCGGTCCAACTCACCGTACAGGAGGTTCGCCTTGGCACGATTGCGGGCAATCGATCCTTCAAGCCCACCATTCTCCTCAAGCCACTTGAAGACTTGATCCAGAACAAAGACGCCGAATGTGTTGGGGGTGTTGAACAGAGAACCCTTGGAAGCGTGTACATTGTAGTCGAGCATGGTCGGTAGGTCGTTGCCAACTCGTGACATCGCCCAAGGAGAGAGAATCACCAGCGTCACTCCACTGGGCCCGAGGTTCTTCTGCGCGCCCGCGTAGATGATTTCGTGTGCGCTGACATCCAGTGGAACTCCTGCGATGTCAGAACTTGCATCGAGGATTAGCGGTTTTCCGCCACTGTCTGGTAAGTGGTGATATTGGGTTCCATAAAGTGTGTTATTCGATGTATAGTGGATGTAAACCGCATCATCTCGAACTGTATAATCGCCATCGGATGGAACCGACTTAAATCCGTACTCAGAAGCATCCCAGATAGAGATTGCATCGCCCACCCGCGCAGCTTCTTTCAGCGCCTTTTGTGACCAACCGCCCGTAATCAGATAGTCCGCTTTCTCACCCGTACGCAAGATATTCAGTGCCGTCATGTAGAATTGCAGCGAGGCTCCACCCTGCAGGAAGAGAATGGTGTAATCCTCGGGCACCGATAGGACCCTGCGAACCCGCTCCATGGCACTGTCTACCACGCTCTGAAAGGTCGAACTACGGTGACTGATCTCACACAGCCCGATTCCCGAGTCCATCAGATTGGGCAGCGCATCGCCTACGGCTTGGATTACAGACAACGGCAGAACGGCGGGGCCGGCCCCGAAATTGTGAATCCTTTCTGACACATTCACTGCTGCCCATGTCGGGCATTTGAGGACTGTGGAGGATTGACATCAGTTCTCAGGTGCTTTTACTGGGCTAGGACAGATGACTGAACAACAGGTTTCTAGATCTTCCAATGGCAGGAGATATCCTCTGGCATACATTCGCTTGTCATGACTGCCTAGATTGCGTCGAGAGACGTGATCCTCCAGTGAGCGACGCTGCTTCTTGAGCAATCGAGCCAACTTGCTGACATCAGCCATGAATACGTCCTCCTCGTTGACAACAGCCCAGTACTGCGCCTTCTTCTGAGCGATTCCAAAACCGGAAGGCTTCCACGCACTCTCTCGATTTTCCCGACTCTCAACTTCGAGATAATGATTCCCAGTTTCAATTGAACCCCAGTCGAACCGAAGGGCAATCATCGCTCCATCTGGACCTTGACAGGTCAACCCATCAGTTCTCTGGTTGGAAGGTAAAACCTCCCACCCTAGATTTTCAGCGACGGCGCGCTCTAGGTCAGCCCTTTCTGACATGGTGTCACCGTATTGCGAATGACCCATCCGGATTTGAGCAAACCGGTCGTTCATTGTGCAAAGATTATCGCTGAGGGGGCAGAGCCCATTCTGTGTCGAATGCACTGTTGCGATTGTGTGACTACACTATGCTCGACCCTGAGGGTGACATCGCGGCGTTCATTGAGGATGCATGCGAGCATGATTTCGCAGCGATCTGTGTTCTTCCTGAGCACGTCGCTATGGCACGTTCCAATTACACCGGCACCATCGCTTGCGCTGCGGGTGGATTTCCTAATGGTGATGGGCCCTTACACGAGAGAATTGCAGAGGTCAAGCAGGCGATTTTCGACGGTGCGGATGAGATTGACATCGTCATCGATTTCAATGCCTTGATGGATGGAGATAGAAACAAGGTCGCCACCGACCTTGCGCAGATGAGACAGGCCTGTGGGGACAAGGTCCTCAAGGTGATACTCGAAACCCCTGAGTTGGACCTGTCTTTCGTTGAATTGGGTGCAAAACTTTCACTCGAATTCGGGGTAGATTTCATCAAGACGTGCACTGGGAGACGTGGCGGCTGCACCCCCTTAGTGGCACAGACTCTCGCTGAACTTCTCTCAGCCTGGAGCCATGATAACAAAGGTAAGGCTCGGGGCCTCAAACTATCGGGCGGTATTCGTGAAACAGGTCAGGCAGAGGGTTATCTTGACATTGTTCGAACCGCATTGGGTGATGGATTCGTGCATCCGGCCACATTTCGATTTGGAACATCTAGAATCCTATCTTGACCGTCGTTCGGGTAGTGACCAATGATGGGGAATGATTAGAAGAGAATTGCATGAATGAGCCCCAAAGGGGCTCTGTTTAGGTGGGAGGTTTGAATCATGACTGCTGATGACACATCCTCTGCTCGTTCGGCATTGCTGCTCTCTATGCTTTTCCTTGTCTCGATTTTTTCTGTACCCGGTATGTTCCCTTCGGCGAATGCGGAATATGTGACCCATTTCGGAAACAGTGGGTTCCCACAATCAGTCAACATCACATTCCCAGGTGAAGGCCACGATACCAGCACCACTCTGATTCTCGGGGCGAATTCGGTTGTCAGTGCGGCCTCACTCGATGTTCGGGGCTGGCAGGGGGCCGCAGGCGAAAGTCCGACCACCATAGGCATCGATGTGGGTGATGACGGGGATCTGGAATGGGCCTTTGGTGGTCCAGGAAACGGTTCGTTTGGCCATGTCGATGAATTTTCCAATGGTTGGCATTCTGTCGGTGTCAACCTCTCAACCGGTTCAAATTCCACCTATTCGATTCGTTTACCACTGAATGCGACGGTCAGTTCGGCATCCTTGGAGGTCTCTACCCTCAGTGAACTCACCCTCAGTGGAAATGACGTTGAGGATGCGGCAATGCGTAAAGTCAGTTCATGGGGTAATTCGACCCTCCTAGATTGCAACTATGGAAATTCATCCCTCATTTGGGTGGGGAAGACAGAGTGGGCGAATTGGAACATCTACCGCTCGGTCTTCTGGTTCAATCTAACGCAACTTCCAGCCGTGACGGTACTCGATGCGAATCTTTCGTTCTGGATTGCAGATGGTGTTAACAACGCCAATACCGGTCAAGCCAATACCATTCAGCACACCTACCGAGTGCATCCGCTACTGAAGGATTGGATCGAAGGCATGGAGTCTGGCTCTCCGGTAAATCATGGCCCTGGTGTGTCGTGGAACAATGCGATTGACAATGTGACGGGAACCGACTACGCTTGGTCTTCTTCAGGTGCATCAGGCGCTACTGATAGAGGGGGGGCGATTGCCAATGTGACCAACAGCCCAGCCAATCTGGAACACAATTGGCTTGAGTTCAATTCATCCGGGCTGACCAATCTGATTCAGGGCTGGGTCAATGGAACCATTCCGAATCAAGGATTGTTGCTAGTCGGAGATGAGACGACTAGCAAACCGGATGGTTCCCGATTATCGATTCCCTCCAGTGAGAATTCAACCCACGGTCCTCGACTCACCATCGTTTTCGAGGGAACGGATGATGTAACCGGTGGGCTTGATATCGGCAATGATGGCAGTTCCGAGTGGAGTCATGCTGGCAATCTCAGCAATGGTACGACCATCCCAGACTTCTCTGCAACCCTCAATGCTCTATTGGCCAATGCAGTACCTACATTCACCGATGCTTGGGGCAACGAATTCGTTGACATCCCTCTCGGTGTCACTGGGAATGCCACACTTGTGCTCGGCAACATAGATGTCGAGTATGATTGGCAGCCCACAGTCAGCGATGGACCCCTTACGTCCGAGATCAATCAGCATTTGAGTGGGACCACTCCTGACCCTACTGGCAATGTGACCATTCTGATCAATGTCAGCAGTGGAAGTGCCGGTATCGTGGAACTAAGCAATCTGAATATCAATCTCGGCGACCGCCCTCCCTCTGTCGGGTCGATGACCCTCCCGACACAGACACTGGTTCCAAATGGGGATACGGAAGTGATTGGGATTCAGGTCACGTCCTATCAGGGTCTTTCCAACATATCTTGGTTGGCGATGACGCCGCAACTCAGCAGTGTCTCCAATCCGCCTGTGTTGGTGTACTCATTCGACAATGCAAGCAGTTGGATGATTGATGCCAATGGATTCGTTGCCAATGTTTCAGGCAACTGGCAACCCTTGAATTCTGACACCGGATTGATGGAATGGGATCTAGAAGTGAGCTGGGATTGGCCCGAAGAGCAGGATGTCAAATGGCTGGGCCAAGTCACGACTACCGACAATCTGCATACCGATCGACTCTCCAGCCAGACTACCAACCATGAGAGGCGACTGGAGATAGTGGACTTCCATCTGTGGGATGAGACCGCACCGAGCCATGGTGGCCCAGAAATCTTCGAAGATGACTGGGTGGCTGGAGGTGACCTTCTTCGAGCGTCCGGAGTGGTGCATTACCTCAATGAGTCGAGTAGTCCTCAGCCCGGAGATGTGCTTGTCGAACTTGTGAATGTCAGTGGTAATTCAACCACGGATTTGAGTGGTGCCTTCTCGATTAACTCCGTGGCACCCAACGATAATCACTACGATGGTTTCACAGTCAGTGCCAGCATCGTTGGTCCATTCGATTTCACTCCAGAGGGTGACGGTGAGCGCTTGTTCAGAATTGACGCAACCGATCCAGGAATGATGCTTAATTCCCCGTCCGGAGACCGCGTCATCCCTGATTCACAGCAATTGTTCAACGTCTCTATTGCCGACACCATCGGTATCGACGAAGGGACTTTGCGCCTACGCTGGTGGATTGAATCCGCACACGATGACGGCGATGGGATTCCCTCAATCATGGAATATGCCAGTGGGCCCTTACAAAGGCAAGGAGATTCTGAGTTCTACCATGCGACATACGATGACACGTCCAATGCGCAGGGTCAGCGTGTATCCCTCTTCATCGAAGGGAATGATGTCGCGGGCAATTATCTCGGCACCGGTCCTGGATTCGAGCAAGACCTGACTGATTACATTTCTTTGGTGCCCAGCCCGACCACATTCACTGGCGCCACGCTGCAATATCACGGTGTGGGGACCCTAGTCCCCTCTCATTCGACTTGGTTGAACATCACACTGAAGGACCACAATGAATTGGGTGACCTTCAGGAGATTGTCGTCGACCTCGGCTCGAACACTGAACTAACTTGGACAGAAGCGAGCGGCTTTTCCT
Source organism: Candidatus Poseidoniales archaeon (assembly GCA_028821675.1). Classification (GTDB taxonomy): domain Archaea; phylum Thermoplasmatota; class Poseidoniia; order Poseidoniales; family Thalassarchaeaceae; genus MGIIb-P. Next base: position 14,346 of record JAPKFG010000036.1, read on the forward strand.
CGAACGATCCTGAGGTTCAGGTTCTCGAATATACAATCACAGGTGAAGGTGAGGCGATTCACCTAAATCTCTCATTCTCATTCACGCCATTGTTCAATCCAGCCGTCACCACTAGTGAGATTTCAATGGAATTGACCGATTCATCCGGTCATCAAAACCTCTACATGGGAATCTTCTGGACATTGGATTCCAACATCCAACTGGCGGATTTCACCATATCCTTGGCCGATGATCCGCTGAACACCCCGCTTTCAGAGGACGATTACGTCGCGCTCAATGCGAGATTGAAGATCAGTGGACACGTTCGTTATGCTTCCGCCGACCTCGCACCACCTGCGAATTCCTATACTGTCGAACTCGAAGTTCCATCCGATCTTCCATTGGTCGTGATAGCAGATGGAGAGGGTTACTTCTCAGGTGAAGTTTCAGCCTTCAGCAATGGGTTCTATAGGGTAAATCTTCTATTGAATCAAGCCCCTGGAATAGTTGAATCGACGACCTCCTCTCTAAGATTACAAGTGGATGAGGATGCGCCCACGCTCATTAGTTTTGAACCATCCTTCATCCCTGCCAATGCGACTGACATCATTCTGCAATTCAATCTACAGGACATTGGTGCCGGATTGTCAAATGAATCCTGGACGATGACATGCCAGATTATGCGTGGCTTCACATCAATTGGCGAACCCTTGCAGGCCTCAGCCGTGCAGACGATTGAGGGTCAAGTATCCAGATATCAGGTCAATCTCTCCTTCCAACCGATGGTCGCAAGTGACAATCTAGATTGTTGGGTTGATGCCACAGACCTTACTGGAAATGTAATCACGGG
>JAPKFG010000037.1 GCA_028821675.1 Candidatus Poseidoniales archaeon
CGATTTGCGACGAGAGTCGTTCGCTTAGATAGTGGAAAAATCATCTCCGATGAAAAGGTTTGAACGGAGGCGATTCCATGTCCATGCTACTGACAAAGAGGCTCGCAAGAAGCCTTTGGCGTACGAAATTACGCCTTTCAGCAGTCGTTTTGATGGTCTCTATCGGTGTGTTTGCCGGCATCTCATTTGGAGCCTATGCAATTTCGGTAACCACCCTGTATGATGACATCTATGCCGATGATGAACAGGGGGTCAATCTCCCCGATGTGTGGGTCGAGAACAATGCTGGCAATTGGAATGCGACAACCGCCGAGAACCTTTGCCAAGAAATTCGAGATCAATGGCCGAGTGAAACCTTGGAACTCGACTATTGCGAACCTCGCCTCAAATCCAGTGGTCAATTTTTCAGTGAATATGCAGAGATTGGCATGGTGCCTGCTGTTTGGCATGGAATCGATGAAGGTGAAGTGGACAAAGTTTGGATTCCCGAACACGATTGCTGCTCTGGACGAATGGCAACAGCAGCCAATGAAATTGTCATCGATCAACACGCGGCTGATGGCCTGAATCTTGAGGTCGGAGACACTGTAAGAATCAGCGCCGGTGCTGGCTTTGCATCGGACTATACCGTGGTTGGAATTGGTTTCCATTCTAACCATTTGTACTTCACAATAGAAGGTGAAATTCTTCCTGCACAACCGGGAACATTTGTGGCGGGATACATGACGGACGAGGGTCTAGAAGCGCTTGCAAATTTCAGTGCCGGCGACTCAAATTTACTGTTGATTGATGTTGTTGGTACACCGGATGCACAAGCTCCAGTTGCGAGTGGTTTGACCGATTTGATTACAGATATTTCAGCAATTGTAGCGGAGAACGATGATTCGCCAACGGGTGTTTATGATCGGACAGGCGTCATTTCTGTTGAATTCTTGAGAGCGGATGTAGAGGGGGCGATGAAATCCTATCCAATCGTCACTGGCATGATTGCGATTGTCGCGGGTATCACAATTTTCCTTAGTCTACAACGCTTGATTCAATCTCAGGCCAAGGAAATCGCAGTTCTCCGTACTCTTGGAGTGAAACGAATGTCGATTATGCCCGGTTATGTGATGGCGCCGATTTTCATCGGCGCCATCGGCTGTGTATTGGGGGCAATCCCCGGTGTCTTGTTTGGAGCACCTGCCATGGTTTCAATGTATGAACGTATCATTGGCATCCCCATCATTGATCCGTCACTGCCAACGGCCCTAGTGACACAAATCGTCGTCATTGCCATGCTCATCGTCTTCTTGTCTGGATTGAGGCCGGCTTGGCAGGCGTCTCGTTTGCAGCCACTGGAAGTGTTGCGTGGGCAACATGAAATCCGAGTCTCCTCGAGACGCTTGCAAAAATTAACCTCAAAGTTTCCTGCGACTGTTGGATTGACGATACGTTCGAGTGTTCGAAAACCGGTTCGATTGATGCTCACTTTCTTTGCTGTGGGTCTTTCGATGTTGCTTTTTGGTTCGATGATCATCATGATGGATTCCTTTGGTGAAATTTTCCTTGGAGGGTTAGAAGAACGCCAGAGTTGGGATGCGCAGGCATTCACAATGGGCAATGAGGATGCCATTGTTGAATGGGCGGATGAAAATGATGCTGAACATGAACTCATGATTCTCTTCCCCGGTACTCCCGAGGGTGACAATCGGCAATTGACCGCCTATGGACTTGAGAATGTCGCCACTGAGGCTGGCGAATCGATGTATTTGGTCTATCTTTCAGAAGGCGATTTACCGTCTGCGGATCAGGCCATACCCGAAGTTCTCGTCGATGAGGGCCTCAACCATTTCCTCGATTGGGAAATTGGTGAAACACATTCGCTTGTTTTTGGAACGAAAACAGTTGAGGTCAAAATCACGGGTTTTACTCTAGGTGAAATATCCCGTACCGTCTATTTCCATCGTGCTGATTTAGCAGAAATTTTGGAGTTGGATGCCACAGTGGTGATGCTTCAATTGCCCGATGGAGTCGAGCCAGACGACGAACTGGCTCAGAGTTCGTTAGGCATTACGATGCGCGAGGATACACTGGACGCTTTTTCGTCACTTCAGCAACAACAACAAGAATTCTTCTTCGCGATTCAGGGCTTAGGCATCTTGATTGCCGTTGCAGTTTTATTCAACACACTCGTTATGAATTTGGCAGAGAGAGATACTGAATTGGCCACCCTTAGAGTCCTTGGGGCATCCAACAATCGTTTGGGATTGATGCTTTTTGGTGAACATCTAGGCATTGGTTTGATTGGCGGGGTATTGGGTTGTATTTTCTCAATCGTTGGTACGAAGGTGTTGATGTCCACATTCGTTAGTTGGACTGCGTATTTCACAGTTGCACCCTCCAGTAATTCCATTTTCATCCTCATCGGAATTGTCGTGTTTATCTCAATCTCCATGACACCTTTCGGCATGTGGAGAATCAAGAAAATGGATCTCGTCGAGAAGGTCAAAGATCTATCTCAGTGAGGTGTTTGTATGCGTTTGGTCACTTGGAATTTGAATGGCATCCGTGCGGCGATTCGCAAGGGGTTGGATGAGTTTGTCGAACGCATCAATCCCGACATTCTCCTATTACAGGAAACTCGAGCTTTACCTGAACAACTTCCGAAGGATTGGACTCCACCCATGGTACACACACTCATGCATCCCGCTGAGAAGAAAGGTTACTCTGGCGTCGCAACTTGGTCCAAGGAGTCATTCGATGAGATTGGAAGAGGCATTTCGACGACATTGGATTATGATGACAGCGAAGGCCGAATGCTGCACACATATCACAATGGAATCCATTGCCTGAATTGCTACTTGCCCAGTGGTTCAAACAAGATTGAGCGCCAAATATGGAAAGAACAGTGGATGGAAGATTTGCTTGAATGGGCACGCCCGTTTACGAAATTGGATGAGCCGGTTTTCCTCTGTGGTGACCTCAATATCGCTCACACTGAGGATGATATTTGGAATCCGGTTGGCAACAAAAATATGAGTGGATTTTTACCTCAGGAACGCGAATGGTTTGACCGCCTTCTCGTATCGGGGTGGAACGATTTGCTTCGAATAGGCGTGGGGCCTGGAAAGGGACCTTACTCATGGTGGTCGAATCGAGGACAGGCTCGGGAGAAGGATCGCGGTTGGCGCATTGATTACGTTCTTGCAAATGCTGCTGGCGCGCCACTCTTGCAGCGTGCTTCCGTGATGAGAGAAGGAGGATTGGTCGTCAGCGACCATGCTCCGGTCATCGTTGATTTGGATATTTAGGTCGACCCTATGGGTCGACAAATGCTCAAATGCGAGAAGTAGTGGGACCCTGCATGAGCGGTAGCCTTCCAGAACGCCTTGAACGCCTTCTCCCGAATGGCCGTGGCGTTTGGATTCCGATGGATCATGGCCTCTCTGGCTATCCAGAAGATGGTCTCGATCGAATGGATTCGGTCATTGATTCCATCATTTCAGGAGGCGCTGATGCCATCGTTTGTCAGAAAGGGGTCGTCAGCCATCAATCGACTCGAACTGGCTGGGACGGCTTTGTTTGCCACGTATCGGCATCGACAGCTCATGGTGGTAAGAATTCTCAGTTCAAGGTCAAGGTTGCAAGTGCTTCCGAGGCCCTTTCACGAGGTGCAGTTGGCGTTTCAGGTCAAATCAATCTTGGAGATGAAAATGAACCTGAGATGATTCAAGACATGGGTGAATTGACCACTGAAGCCGAGGAGTTTGGTATTCCAGTGCTTGGCATGGTTTACCCCCGTGGTCCGAATCTAGTCGCATTACCCAACGACATCACCGGTGGTGTGGCGCACGCTGCTCGAATCGCCTACGAGATGGGATGTCATGTGGTGAAGGTCCCGTGGACTGGCAACGCTGAGAGCTTTCGCAAGGTCTGCAGTGCCGTCCCCATCCCCGTATTGATTGCTGGAGGTCCCAAAGGGGGGAGTTTCACCGAAACATTGGAAGTCGTTCGATACGCCATGTCTGCCGGTGGAGCGGGCGTTTGTATGGGTCGTCAGGTGTTTGGCGCCGAGGATCCGGCTGCCTGTGTTCGCGCCCTGAGAGATATTGTTCATGGAGCCTGAGGTGAGAAAATGGAATTGTGGTTAGATGCAGCGAGCGGGAATGGCGGTATCCTTCAACCGCACCCCGCCAATCGTGTTCTCCTCGCCGCAGGTGATGGCATTCCCGATTGGGCCGAGTCCGTTTTATTCGCTTGTGACGATGGTCGAATTCTTGATTCATCCACGAATCCAGTTGGTGTCCACATAGACATTAGCGATGCAGAAGGTCAGAATGCTGCGAGGTCGATGATTGGCCAGGTATCTTGGGTCGTTTTGACCACTGGTGAGTGGCAGATGATTCCTCTGGAGAACATCGTTGCAGCTGCACAGGGTACAGGGACAAATCTAGTCGCTAGAATCGATACATTGCAAGCCATTCGAGGTGCTGCTTTCGCACTTGAAACCGGTGTTGATGGTTTGCTGTTGCCCGCAGACCATGCTGAGATTTGGGCGGATGCCCAGATGATTGCCGCCGAACGCCTTGCGATTCAGAGCGACAGCAATGAGATTGCAATTGATGATGATTCTGACATTGTCCCCGTCGAAGTTATCGCTATCGAAGATGGTGGAATCGGCGATCGTGTCTGTGTTGATTTGACCTCTGTTCTAGAAGTCGGCGAAGGTCTTCTAATCGGTTCATCAGCCAATGCTCTGGCTCTGATTCATGGTGAGACATTGGAGAGTGAATTCGTTCCACCACGGCCATTCCGCGTCAATGCCGGGGCCGTACATGCATACGTTCTGATGGACGATGGTACGACAAAATACCTCAGTGAATTGATGGCGGGAGATTCGGTCTCAGTTTGCAATTCAGTTGGCATAGTTCGCAGTGCAGTCATCGGTCGCATGAAAATTGAATCACGCCCCTTCCTTCTCGTTCGTTTCAGTCATCCCGATAGTGGAATCGTTGGACAGACATTTTTGCAACAAGCGGAGACTGTGAGACTCATCTCTCCCATAGGAGAGATGCCGTCTGTCACTTCAATCACCGTGGGGGATTTATTACTTGCTCGTATAGGAACAAGCGCTAGGCATATTGGCCAAACCGTCCTGTCGGTGGCCGAGGAGCGTTAAGGAGAGGGTTGTATGGCGGTTCTGGGTCGGGGTGAAGGTTACGGGGGGATTAGCATCCTCCATGCTCTCGGTGCTGGCTATGGAGCAGCTGTAAGCATCTCAATTTCCACTCGAGTTCAATTGCGAGACTCCCCTGTCAAGAAAGAACCCAATGATACCCATGGATTGATTCTCGCAGTCACTGAAAAATGGACTGATGCCGGGCATCCTCTCCCTGATTCAGAAGAGTTGTATTGGGCCGTTCGCTCCGAAATCCCCATCGGTCGTGGATTGAAATCAAGTGCAGCGTTGGCCGTTGCTTGTATCCGGGCCTTTTGTGACGCTACAGATACCAAACTAGAGAACCACCAGATTGTCGATATCGCCTCCGATGCTCAACTAGCCTGTGGCTGTTCCTTCACAGGTTCTGTTGACGATTCTTGGGCTGCTGTCGAACCAGGTTGGAAAGTCGTGGATCCCAACGTCCCGGCCGCTGAAGGAGTCTTGATGGAAGGAGAGATTGAAGATTCCGAAAACTGGACAATTCTCATTCTGGATAGAGGACCCCGAATCATTAACCCTGTTCCTGAGCAATTTCAGATGCACGCTAATCAATTCCAGCAGGCAATCACTGCCGTGGAACAGGAGAAGATTTTCAATGCGATGATTCAGAATGGACGTGCTGTTGCTGCTGCACTGGGCGATGCTTCGGGTCGCAAGGCCTGTGGTGACATGAGCATTCTCGGATGTCGTGTTTCAACCATATCAGGGTCCGGTCCAGCCATCGCTCTGATTCTACCTGCGGCTCAAGAATCATCCATTCGCCGTGTCAAGCAAACGATTGAACCTCGTGACTGGGAAATCATTGAAACCACCTTCCGTACGGGTGAGGCATAAGGCGTAAGTCGTTCTCGCGCTGCACCCGGAGGGTGCAGCGATGGGTATGAGTCTGGGCGATTCTGTACGAGTAACACTCTTCGGAGAAAGCCATGGAGCCGCAGTAGGCGCCCTACTCGAGGGAGTACCTCCTGGCATATCCATCGATGTCAAAACCTTGATTGAAGATTTAGAAAGACGAAAACCAGGCCGTCGCCTCCTTTCTTCAAGAACAGAGCCCGATCACTGTGAGATTCTCTCTGGTGTCTACGAAGGTCAGACAACGGGATACCCAATTCTTCTGCTTGTTCGCAATCAGGACGCCAAATCAAGAGATTACGGATTTCTACCCGACCAGCCACGTCCCGGTCATGCTGATTTACCCGAATCCACGCGAACTGGCGGGGCAGCAGATCTTCGCGGGGGTGGAGCGAATTCAGGACGTTTAACCCTCGGATTGGTGGCTGCAGGTTCTCTTATTCGTGAGGCTATCGGAGATGTTACAGTCGATGCTCATTGTAGTCAGATTGGACCCGTCATCGCTCAATTTGTGAGCAAATCCGGTGAAGGTGAGGCTTGTTCGATTCTGAACTGTAATGATGTTGAGGCAGCAGACCTCATGTTCAAATTGGTTCAATCTCTTCGCAAGTCAGGTGATAGCATCGGCTCTAGTGTAGAGGCAATTGTATCCAATTTACCGTTGGGAGTGGGCGAACCATGGTTCGAGGGCCTTGAGCCCGCACTCGCTCGAGGCCTGATGGCCATTCCAGGTGCCCGAGGAGTTGAATTCGGTCGGGGCCGTGAAGCAGTGACGATGCAAGGGTCAGAACACAATGATGCATGGGGTCCAGAGCAGATTCCAATCGGTGAAGACGCAGATGGCGCTCTGGGTGGAATGTCCACGGGAGCCCCATTGCGGGTCCGCGTCCATTTCAAGCCACCGAGTTCCATTTCAATTCCACAGATGACATTACATCTTCCTTCAGGAGAGATGAGAGAATTGCAAATCGGAGGGCGGCATGACCCTGTGATTGCACCACGGGCCGCCCCCGTGGTCGAAGCTGTCTGTCGCCTCATCATTGCCGACTTGTTGCAATTGAGGGAGGGGTGGAGTTGAATATTAATGTCCACAAATTCGGTGGTTCTTGTCTTTCCGCAATCGAGGATATCGATGCGGTAGTTGAGCGAATACGTCACTCTGAAGGACGCGCAGTGGCCGTTGTTTCTGCATTCAGCGGCATCACAGATCGCCTCATCGGACAAATTGATTATCGGTCATCCTCCTCAAATTCTGACTTCACCGCATCGATTGAATTGGAACACATCGAGAGAGTTCCAGAGATTGCATCATCACCTTGGGCCGTTCGATTCGCTGAAACTCTGCATCACCTTGCTGATTCACTTGATTTACATGCCAGCGAACCAGATATCGAAGTTCGTGCGGATGCCCTTGCCTGTGGTGAACGTTTGTCCAGTCTAGCCATTGCTGCTGCATTGGATGCGAGAGGAATTCCCGCCGTTCCGGCTTGGTCCGAAGAGACGGGGATTCGGCTCATTGGACGGGGGGAGGATGCGCGAATTGACGCGAACCAAACCAAACAACTTCTGGAAATTCCTACAGGAGCGGTTCCAGTCATTACAGGATGGTATGGCGTGGCCCAAGATGGATACGCATTGTTGGGGAGAGGGGGCTCAGATTTGACGGCCACCGCCGTTGCGGCTGCACTCGATGCATCGAGCGTCACCATCTGGCGTGATGTGGCGGGTGTACTTGCACTATCTCCGCGTTGGACACTCCCTGCGAGAAATCTGTCTAACCTATCCTATACTGAGGCTGCAGAATTTGCTCTGTTCAGCGAACCCATGCTTCATCCTTCAGCCGTCGAACCTCTTAGGAAACCTGGCATCCCCCTCTACCTTCGACCCCTCCACAGTCCAGAGGTCGACGGGACCATCATCGGCCCCTCAATTCGATTGGAAACTCCTGCTGTCCGCGCTGTGGGTTGTCTACCCCATCTAATCTCCTTGTCTTGGTCGCTTTCAAGCGCACTATCGTTGACCGAAAGCGTGAGTGATGCAATGTCTGCATTGGGAAGCGCTCGGATTCGTGTGGCCAGCATTCGAGCCCAGCCCGGTCGTGTACGTCTATTGGTTTCCAGTAGAATGGCTGCACGTGCCAAGCGAATTTTATCGGAAAAACCGAGTCTACCTACCCCTGAATTGGGTGAACCTCTCTCAATCCTGTGCTTTGTAGGCGAGGGGATTGGTGAGGATTCATCCATTCGCGATCAAATCAAGTCATTCGCTACTGAGGCGAATATTCAACTACAGTTCAGTGATGAAGAATCGCGTGACCATGCCATCCATGCAACAGTTCCTGCCAATCAGACAGAGCAATCAATTCAATCGCTCTGCGCCGCACTAGATCTACTGACTCAGTAGACAATCAATCGTCGGCGGCTTCTCTCCACTGCTGGATTCGCAATGGGATGTTTGCAGCGAACAATATTGCGACAAGAATGAAAACGAACATGGTTCCAAGGGCTACACCATAGACACTCGTCAATTCAACAGACTGTGATAATCGAACGGATGTTTCCTTGTCAAAGAATTCAAAGAACCATGGAATGATGACATTGATTAACAGAGTACAGGATGCAACAAAAGCAGCAATGACAGGTGTCACAACGAGACTGATATGATATCGACTCAGCACCTTCTTGACGTTCATGACGTACACTTCTCCGGTACGAATACTGGTGTCAAGCATTGAGAATCGAATGATCCCATTCGTCACTTCCATGTACATGACCAATGAGACTGCGTAGAGAACAATCAGTTGCTTGGTCCAGAATTCACCTACTTCAGAGAGAATTCCTGTGTCGAAGGTATCTTTGGATGCGGCAAATCGCAACGAGATGACGATGAACAAGACATAGGAGATTAGCAAGCCACGAGCGTCTCGACGGAAAATACCGAAGAATCCAGCTCCAAGTGCAGCGATGACAATCAACAGGTGCAGAATCTGACCCAATGCATCGAAGCCCATCCAGAGGGCGAATCCATTCCAGAACGTACCATCAGCAGGGGTGACCAGATAGGTCAGCACTGCTAGTAACATCATCAATCCACCACCAATTAATTGGAGAGTTTGGACCATTCGATCTGCGGGCAAGAACTTCATCTTGGGGACCAAGGGGCCGCCAAAGAGGCTCTCGACAAAGGTTGGAATGTGAACTTTGGGAACTGCATCATCGGGTACTTCCGCTCCGCCGGCTTTCATTTTGCCAGCGAGTTTCTTTCGAGAAGGCGCAGCGGCACGCATGACCTTTCCCTCATAGAGGTGAGATGTGTCAGATGATTTTCCTGCAACCATAGCTTCACCTCAGAATCCTCTTGCACCTGCAAGTGCTGTTGAGAGCAGCATGTCTGGCTCCCAATCCATGACGAAGGCCCCAAGTCCTCTGAGTTCCGTCATCAAAATATCTCGTTCTGTCTTCATCACTTCGTAGCCCGTTCTGTCGAGGCGCTTGGCATCAAACTCAAACTCAAGACTGGATGGACTGAGTAAAGTCACATCGAAGTCTCTGGCACGGAAGTCACGAACTGCATTAATCAACGTTGGATCCCCTTCAAGCGGACTCAGGATGATTATAGGGCTACCTTTGTTGATATGTGGCATGATTCGATTGGTGACAACCTGTAGAGGTGTGTTACCCTTGGCGGCTGCTCCTGCCAGTTTGGTCAGAAGAACGTAGAGTTGTTTCTTGCCTGTATCACGATCTACACTGTTGATGTCGCTACCATAGATGACCAGACCTACTGAGTCACGTCGACTCAAGAAGTATTGTGCCAAACTGGCTGCGGCTCTTGTACTATAGACCAATGAATTGCGACTCACTGGTCCAGTTTCAGCGATTGAACGACTATCCACAATTAGGATGATATCACTCACTGCGTCTCGTTCAAATTCGTTGACCATCATCTTTCCAGAGCGTGCATAAGCCTTCCAGTTGACCTTACGCATGGGGTCACCAGGAATGTATTCACGCAGGTTGTAGAAATTCGAACCTTCACCAGGCTGTCTAATGTTGACGGCACCCGTGAAAATCTTTGGTACTCGACTCTTGACAAACGCTTCTTTGAGATCTTCGGTCTTGGGGAAAACAAGGAAGTCGTCGTAGACGTGTAATTCCTTCTCTTTGTGGAACAGACCGAATGGATCCTGCACGCGGATGCTGACGGGGCCAAGGGTGTAGAATCCACGGAGTGGACACTCGACGATGTATTCGATGAGCGTCTCTCGACGGGGTCCGAGTTCCATGAGGATGTAGTTGGCGCCTTCCTTGATGCGCATGACTTCGGGGACGGTGTCCTTCACTTCCAGAATCTTGGAGAGTGGAGAGTGGTTCTGTAGGCGAAGTGTCACTTGGATCTCGCCGTCCTCGAAGATGCGTGCCGCGGATATTTTTCGCATCGCTGAAAGCGATGAGAGCGTAGGTGCATCCTCCGAATCTTCTTCTTCATCGATTCGTCTACCGGTCGCCGCAACATCTGCGTGCGCTGCACGCAGTGCCGCCCATGTCAGGAACGATAGGAAAACCACAGCAACGGTCACAAGCTGCGAATTACGCAGAACAAGACCGAGCAAGTACAACGCTGTCGCGAGACTCGCGAACATTGCCGACTTGCGACTCCATGCCATTGGTTAATCCCTCCTTCCTCACGCGAAATAGTCCATGTTTTTGATTAGACAGTGGGTACAGGAACTTCTCGTAGAATTCCATCGACAACCTCTTGCGCTTCCAGACCCTTGATCTGGTGTTCGGGCTTGAGGATGAGACGGTGGCTTACCGCGAGCGGTGCCACTGCCTTCACATCGTCAGGGGTTACGAAGTCACGACCACGCATTGCAGCCGCAGCACGCCCTGTTTTGAGTAGAGCCTGCGAACCACGTGGCGAGGAACCGACGAGAACACGTGGGTCCTCGCGGGTGCGCGCGACAATTTCGACCATGTACATGCGAACAGCCGGGTCGACGTAAACGTCTTCGATGGCTTGCTGCATGGCGACAACACGAGCGGGGTCAGTGATGACTTCCACGTCAACGGCGTCCTTTCTACGGGCGATACGTCGGGCGAGAATTTCGTCCTCATCTGCTCGGTCAGGGTAACCAACGCTCATCTTCATCATGAATCGATCCAACTGCGCTTCGGGCAGTGGGTAGGTACCCTCCTGCTCGACCGGGTTCTGGGTCGCCATGGTCAAGAACGGGCTCGGCAACTTGTGCGTCACCGTACCAATTGTCACCTGCTTCTCTTGCATAGCTTCAAGCAGAGCAGCCTGTGTCTTGGGCGGGGCTCGGTTAATCTCGTCAGACAACAGCAGATTGCAGAAGATTGGTCCGGGCTTGAACGTAAATTCGCCCTTCTTTGCATCATAGATGTTCGTACCAGTGATGTCAGCCGGAAGCAAGTCAGGCGTAAATTGAACACGCTTGAAATCACAACCGAGTGCGTCGGCGAACGTGTTCGTCATCAAAGTCTTCGCAAGTCCTGGATAATCCTCGAACAGCAGGTTGCCGTTCGCTAGGATGTCTACCATCACGTTGTCAATCACGTGTTGCTTACCGATAATCACCTTGGCAACCTCAGCGCCAATCGCTTGACCGATTGCGCCTACAGCCGCGAGTCTCTCGCGAGCTTCAGGTGTGCTCTGGTGTCTCGGGGTCTGCGGAGCGGCAGGAGCCGGTGCCGGTGCAGCAACCGCGGGTGCGGGTGCGGGTGCAGGGGCAGGGGCTGGTGCCGGCGCAGGGGCCGCGGGTGCGGCCGGTGCTACGGGTGCTACGCCGCCAGGTGGCGGTGGTGCTTGCATTTTCATTCACTCTCCTTTTTTTTATATGACTCTCATCATTGTTCTTTTTTCCCCCATCGACGGATCGTTTGGAGAAGCTCTCGCAACTCCTGGGGGGAATAGGTTCTGTTCTGGCTGTAAGCCAATTCGACAAGACGAGGGTTGCCAATCATCGTCTGCACTTCAGCAGGCGGTTTCAGGGCCATTTCATCTCTGGTTAAATCGTAGAAGATTCTAATTTTCGACATAAGCGACTCTCGAACACGTTGACGATATGTCGCTGGATCTAGTTTTTCTGGACGTTCTCTAAATCGAGTCAAATCGAATACATGCCGCCAGTTGGGCTTCTCTGGAACGACCATAATTGCAACCAGAAGCAGGAGTAGGATATTGAGGATGATGAGCCACTTCAGGAAGGAGTCACTGGTCAGCAACACGATTGTGGCCATTGCATCGGTGAATGGTGCGCTGAGAACACCGGTAACGTGTCGACTTTCGTCGAAGACGATATGGAAGTTAGAGTGCGAGAGTTTGACAGTATTGGACAGTTCCTGATTGTCGAATTCCATCATCGAGTAAATGACTGCGCGGAAGTAATGCTTGTTGCCATCCCACAGGGTGTTGCCAGTTAGCCTTCCTTGCCAGCAAGATGAATCTGCAACCTCGCATTCGTTGCGCATACCCGTGGCCGATGCTTCGCCAAAGTCCCAGAGGCGATTGCTGAAGGCGGTCTGGTCTGAGACGAACAGGATTGAGCCCGTCACGTCAATATCCGATAGAGAACCCGCATTATCCTTCTTGTAATCCTGTGCGGTGATACCAGGGAAGTCGATTCGCACGACCAGTGCAAGGTCACCGGGTGCCGGATTCAAGGTATTGCCACTGTCCCCATCTCCGGCCACATCGATGAAGGCCGAGACACTTGCCTTAGCGAGAACCTTCACTTCACAAGCCTGTTCGGAATTCTGACAGTGATCCTCGACCTTGATTCCAGTTGGCTCACGGAACATCACAGGCATTCTGCATTCTGTGTACAAGTGCTGTGTGAGTTTAGATGCCTCGCATCCTCTGTCTTGCCCGAATTCAGACATGACTCCGACGCCATCGCCATCTGGGTCAGTCAGAGATTGTTCAATCGCTGCTAGACTCCAGACGTTCTTTGCATTTGGAGGATTTGCATCTCCTTCAACATCGTATTCATCCCAGTAATGGTCGATGTCGTACATGGGGTCGTCGAAGTAGGTCACACCAAATTTGGAGGCGACGCGATTCGCGTTAGTGTTATCTGCGGCGATGATGACCTTGCCACCTCGCTCGGTGACGAATTCGTAGATTTTGTTCGCCTCGGTTTCATCAATCGGCTTTTCAGGAGCGATGATGGTCAGCATCGTTCGGTGAGGGTTTTGCCAATCATTGACTAGCATTGGTGTGGACATTGTGTTGGCAATGGTGTAATCGTCTCCAGTCTCTCCAAGAGTCGCTGCCATCAGATTGAGTTGAGCAAGGCGCATGTCCTCATCTTCAGCAGATTCAAAGACATAGGCAGAATATGCCGTTTGTTTGTCAGCGGAGAAGACCATTGGAAGTATCAGAGTCATGAGTAGAATTAGGACGAGAGATGAAGCGATGTACATGCCGAATCGGCTGCGCTCACCTTCGTCTTCTTCCATCGTCATTCCTTCCCTTTGTATTCGATGGAGCCTAGGCTCCACTATACCAACGCCTTCGGCAATCACATTGTGCAAATATAGGTTGCTGCAAGCCGAGTAAGGTCAATATAGCAATTCTCAAGGAGTTTCAAGTCGACCCTTTCCGTATCATTGTGTAAAGGACACACATCAAAGTGTGCGAAATTCGCCCGAAACAAGTCATTCCTCGCGCGCCCGCATGAGAGCCGCCCAGAGGATGGCCATCGGAGTGACTAGAGTTGGGAACATCAGGAAGTTGTCTGAGGTGACTTGATCCTGATTCTGCGGTCCATCATCGTCATCCGTACTTGCGTCATCTTGATCCTGTTGAGCTCCAACAGGTCGAGCTTCGATTTCAACATCGATTTCACCCTTGTTTGAAGCGTCACCATCCCCACCATTGTTGACGCTAGTTGATTGGACAGTGATTTCGATTTCACACATACGTGTTGGATGCGTCGAAGAAGCATCGAAAACCAACGTGACAGATGTTGGTTCATAAAATAAGTCATATGATCCAACAGAGCCATCCGTATACCAGATGTATTCAGGGTATGTGACTTGTCCCAAAACTGAATTCAGTGGTTCATCATCTGAAGTAAGGACCGGACAATCATCTTCAACAGAAAAACCGCTGATAGAATCGGGAGTATTGCCTTTGTTGACAAGGTCAAGATGCAGATTAAATTCCGATCCTGCAGTGATTCTGTGCTCGACCTCTTCGATGTCGACTTCCCAACGGAATAATTCGGGGACAATCAATTCTCCATCGATACTTTGGCTCGACATGGGAACAGCCAAAGGGACGCCCTGAAAAGCGGTCATTTCTCCATCGATTTCCAATTCAAATATCAGTCCAGATGCAATATCCCACACGTCAATGCCTGCAATTTTTAGCGTGAATGTATCGTTGGAACCACTTCCTACAGTAACACTCTCTTCACCAGACAGTGTCAACTGTTGTGGAACCAGCCCAACCATCGAATATTCAAGAGATATTTCGATATCCCCAATTAAATTGTCATTTCGAATCCAAAAACGAATTGTTGTTTCCTCTTCCTCTAGTGGAAATGGATCGTCTTCCGAGGCGCCATTTTCGTAAACAAATCCCATCTCCCAACCTGCAGGGGCCGGAACTTCTTGCGCCTGGATTGGTATTGAAGAGATGGTGAGTAACGCGATTACACAGAGTACAACTCTCATTCTAGTACTGTGCATCGGGGATGCGTACGTTCCATCTTGCATGATTGCCACCCTCACATGTCCTCAAGGGGTGCCATCGCCCTGCGGGCCAGAACTCGCAGCATCTTGCGTCTGTATGAGGGTGGGA
>JAPKFG010000038.1 GCA_028821675.1 Candidatus Poseidoniales archaeon
GTTGGGGCGCGACAGCAAATGTCATGACCAAGCATGACATCTGGAATCGCTTCTAGTTGGACTTCAAAGGGTTCAGTAATCCCCTGTTTCACTAGGGTTTGAACAAGGGCTGGGTCGAGGCCCAAATCATAGAAACCGCCGTCCATTGTACAATGCCCCACACCGGCCGCCAAGTCCGGTCTATTTGAAGGGGTCAGTGACGGAACAGTCGGGTACCTGTGAACAACATCATCATTCCATGTTCATCGGCGGCTTCGATAACTTCTGAATCACGGATACTGCCCCCCGGCTGAATCACCGCCGTGATGCCAATTTCATGACTAGTGTCAATTCCATCTCTGAATGGGAAGAATGCGTCTGAAACCATCATCGCGCCTTGAGCGCGTTCACCAGCCCTTCTGGCTGCAATTCGGACCGCTTCAACGCGGCTGGTCTGCCCTGGACCGATGCCTACTGTTGCGAATCCGGTCTCAGTGGGTTGTATGAAAATTACACAATTGCTCTTCACCTGAGCACAGACTGTGACACCGAACCTAGCAAGATCCACTTGTTCGGGGTTTACTTGTGCCTTGGTCACGCATTGGACATCTGACCAATCAATGATGGGTGCGCCTTCTGTCTGTGCCAACCAACCTCCATCGATTTGACGGAATTGAGTTTGCATATCTAGTGGCGTCATTCCCTCAAGTGTGAGCAAGCGTCTGTTTTTCTTCTCGGAGAGAATTTTCAATGCACCGTCCTCGTAGCCTGGGGCGATTATACACTCTACGAAATGGTTGCCAATCCGTTCTGCAGTCTCTTTTGTAATCGGTGAATTGAATGCGATAACGCAGCCGAAAGCAGATTCGGGGTCACTGGCTAAAGCGTCATCCCATGCTGCAACCTGATTGGTAGAAAGTGCCACTCCACAGGCGTTCGTATGCTTGATTATGACACAACTGTGCGGCCATTGAGACCATTCAGGTCCGACGCAAGAACGGCAAAATCGTAAGGCAGCGTCTAGATCGAGATAATTGTTGAATGATAGTGCCTTACCTCCATGTTGTTGAGCTGCGGCCAATCCACCCGGGGCTTCACCGGGTCCCTGACTTGGATAGAAAGCCGCAGGTTGGTGGGGATTCTCTCCGTAGCGAAGTGGAATGCGATGCCCGCCCGAAACAAGGAGTTTTTCGGGAAGGGTTTCTTCCGCTTTATCTTCCAAAAATTCGAAGCGGTTGGCAAGAGTGTTTGCAAGGGCAACATCGTATGCGGCTGTGCGCTGATACGCGATGAGTGCCAATCTTTGGCGAATACTGATGTCTACTGCTGCAGGATCGCCATTCGCTTCCTGAATAGTTTCTAGAAGTTCGCCATAATCATCCGGGTTGGTTACGATGAGGACATCAGCATGAGATTTAGCAGATGCACGAACCAATGTTGGCCCGCCAATATCGATCATTTCAATCAAATCTGCCTCGCTTACTGGTGGGTCCTGGGCAGCTACTTCCTCGAAGGGGTAGAGATTTACAGCAACCAAGTCGATTCGGGGGTAACCGAGTTCATCAAGGGTTGACATGTCATCTGGATTATCTCCTCGTGCTAGAATGGCTGCGTGAATGGCTGGATGTAGGGTCTTCACTCTTCCATCGAATACTTCGGGGTGCCCCGTCACATCGGTGACATCGATTACCTCAAGTCCATTCTCACGAAGAAGGCGGGCGGTGCCTCCCGTAGAAAGAATCTGCCAGCCCATCGCTGTCAAGGCTGTTGCGAAAGCTGTCACGCCTGTTTTGTCATAAACAGAAATCAGAGCACGCGGTGCATTTACACCTTCTTTGCCGGGCACAGAAGTACTGAGTGTCGGCTGGCCGAGGTCAACCATGAGTGGAACCCGTTAGGCAGCGAATGTATGTACGCCTTTGAACCCAATGGTGACTCAATCGCCACGTGCAGACACGACTTGATCGATTCTTAGCATACTTGTACAGGTCTCTGTCGCTGCATTCAAGGCGGATTCAAGATTGTTGGCTGCTTCCTTGGCTAAAGTTGGTCCGACTTCCCCGTTGGCAGTTATTCCCGCATCCCCCATTCCATTTCTGTGAGCTGCTCGCAACTCCAATATTCGGTCCAATACATCGGTACCTGCATTTTGTGCTAAGGCCGTGGGGATGGCTTCGAGCGCACACGCGAAGGACTCCATAGCCAATCGATTTCGGCCCGCTTCGTGTTCCGCTGATTCCCGGATGGCTAGCGCGCAAGCCATGTGTGTTGCGCCACCACCATGGATAATGCGATTGTGGCGGATGGCCATACCCGTGGCTCGGAGGCCGTCATGAATGGCGCGAATGGCTTCTTCGGCTGCGAGACTGTTGGCCCCGCCGATTTCACAAGTGACTACCTTTGGAGATGGGCATGATTCTAGGCGAATGATATCTTCGACCTGGTCGGTGGGCGCACGTCGTTCAGTGGACAAACGTCCTGCGAGTCCGATATCATCAGAAGTGATGTCCGAAATATGCTCGATAATTCGCGCGCCGGTTGCTAGAGAGGCGTTTCGCAACTCCTGAACATCAAATTCACCGGCCACAAAACATCCCGCTCTCATTAAGCGATGAAACAATCCCTTGTCGACGGAACCTGAGCAGATGAATACGTTGGCACCAGATGCAAGCAAGGTTTTCGCAAGACTGTCCCGGGTGGCTTCTTCGGCCTCCAAGAATGCATCCAATTGAGATACGTGCTCAATTTCAATTTCGGCAGAACGGATCTGCTTTCTTGGTGCTATATCTCCATTGATTGTGGCGACCTTTGCATTGTCAATTTGTGAGGGAAGGGAATCCAATAGAATACGACGACGTACAACGATTCCGTAAATGAGTTTGCTGTCTACAAGGCTACCAACGTTGGTCTTGTACATAGTGATGAAATCTGCATCCGCTTCAACCATATTCAACGCTTCAACAATCATCTTCGAAAGTATCCCTACTGCGCCTTCTGCTCCCTTACCAGTCAACGAGGTGATTGCAACCTGTTCGAGTGAATCGGGAGTGGGGGGTGTGGCCAATTCTGAGATTGTAGCCAACGCTACCGAACACGCCTTGTTGTATCCATCAATGACTGTCAATGGATGCAATCCCTTCTCCAATAAGCGGCCCGCTTCAATCAATAGTTCGGCACTCAACAGAATTGCCCCCGTTACACCATCACCACAAGAATTCTCATGTGATTCGGCCATTGCGGCGAGCATCTTCCCTGCCGGGTGCTGAATCATCAATTCAGCAAGGATCTTGGCACCATCATTGGTGACTGCTGTCCTTCCATCAACCGGATTGTAGAGCATTTTGTCTAATCCACGTGGCCCGTATGTTGAACGAAGAATATCTGCAACCACCCGTGCGGCGTCAATGAGTGACTCTTGGACTGCAGTACCGCTTGTGACGTTGGTTTCCTCACGTAGAATCACCACGGGAGGGTTGCCGGCACCTTCGTCGCCCATGATTGGCTCGGCCAAAGCGGTACTCATGAAGCCTTCGCGATGCCCTATGGGCATCATCTACGGCGTTTTCCCTTCTTTCCGCGGCGGCCGCCGCCGCCCTGTTCCCATGAATGGCTGCCCTTAGATCGTTCTGACTGCATATCCCATTCAGGGGCATTGCTACCGATTTTATTTGTGCCACGAGGTATTTCAGCAGCACCTTTGACCTTGAGTTTGAGACCAAATTCTTCTTCCATCCCCCGGATGCTAGAGCCGCCTTGTCCTACGATAGCTCCAATGGCCCCGTCATCAACAAAAATTGTGGCTGCCGTATCTGATGCCATCTCAACATGATGAACTCTAGCGCCCGACCAACGTTGAATCTGGCGGGCAAGTTCAGCGGATGCTAATTTCTTGGCTGGACTCTGTGATCCAGAACCATCTACTGGGACGACCACGCATTCAGAACCAAATGAAAATATCTCGTGGGTCATTTTGTTGGAAGGGAACGAGCGGACTTCAATGACTGGGCGAGATAGGTCAGACTCCATACTACTCGGTGCCTTAACCACCATTTTCAGTTCTAGAACTTGTGCAATTTGGCCTTTTTCGATATGGATTACTGTGTCGAGAACTTGACTAATCATACCCAATTCGACCTTTCCTATCAATCGTTGAACCGCTTCCAGTGCGCTATTCGCGTGAGTAACACCAAGCAAGCCAACGCCAGCCAATCGTACATCAGCAAATATTTCGAAATCTCTAGCGCGACGGACTTCATCGAAAATGACAAAATCAGGGCGGACCAAGAAAATCACTTCAGCCGTTTTTTCGAGATTTCCCTCAAGGGGTGCATATTGTGTCACTCTCTGTGGAACTTGCAAATCACGAGGGGATTCCATGGTCTTGACCATCGCACCAATATCTTCGTCCAAATAGGCAGCAATCGCTTGAGCAAACGTTGTTTTTCCAGAGCCAGGTTTGCCGACAACAAATACGCCTCGATGATGATCAGAAAGGCGCTCGATGAGCCGTGGGTCTAATTCGTAATCACTGAGGGAGAGGTGGGCCACGGGACGAACAACTGTGATTTCCCATGCTTCGGAGAAAGGTGGCCATGCACAGGTGATTCGTAAATCCCCTGCTTGGATTATTCGGCACCCTTCTCGCTCAATCTCAACAAAACAATCTGAGCGGTGGTCGTGTTGATCGATAATGGTCACTAGATCATCAGCGAGTGATTCCATTGTCGGTTTGTCCCACGCTGGAGAATCCAGTTCTTCCAATCTTAATTCAGTGATGTGGCCCGCTTTGACACGCGGAGGACACTCCGCTTTCAGGAATAGAGTGGATACAGATTCATCGGCGAGCAAAGACTCAAGGGAGTCGGGAAGAGGGGGGTGGTCACCAAAGGTCGCCATTGTGTGGATGGCGTTGCCTACGGCTCATGAATGCTCTTAGTGAGTCAAGCCTTCTGTGGTTCTAGTTGATACCATTGCCACCACAGATAGGCACTGATGCTAAGTGCAGTGAGAAATGCGCCAGATGTTGGAAAACCGAACTGATTTCGATAAAACACGAACTGGCCAGCGGTAAAACCGAGGATAACCAACCACGCTGTGACTCGCATCCCTGAAATACCCAAACCACTAGAAACGTCGTTCCAATTCGTAATGACCCAATAAGCCAAAGCGAGGATGGCGATAATTGTGAAATTACCGAGCCACCAAGCTACAGTGCTGCCCAATGCGTCCACATAGAGATCGTACACGCCACCCAAGAGGGATTCACCCAAATTGAGGTCCATGGCCTTGCGAAGCGGAGGCGCTTCTTGAATCATCTCATCGGCGTTATTTCGTTGCGCGTAGTGCGGCTTCTACCAAACGCATACCCACAACACCGATGTGTCCTGGTGCGAGTAGGTTGAGAGAGTCCAGTGAACTGCCCGAAGCGAGAGATTGACTCGCCTGGGCAAAGGCCCGTAATTCAGCGGTCAGACTCGGTTCACCACCTTCAATCTCCACACGCTCACGTGGTGCAGCACCAAATCCACCCCATTCCGTTCCACGGATATTTCTAGGATGATTGTGCAACCACAATCCTGTATGGTCAAGATAGTCTATGTGGAGTGATGCATCTCGGCCAATGATGCGCAATTCTCGAACCTTTCCGCGTACACGACTGCGCCATGAGACAGTGATTTGGGCGGATGGGCCCAGTGGATTACCACACGTACCTGAAGGGAAGCGCATATGGATGACTGCGTGGTCTTCAATCCCTTCGATTTCGCTCGGTAATGAGAACGCATCAATCTCTTCTGGATCCATATCACCCATCAGATCTCGACATATATCCATGTCATGGATGGCGAGGGCTGCGATCACACCAATATCAGGTCGTGGTTCGCGAACCGATAAGCGTTCAGATTCGATATGAAGTACGGGCCCAATTTCACCTGCTGAAATCATGTCTGCAGCCTTGCGAATAGCAACGTGATAACGGAACAGATGGCCTACACACAGCAATCGTCCATGCTCTTCGGCGCAAGCGACGATGGATTGTGCTTCAGCCTCATCCATGGCCAAGGGTTTCTCGACAAGGACATCGACGCCCTGCTCCATCAGAGCGATGGCAAGAGGTGCGTGCAGCGGAGTAGGTGTTGCGATGGTGGCCGCGTCGATTTCGTATTTTTCACGTAGTGTGAGTGCGTCTGTATGCCATTCACAATCGAACTCTTCTGCAAGTTCACGAGCTCTGTTTTCATCCACATCACAAACAATCAACTGATCGATAATCTGCTCTTGTTTGAGGGATACCCAAGTTCGAACGTGGTTGCGGCCCCAGTAACCGGTTCCGACCACTGCAACAGTGAATCCCATGGTCGCGCGAACCCGGTCGTGTTCATGACTGTGCCGTCTAAGGGAGATTGGTCTACGAATATGGGGCGATTTGATGTGGTTGTGGCTTACCGCAGTTCACATGGGTGTCCGTATTCTAGCGGCTCTACGTGACCTCGACCCACCCGCTGGAGGGGCGGAGATGTCACTTGCAACACTCCTGAAAGGAGTGACTCGAAAGGGGCCGTACATCGAAAATGCACCCGATTACATTCCATTGGTAGAGGATTCGGGCGACGGTGGGGCAAGTGGTTGGTCAGTCAAGGTATTCCAGAGCGCCAGTAGAGGTGATATCACTGATTTGACCAAAGACAGTAGTCTCGAACGGGCAGTCTGCAATCATCCAGTTGAGGATTTATGGTCGGGTCTTGCTTGGCGTCTGCGCAGCCGGCGGACAGGAAAGCAGCATTCGTGGCTTCAACGACAGCATCTATCGAAGAGTAATCGTGCATTCGCAAAATGGTTGACACCACTACTTGCAGCAGAAGTCGAGGCCGCCAAGAGTAGTGGCGATGCTTTACTCGGCATCACCCAACTCCATTGGTCGGCCGGAGCGGCCAAGGCTTTCTCAGATGCTGGGATTCCATACCTTGCCTTTGTGAGAGATGAATTGCAGTTCAATCACTCTCAATTGTATCGTAACTCCCTCGTAGGTGCTGAGGCTGTATGTGGAGCCGGACAAGGTCTTCTCAAGCAAATCCGTAAAGCGTTCAACATCCAGTATGGGGCACATGTTCCACTTCCAGTGAACTATGCTGAACGATTCGGTACTGCTGAAAATGTGTCACAGAGGCGACTTTCAGGTTTAACCGCACGAATCGAGATGAATGATGGTGGTGTGCCGCGAATCGCAGTCGTTGGCGTCACCCCGGAGAAAGGATATGAATTCTACAAGCGATTGCTTCCCCATCTACAGACAGTGTGGCCAGATGCACAAATCGATGTGTATGGGGGTGGATCCTATGCAGAGGCACTGGGTGAGTTTAGCAACACAACATGGAAGGGACACACCTCAGTGGAGGATGTGTTCTCGAATTGTGATGTTCATGTTCTGACTGTAGAGAGCACTGGATCTTGGGGGCGGGTCATCAACGAAGCCGGATTATTCGGGGTTCCCTCCGTGACCGTCGACATCGGAAGCCAACCTGAAGCGGTGGGCAACGGTGGGGTCGTAGTTGCCAGAGATGGAAGTCTGGATGATTGGGTGTCTGCCATCAAAGACACTTACGAGAATCGAGAAGAGTATGGTGCGAAAGCGAAGGAGCATGCTGATGTCGTCGATCATCGGCGTTCAATCGCCATGTTTCGCAGCACCATCCGCGATGTATTCGAACAGTGAAGGTGGTTTGATGGCGTATACCAATGTAAGTGCTGAAGAGGCTGCGTGGTTACTGGATGCGGCTGGAGTGGCGCCCCTGCGTAAGATGGAGTCACTTGCTGGGGGGTGGGCCAATTCGAATTATCTGGTCACGCTCGATGATGAAACAAAACTCGTTCTGAAAGTCTGGGATGAAAGGCCACCGGATGAAGTAGAGCAAATTATCGAGCATACATGTTGGCTTGCAGATCACGGTGTGCTTACGCCCACTCCATTGATGTTGGAAGGTGGCGTACGGGTGCTTGTCAAGGATAATCTTGCATGGATGTTGATGCCATTTATTGACGGTGGGTGGCTGCCTTCAGACGCTGCTTCACTTTACGAACTTGGCAAAGCACAGGCACAAATGCATGCGGTTCCCATTCACGAGAATATTCCAACGACGTTCGCGATTGGGTATGTCCTCTGGGACAAAATGGTGAAAGATGCCCATGAAAATGGGTCAATGACGCCATTTCTTCAGTTATTGGAAGAGGAAAGCCGCCGCCTCAAGCAAAGTATTCCGGATGATTTGCCCTCTGGCATCATCCATGGTGACCTGTATCCTGACAACGTGATTGGACGCGAGGGAGAAGTTCTCGCTCTGCTTGATTTTGAGGAAATCTGTGTCGAATCGCTCGCGATGGATCTTGTGACGACCTATGTTGGGTTTGGTTGGAAAGATGGTTTGCCTGTTCCTGAATTGTGGGATGCGTTATTGGCTGGATATGAGTCGGTGCGACCATTGACAGCGGCAGAACATGCAGCCCTTCCTGACTTGCATCAATTTGCAGTACTCGCGGTTGCTGCCTGGCGTTATTGGCAATTCGTGATTCACGTACCCGGAACAGAACACACCAATCGATATGTGGAAATGGCCGAGAGATTAGACAAACCGTTGCCTTTCTGATGGATTACATTTTCCGGGCGGGATTTCCCGCATAGGTGCCGGACTCTGTGATGTCCTTGGTGACCACACTACCGGCTCCGATGACCACATCATCGCAGATGCTGACGGGCATAATCGTGGCATTCGTACCGATACTCACGCGATTTCCAATGGTGGTCTCCTTCCACTGGGTCTGATCGCCGCGAGCGGGTCCGCCGATTCGGAATGGGTCGTTGATGAACATCGCTCCATGGCTGATGAAACAGTCCTCGCCAATGGTCACGAGTTCGCAAATAAAGGCATGACTCTGTACGCGCGTACGTGCGCCAATGGAGGCACGCCGCTGGATTTCCACAAAGGGCCCAACAAACACACCGTCGCCCAAAGTGCACCCATAGAGGTTGACTGGTTCGACCAATGTGACATCCTCGCCGAATTCAACGTCGACGATACCGTTCTTGTGGATTCGGGGCTCGCCCATGGTGAAGGCGGGGTGAATCTCTCGCTTGAATGGGTCGGTTGCATTATGCTCAAAGCCTGTCGAGGGGAACCGGCGCTCATGTCAGGAGAGGGTGTGGAGATCGAATATCGATTCTTCATCCCGGACTCGGCTGTTTTACCCCCACTAGGTAAGGGTGTCAAGATTGTTCAATGCTATCTTCCACGATGGAAGATTGAGGTTGTAGGTGACAAACTATGCTTCGAAGAACGTGTCTTGGTCCGAAATTTGCCGATGGATGTGAATCGGCAGCTCTCAACACTCATCGAAACGGCCAATATAACACCGAGAATTCGATTGGCTGGAGATTCAGCCTTCGTGACCGTGAAAGGACCTGTTGTGGATTATGCGCGTGCAGAATGGGAATTCGAAGTGATGGTCGAAGATGTACAAGATCTCGTGACCTCATTCAGGTTCCCTCATGTTCTAAAGACCCGGTATGAAGTGCCCGCAGAGGGTGGTTTGATGTGGGAAATCGACTTCTTTGAGGCTGACAATCATGGATTGGTGATGGCTGAACTGGAGGTTCCGTTCGCTGACCACGAATTTACTCGGCCCGATTGGTTGGGGCAAGATGTGACTGAAGATGAACGCTTTGGGAATGGTTCACTGGCACGCGAACCGTGGTGTGACTTCTGCGGGGAAGTTGGCGCGCTTAGGGTGTCCAACTGACCACGGCTTCGATGACGCGCTGGACCTCTTCATCGATTAACAGAGGCATCACGGGAATGCTGACAATATCATCACAAACAGCCTCGGTTAATTCCAGTGAGCCCCGCGAACCTTGTGAGTGGTCTGCATATACAGGCTGAAGATGGCAAGGAATTGGATAGTGGATGCCCGTTGAGATGTTCATTGAGTTCATGTGGGCGCAGAAGGACTCTCGATCGGCGACTCGGACAACATACTGATGCCAGGCGTGGACTGCACCATCTCGAACCTTGGGGGTCTTGATGTGTTCCAAATCAGCAAATGCTACCGAGTACCTCGCTGCAATCTCGTTGCGTCGCGCAACCCATCCGTCGAGATGTTTGAGTTGAATGCGCCCAATGCCGCACTGAATCTCTGAAAGTCGGAAGTTGGTACCGAGAACATCGTTACGATATTTGTCTAAGCGGCCATGGTCGATGAATGTCGAGACGCGTTGAACTAGATCTTCTCGATTGGCGAGAATGGCCCCACCATCTCCTCCTACGGCCATGTTCTTACTTGGGAAAAAGGAGAAGGTTGCAATGTCACCGAATGAACCTACGCGCTGACCATTGAGTGAAGCACCATGGGCCTGTGCTGAATCCTCAATAACCGGGATTCCATGTTTACTGGCAATTTCAAATATATCTGAATCAATCGGTTGTCCGTACAGATGAACGGCAATGATGGCCTTGGTTTGAGGTGTGATTGCGGCTTCAACGGCTGCTGAATCCAATGTGTAGTAATCCTCCTCGATTTCGACAAATATTGGATTGGCGCCGACCATAGTGATACATGTCGCGCTCGCGATGTAGGTATGACTCGGTACAATTACTTCGTCTCCATGGCCGACGTCGAGCGCGTGCAGGGCAGCAATCAGTGCGACGGATCCATTACTGCAGGGTGTTCCACCTAATGCACCACAATACTCAGCCCATTCTGCGCCAAACGCCTTCGATTCAGGGCCCTTGATCCACTGACCAGAGGCAAGGATTCGGTGGGCGGCATCCAACATCTCATCATCGATGAACATGCGGCCCATTGGGATACGTTCGGCTGTCATCTGGTGGGGCGGGTGTGGAACCCCTACTTGAGAAAGGCGGCTCAGAAAAATAGCCGTGTTGACCCCGTCGCTTTGATAAGAAAGTGGTCGGTCGTTGGATTACTCTTGCAGAGGTTGCTAAGCTTGGTCAACGGCGCTGGGATGAGGTCCCAGTCCTCAGTGGTTCGCAGGTTCAAATCCTGCCCTCTGCACCACCATATTTCCAGTAGATGGAAGAATGTTTAGATATTGTTTCCGTTAATCGGGATTTCTTATCCAGTTTGGCGTACAAGAATGGTTATGTGACTTCTTCGTTCGGACTCTGGTTGATGGGTGGCGAATGGAGTCGTAGAAAACGTGCCCGGGCCATTGTTCGAGAGGTTTCTTCGAACTTTAATCAGGCAATATCCTCGTATTTCGGAACCCAAACCCCAGACCCGATTGCGGCAAGTTATGCACATGCCGATTATGTGGCTGCACTACGTGAACACGGTGTCGAAGTGGATGTGCTCCCTGGATTGAGTGAGCATCCTGATTGTACTTTTGTTGAAGATGCTGCCATTGTAGTAGATGGGGCCGTAGTGATTCCGCACATGGGCCACCCCAGCCGGGAAGGTGAACAAGAGGTTATTCGAGAAGTACTTGGTGAACATCTAGAGGTGTTGGAAATGCCGCAAGGAGCTGTAATGGATGGAGGTGATGCGGTTTTCTTCGATGATCAATATCTTCTGGGTATGTCTAAGAGAACAAATGCTGCTGGTGTAGATTTCTTTCAACAAGTGGCTGCAAGTCGTGGGTTTGATTCGATGATATTTGAGGTTCCAGATTCCACACTTCACTTGACAACTATCTGTTCTTCGCCAAAACCAGGAATGTTAGTTACTGCAGAGGGTCACATGACACCAGAACAACTGGCGCCACTTTCCGATGAGGGAGTGGAGATTTTGTGGGTGCCAAATGAAGAATCGTACGCTGCAAATATCATCGGATTCGAGAGTGGTTCAGTGATGATTTCAGCAAATTATCCTAAGACTAAACGTGTATTAGAAGCAGCTGGGTTCTCCACAAGAAGCGTCGATATGGAACACATCCGTGCAGCGGATGGAAGCCTCACTTGCTGCTCGATTTTCTATCAATAGGTCGCTATGCGACCTACGTGTGCGGGGCGCGCGAGAGAGCGGTGGGTTCAACAATGCTCCAATTATCCCGAACTAGATGCGCCGTAGCCCACTGTCGTTGATTCTGGTTCTTCTCCTGTTGGGCGCTAGTGTTCAGGGCTGTTTCGGTTCAGATGATGAAGGGGGGCTGTCTGGCTCTGATCTCGATGTCTCACCAAACCCACTCACCGCAGGAATCTTCCAAAGTGTGCATTTCCATGCCGATAAGGCGATGCGGGTGCTTGTTCCCTATCTGGTGCTTCAACCCGAAACTGGATATGTTCAGAATGGAACTGTACTCGACTTGGGCGCAAACAAAGAAACCAACCTCGTAATCTTGATTCCGCCTCGTGCTGATACCTTTGCTGTTCTTCTGGGCGAACCTGGCCGCGACTTATTTCCAATTAGAGAGGGAAACATTTCGTGGTCCACTTGGGCCGCAACGGGAATGGATGCAACAAGGGGTGTTGAGGTAATGAATGCTGAGAATGGTAGCGAACTGCTACAATTGTCAAACAGCACTGAAACAGGTGGTAAAGTAGCCATTCGTATGGCTTCTATTGTTCGACCGATGGCTGCAAATGTGCCTATCGAAGAAGGAGGGGCGCACAGCACAGGATTGGTTGCTGGAAAGCGAACATACGACACACTGTCTTTCATCACCGACGATAGTTTGTCGCCGTTGGATGTAGACTTGGCTAAAGGTTACTTAGATCGCTGGGCCGGCCAAGGTAATCCTGCATACGAAGATGCTGCCAATTGGGTCAAATCCACACTCGAGTCTTACGGATATGATGATGTTCGACATCACCGATTCCAGTATACTGAGAGTAACCCCGAAGCATACAATATCTGTGCATACAAGCAAGGATATGAATTCCCAGATGAGTGGATGGTGATTGGTTCCCACTTTGATATCGCTCCAATGGTTGTAATCAACGACCCATCGTCGGGAACGCCTCGTGGATATGGTACCCGAGTCGGTGCCTACGACAACACGGTTGGAACGTCGGTCAATCTGAATATGGCACAGGCCTTGTTCGACATACCGACTCGTCGAGGAATTGTGTTCTGCTTCTGGAGTAGTGAGGAAGGGGGTAAGCGCGGTAGTATCGCTTGGGTCCATGACTTGCCCGATGACATTACGATTACCAATTACATCAATATCGACATGGGCGGAGTCAATTGGCCGGGCAATGGAACACCTTCCGATCGAACCGATAACAACGGGGGTGGGTCGTACCCTGCCAGTTCAGAAAATTGGCCGTTCCGTGTTTACATCGGCCCAGATACTGAAGAAGATATCATCAATCAACCCGAGATGGTGTATCTGGCTGAGTGGTTGGCTGGAGATGCGTTGGGTGTCGAAGAGCAGTTGGCTGTACTCAATGGTGAATTGAAGGCGGACTGGGCTGCGAAGGGCGAGCCGGGTGTCGTCGTCAACGAAGCGACTACGGCGCGAAGTGATCATGCTTCATTCCAAGAAATTGGTACTGTAACTGTTGGTTTCGGGGGTCTTGTAGATGGTTACGATTGCTATCATCAAACCTGTGATACTGTTGAAGAAATGGAATACTGGATGGAAAATGATTACGGTACGGGCACACAAAATCTCGTTAATTCAATCGATCTGATGACCTGGTATGGAACGATGATATTCCTGCATCTCGACCACCAACCGGTTCTCAATTCATATCTCTGATTAAACACCCAAAAGGGCTTGACCGGATGAGAACATGGTGAGGTAAATCAGTCCTAGGAAGATGGATAGGAATGTCCAGAAAACCGGTTCGGACCAATTCTTGATTTTCTTACCATCCAATGGACCGAAGGGTAGCATGTTGAATGCTCCAAGAATTGAATTCGCGGCCATCCAAAGGAAGATGATTTCGGTCAATATTCCTGCATCCTGAAGGAGTATGAATGCGGGCAATCCAACCCCCCATAGGATCAGATTTGATGCTGGGCCGGCCAAGGCAATCATGCCGTTCTGTCTACGATTGACATTGCCTGCAACCATGACGGCGCCGGGGGCCATGAATAAAAATCCAATAATTAAAGCAATCAAAACGCCGGTTCGCAAGCCAGCGGGATCGGCCCGGAATTCTGCCCAACAACCGTAGTGTCGTGCAACAAATTTGTGTGCCAATTCGTGAATAATAAACGCCGGACCAAAGGCGACGAGACCTAGTAGGAAATACAGGATGGTGTATCCCAATAATGCGGATAAAGATTGGGTGAATATCCCGCCTAGAATCCCTCCTTGAAACATGAAGGAGAGGCCCAATGAGAATGCGGCAAGAGAAATTGCCAAATCTTTGATTTCAGTTTTTGAAAAATGCCAAAATGATCCTGTGTGCAAGGTTGGTGCTGGACGATATGCTTGAGTGAAACCTCGACTGAAGGGGCTGAATTGCACTTGGACAACCCGCGGCCCTGTCTGTGCGCGCCAATTTCCATCATCCCTAGCTCTAGAATGAGATATGGGGCGGACCGATCTGGCAAAGGGGTCATCTTCGACCAAATCTTTGCGAGGTTTGCGCGAATCGTCCATGGCCACCACCACTTGGAATGAATGCTACCCTTTGAGGGTTCGTGGATGGGGATGTTTCATGCGTGGGGTCTGTTCATGACGGTTTGATGTCACTACCTCGGCGTGCAATGAGTGACATGGGGCTCGCCATCTGTTGTCTGATGTGCGATGCACCGGATGATGC